>DATBJU010000175.1:0-22683 GCA_036556265.1 Xanthobacteraceae bacterium | reverse complement strand
GCGGAAAACTTGAGCACACCTTTGCGGTGATGGCCGCCCGGCGGATCGCCTTGCCAGGCGACCGGCGCATGGCGCTTGCCGTCGTCGTCGACGAGCGCGGCCGCCTGCGCGAGATCCTCGTTCAACGGCTTGCTGTGCGTATCCATGACGACCTGGAATTCCCACACCGCAGCGCCCGGCCCGAGCGCGGTCGGCGTCACCACCACGCGGACGCCGCCCATCCTCTCGCTCAAAGACGCGCGCGAGTAGGAAAGAAGCTTCTTCTCGAGCCCGGGCACCGAAGTCCCCGACGCTCGAAGAAGCCGATCAGGAGTTCGAAAGGACACCCGCCGAGAAGAAGCCGCGTACCCCGCGGCGCCTGCCCTGCTGGATCCGGCGCTAATGAGGCGCCGCCTGCTCCTACCGGAAAAGTGCGGGGTTCCGAGCGATCGTATTAGTCACCGATCGCGGACACGCGTGCGGCCGTCTGGTGAGCCGCCTATTCGCCATAGATCGTAGTCAACGCGATTGCCGCGGCTCGCAATCAGCGCATTGATCGACGACGAACCGCCGAGCGTTCGTCCGCGCCGGATCGGCAGGCGGCGTCCGCCGAGTCCCGGTTCCGGCTCGCTCTCGAACTGCCATATGAAGGGCCGGCTGCGCGCCACGGACTGGAACGCGAGCGGCATCAGTTGGAACGGGTGGCTGTCGCGACCGCCCGCCTCGAGCAGCAGCACGGAGATGCCCGGATCCTCAGACAGTCTGCTGGCGATCACGGCGCCCGCCGAGCCCGCGCCGATCACGATATAATCGTATGTCTTGCTCATTCCCCCGATGTCCCGCGAGCGGCCCCCGACTGTACATTGCCGCGAAGCCGCCGCGGTCATTTGTACGTTGGCACCTGCCCGCCGCGCGCGCTAAAGACCTGCACCCCCCTCATGCGCCACCTCATCACGAGCCTCGTTCTCGCTGTCGCCGTCCCGCTCACGGCCTGCAGCACCTATGAACTCGATAAGACCTCGCCGCCCTTCTACGAAAGCCTCGCGCGGCCCGGCGCCGAAGTGAATGTGGCCGCGGCGGCGTCGATGCTTTCCGATTATCGCCGCGCGAACGGACTGCCTCCGCTGGAGCCGGAGCCGGCGCTGCTCGAAATCGCCCGCGACCAGGCCCGCCGCATGGCTGCCGCCGATCGCGTGACTCACGATCCCGGCGGGCGCGGCTTCGCGCAGCGGATCGGCTCGTATCAGGCGGCCCGCGCCGCCGAGAACGTCGGCGCCGGCTACCACACGCTCGCCGAAGCCTTCTCCGGTTGGCGCGACTCGCCGTCGCACAACAAGAACATGCTGCTTCCCGGCGCGACCCGCTTCGGCATTGCGACGGCCTACGCGCCCAATTCGAAGTACAAGGTGTTCTGGGCCCTCGTCCTTGCCGAACCCGCGGCCCGCTGACAAACGCCGCTCGCACGCGATGCTCCCCGACGTCCGCGATTATCAGAAGCTCCGCGCCGCGTTTCGCTGGCAAGTCCCTGCCCGCTACAACATCGGCGTCGACGCATGCGACAAATGGGCGGCACGCGAGCCGGAAAGAGTTGCGCTGCTCATCCGGCAACCGTCGGGCTTGGAGGCTGTCACCTACGGCCGCCTGCGCGAGCAGTCGAACCGGCTGGCCAATGCGTTTGCCGCGCACGGCATCGCGCGCGGCGACCGCATCGCGATCATTCTGCCGCAGACGCCGGAGACGGCGATCACGCATCTGGCGATCCACAAGCTCGGCGCCATCGCGGTGCCGCTCGCCGCACTGTTCGGTGTCGACGCTCTGCTCTACCGGCTGGAGAACTCGGGTGCCCGCGCCGTCGTCACCAATGCCTCCGGTCTTGCGAAGCTCGCGGAGATCCGCGGCCGGTTGCCCGACTTAAAATTCGTCTTGTCGACCGACGGCCCGGCGGACGGCGCGCTCCCGTTCCACGAGACTCTGCCGCGTGCATCAGACGATTTTTCGGCAGCCGATACCGCCGCCGACGATCCTGCGATGATGATCTACACATCCGGCACCACCGGCCCGCCCAAGGGCGCGCTGCACGGGCATCGTGTGCTGCTCGGACACCTCCCGTGCGTCGAGTTCGCCCACGAGTTTCTTCCGCAACGGGGCGACCGACTCTGGACCCCGGCCGACTGGGCTTGGGCCGGCGGGCTGCTCAACATCTTACTGCCGGGCCTCGCGCTCGGCGTTCCCGTCGTGGCGCGCAAATTCGACAAGTTCGATCCTGAGGAAGCCTTTGCGCTGATGGCGGACGCCGACGTGCGCAATACATTCATTCCTCCGACCGCGCTGCGGATGCTGCGTGGCGCGGGCCCACCCAAGCGCAAGCTCGCTTTGCGAACGGTCGCTTCGGGCGGCGAATCGCTGGGCGTCGAGACGTACGACTGGGGACGATCCGCCTTTGGGCTGACGATCAACGAGTTCTACGGCCAGACCGAATGTAATCTCGTGCTTTCCTCATGCGCTGCGATCGGCATCTCGAAACCCGGCGCGATCGGGATGCCCGTGCCGGGCCACGACGTCGCGGTTATCCGCGGCGACGGCGGCGTCTGCGCGCCTGGAGAACTCGGTCAGATTGCGGTCAAGCGGCCCGATCCCGTCATGTTTCTCGAATACTGGAAACGCCCGGACGCAACGCGCGACAAGTTCATCGGCGACTGGATGACCACCGGCGACCAGGGGATCGCTGACGACGAAGGATACGTGCGCTTCGTCGGCCGCGACGACGATGTCATCACGTCTTCGGGCTATCGCATCGGCCCAAGCGAGATCGAGGATTGCCTGATCCGTCATCCCGCGGTGGCGTTGGCCGCGGCCATCGGCAAGCCCGATGCGCTGCGTACGGAGATCGTCAAGGCCTTCGTCGTGCTGAAACCAGGACACGCCCCCTCCGACCGGCTCGCCTCGGAGATTCAGGCGTTCGTACGCACGCGCCTGTCGGCACACGAGTATCCGCGCGAGGTCGCATTCATCGATGAAATGCCGATGACGACGACGGGAAAGGTCATCCGCCGACTGCTGCGCGATCGCGCCTGATCAGCGGCGCGCGGCGCTCCGGAGCGCCCTGAGCGGCGCCATCACGGCGCGCCGGGCGTGTTCGACGGCAATTGTGGCTGCCATCGCCGGACGGCCGCCGAGCGGCACGAGCCAGTCGGCGATCGCCAATCGGCCGCTCCACAGATGATCGATCATCGGGTGATCCGCGACTGCGCAGGAATCGACAAGCGCCAGCCTGCCCTCGACCTGCAACGACCCCGTGAGATCGAGTGCAAGCTGCACGCCCGGTGAGAAGCGCGCATAGGCTTCGTCGTAGGTGGTCTTCCAGAACCAGCCGCGGTTGCCCGAGAAGAGGGTGATCGTCGCTGCGATTGTCCGGCCGTTGAGCTTCAGGCGGTCAACCCGCGCCTTTCCCTCGCTCGCGAGCGCAGTCACGGCGCTTGCGAAGAACCGCGCGGTCGCCGAATTCTGCGTCGCGGCCGTTCCGGAGCGGCCCTTCCATCCGGAGGCTTCGACCGCGAGATAGCCTGCAAGCGCGGTATCAACCGCGTTCGCGTCCGTGGCGGTTTCGTGGGTCAGCGCACCTTCCTGTGCTAGGCGACGACGCAGGCGGCGGAGCTCCTTGAGCCGCTTCGACGAAACCTCTTCATCGGCATCCGGCTGCCCGGGAACGAGCGACGCGCGCCGGTGCGGATCAAGCCGATAAGGTGCGCGCTTCTTCTCGCCGAGGTGCGCGGCAATGAGGCGGGCGACAGGGCCCTCCTCGGGGATCAACGGCAACAGCGCGACGCGCGGCGCGCCCGGAAGTTCAGGCAGACTGTCGACGAGCGCTGCGACTACGCCCTGCGCTGCATCCCGATCGACGAGCGGCGTCGACAAAGGCGCAAACGAGTGGCTCCAGGCGACAAAAGTGGAAACCGGCCGGCCTTGACCAAGGCCCTCGACGCGGCCGGGCATCAGGCCGACAAGGCGGTCACCCTCGCGGACGACGAGCGCCCCGACTTGTGCGTCCGCCAAGTGCGAAGCCGCCGCGCAGGCAAACGCCGGTTCGAGAAATACGTTGGGCTCGAGCGCCCGCTCGGCAAGTTCACGCCAGGCGTCGATATCATCGACGAGCGACCGCAGTGCCCGCCAGTCCACTTCCAGCGGCGCGCGCGGCCCCGCGCCGCCCTGATCCTTCGATCCAGGCGCAGGAATGACGATCTTTTCGAACGATGCGGAGCGGGCCGGCCTGTTCATTTCACGCCTCCGCGCGCCGACCCCAGAAGAAGACGTGCAGGCCGAGCCTTCGCTTCGTCATGACGAACAGGAGCGTCGACTCGACGACCAGGGCCGTCGCGGTCGATGCGGCCGCGCCGACGAGGCCGAACCGCGGGACCATGACGAGACAAAGCAGCAGATTGGTGACGAACGCCGACGCGTAGATCAGCGCGCAGAGGCGCTGCTCTCCGACCATGATCAGCAGCCGCTCGCCCGGGCCGATGCTCGCGCGCGCGAGCAGACCGATTACCAGCACAAACAGCAGCGGATATCCGGCCGCGAACTCCTCGCCGAACAGCGTCAGGATCGGCTTGCCGAGCGCGAGCAGAACGAAGGCGGCCGCGAGCGACGGCCAGAAGGTCCAGCGCGTCGCATCGCGAATGAATGCTTCCAGCCTGTCGCGCCGCTTCGAGAAATGCGCCTCGCTGAAGCGGTGCGCGAATGAAGCGGACAACGCATAGTAGATGAAGGAGATAACCACGAGCGTCTTCGTCGCCGCATAGTAGATGCCGATCTGCGCCGGATCGACGAACGCCTTCAGCACGAGAATGTCGGTGTAGGTGAGCAGAAAATAGAAGCCGTCGACGAGGAAGATCGGCAGCGCGGTCCTGAACCAGCGGCCGAGTTCGTAGCGCACGGGACCTGACTCAACCCGCGTCCGCAACCGGCGCTGCAGCACGATCGTCTGAACGATGACTGTCGTCCAGATTGCTATTGCCGTTGCGGCCATCGCGACGGTCGCATCCACCTTGAAACCCTCGAAGTGCTGCGTCACGATAATCGCGAGCACGAGGATCGGCTGCGCCACGAAGCCAGGCACGAGGGCGACGAAGATCCAGTTGTAGGAGCGCGCGACGCCATCCTGCGCACTCGAAAGCGTGAAGGCTGGCACGCAGGCGAGCGCGATCAGGAACGGGGCGCGGTAGTGCGGATCGATCAGATCGCCGAGGAGAAGAAGCGAGACGAGACCGGCACCGCTCGCAGCCACACCGAGCACCAGGCTCAGCAGGCGGCTCCCGGTAATAAATCCACGCAGCCTCGCCCGGTCTTTGGCGGCCGTGTATTCTGGAATGAAGCGCTGGGTCGAGTAGGCAATTCCAAGCGGCGCAAGACCGGCGACCAGCACGAGCCAGGTCCAGACATACACGTAGACGCCGAACTCGAAGCCGCCCATCCACCGCGCGAGGAGAATCTGCGAGACGTAGATGATCCCGGCGCTGACCACGCGGATCATGAACGCCGTGCCGGCCATGCGGCGGGCGATCGAGTGATCGCTGTCGTCAACGAGCAGATGTCGCAGCCGCTCGACAAGCGCCATCGCGCTCGCGCGCAAACTTGCGGCGTGCCTCCCGTAAGATCCGGCGACGGACAATTCCTGCTCCCCGATCTGAACGCGGCCGCCGCGCTCGACTTAGCAGCGCGAACTTAAAATTCCCTTCGGTTGCTCAAGCGATTACGGCCGCCGACCATCGCTCGACAACCGGCGTTGTCGCGCCGCGTCGCTCGCGACGACAAATGCAACGATGGATTAAGGTTAAGAGTCCGGGCTCAGCCGCGAAACCCGCCGCTACGCAGATACGCGATTTCCTCGGCGCTCGACACACGTCCAAGGATCTCGTTGCGATGAGGAAACCGGCCGAAGCGCCGGATCACCTCGTGATGCATTTCGGCGTACTCGATCCCTTCCGCATCGCCGGCCGAACGATAGAGCGCAAGGGCGTATTCCTGGTCGTCGAGGTTCTCGCTGTGCATGAACGGCAAATAGAAAAACGTACGCAACGCCGGATCGACGTCCCGGTCAAACCCGCGCGCGATCGCACGACGGGCGACCTCCCTCGCCTGCAAATCTGCCGCATAGGCGCGGGCACTGCCGCGAAACATGTTGCGCGAGAACTGATCGAGCACGATGACGAGCGCGAGTGCGCCGTCGGCTGACTTTTCCCACTCGCTGAGCGCGCCCGCGGTGGCCGCCGCGTGCGCCGAAGCAAACCGCTCACGCACTTCCTGGTCGAATGTCGGGTCGGCCCTGAACCAGCGATCGTGTCCCGCCGCGCGCCAGAACTCGAGAACTGCGGCCGGGGAGAGACCAATCGGCATCGCCGAGGCTAGCGCGCGAGCGCCAATGGGTTTTCGGTGAGCGCGGCCTTGTCCGGTGCGTCTGGCGCCGGCCTGCCGAGGAAGGCGTCGAGCAGGCGCCGGACCACCGACGGCTCAAGGTCGTGAGTCACGAACACGAGCCGCGTGCGGCGATCCGCGTCCGGCCAGGCGGCGAGCCGCGCGGGCGGGTGCAACACATGCTGCACCATGTGCAGCACCACCGGCTGCTCGGGTTCCTCTGCGAGCCGGACGATCCCTTTCATACGAAGAAGCTTCGGTCCGTGCGCGGAGCGGAGCAGATCGAGGAAGAGTTCCAACGTCGCGACGGGGATCGCCTCATCCGTTGTCGCAGTGAAGACACGAAACTTGCTGTCGTGTCGGTGAGCGTGTGCGCGCTCGCCGCCATGCTCGTGCTCATGATGGTCGTGATGTTGCGCGGCTTCCGCCACCGCCTCGTCCGCGAGCCAACGAGTGACGTCCGGAACCTTCCGCGTCGGGTCGAACAGCCCGGCGCCCGTCAGCCGCCCGACGCTCGCCTCGCCCTTGGCCGCGTCGAGGACCGACGCTGCAGGATTGAGCGTCGCGAGCCGCTCGCGCAGCGCAGCCGATTCACCCGCAAGATCAGTCTTCGCGAGAACGATGCGATCCGCCACCGCGACCTGCTTTAGCGCCTCGATATGCGCATCGAGCGTCGCCATGCCGTTTACCGCATCGACGGTGGTCACAACGCCGTCGAGGCGATAGCGCTGAACGAGCAGCGGATGTGTCATCAATACATGCAGAACCGACGCCGGATCGGCGAGGCCGGTTGTCTCGATGATCACGCGGCGTACGGGCGTGAGCGTCCCCGCGTCCAGCGTGTAAATCAGGTTCTCGAGCGATGTCACGAGGTCGCCGCGCATGGAGCAGCACATGCAGCCGCTCGAAAGCAGCATCACGTTCTCGTCGAGGATTTCGAACAACAGATGGTCGATTCCGATCTCGCCCACCTCGTTTACGAGCACAAGCGAGTCCTTCATTTCCGGGTCGCGCAGCAGACGATTGAGGAGGGTCGTCTTGCCCGCGCCAAGGAAGCCGGTGAGTATCGTAATCGGCAGCGGCTCGCCTGGGCCGCGCGGGATCGTCCGTCCGCTCCGCCCGCTCATCAGCTCTTCGGCTTGGCCGCCGGCGTCGACCCTTGCGCGGGCGTCGCCGCTGCCGGCTTCGCCGCGGGCTTGGCAGCGGCCGAAGCGGTTGCGGGAGTGGCTTTCGGCTTGGCCTCGCTCTTGGCCGGTGCCGCAGATTTCTCGGTCTTCTTGTCCTTCGCCGCCGCGACTCCGAGGTTCGTCTCGGGCAACTTCAGAACCGGCCCTGTGAACACGCGGATCGGCGGCATCGATGGCGGAAGATCCACGAGCAGGCTGTGCTTGACCTGCTTGGACTTTGCCCCCTTGGCAGCAGGTGCGGGCGGCGTCTCATCCTCCTCGTCGTCGTCGATGTCGGATTCGGCGACCGGCCGCTTGCGCTTGGGATTGCACATCTCATCGCGCAGGTCCTCTGGGTCGCCCATTTGATTGCGGACGTTCTCCAGCAATGCGTAGTGGCTGTCCGGGAGGATCGTCGTATCGCGTCTGAAGCCGCGCTCGAACAGCCGAGCCGCGTCCTCGGCCCTTTGCGCCGCCGAATACGCTCCGAATACGACCGCGATCAGCTTCTTGCCGTTGCGAGTCGCTCCCGCAACCACGTTAAATCCGGATGAGCATATAAAGCCCGTCTTCATCCCGTCGGCGCCCGGATAATGGTCGATCAGCCGATTGTGGTTGCGAATGATGCGCTTGCCGAGCTGAAGCGCCGGAATGCGGAAATAGAGCTCGTATTCCGGAAAATCGCGGATGATCGCGCGCGCCAGAACCGCCATGTCGCGTGCCGTGGTTACCTGGTTCTCGTCCGGGAGGCCGTGCGGATTCACGTAGCGCGTCCCGTCCATGCCGATGCGACCCGCCATCGCATTCATTTCGTGGATGAAGGACTCGACGCTGCCGCTGATGCCTTCGGCGATCACCACCGCGATATCGTTCGCGGAGCGCACCATCAGCATCTTGATCGCATTGTCGAGCGTAATCTCCGTGCCGACGTTGAAACCCATCTTGGACGGGGGCTGCGCAAGCGCGTTTGCGGAAACCTTGAGCAGCGTACTCGGCTCGACCTTGCGATCGCGCATGGCCTGGAACGCCACGTAGACAGTCATCAGCTTGGTGACGGACGCCGGAAACCACGGCCGCCCTGCGTCCGACTGCGCGATCACCCGGCCGCTGTTTGCCTCGACGACAAGATAGGGCCCGGCCTGCGCCGGCGTGGCCGCGCAGGCAACCGCGCAGGCGGCTGCGATTGCCGCGTACCATGACCCCTGCGGCCGCGACGGCCTTTGACTGATACCTGTGCTCAAGCGGCGATTTCCGTCTTTCGCTTGGCGTCCGGTCTAACGGTGGCGGAATTAGGGAAGTGCCCGCACTGCCTCGGCAATTCCTAACCCGTTCGCCTACGGCAGGTAAAGCTGCTCGCGATGGGAACCGAAGCCGCCTATATTGTGAACTCGAACGTGCCAGATTTACGGAACTCGAGGGAGCCGCGCATGACCGCCTGCATTGTCGGCGTCGCCCATACGCCATTCGGCAAGCTCGACGCCGAGAGCGTCGAGAGCCTGATCGTGCGCGTCGCGCGCGAGGCGCTCAGCGACGCGGGAATCGGCGCCGACGACGTGGATGAAATCGTACTCGGCCATTTCAATGGCGGCTTCAGCGCTCAGGATTTCACTGCGGCCCTCGTCCTTCAGGCGGACCCCGCGTTCCGCTTCAAGCCCGCGACCCGTGTCGAGAACGCCTGCGCGACCGGATCAGCTGCGGTCCAGCAGGGCGTCAAGGCCATCGCCGCCCGCAACGCGCGCATCGTGCTCGTGGTCGGCGTCGAACAGATGACCAAGACACCGGCTCCCGAGGTCGGCGGCATCCTGCTGAAGGCGTCCTATCTTCCCGAGGACGCGGCAACGCCCGCGGGCTTCGCCGGCGTCTTCGGCAAGATCGCCGACCTCTATTTCCAGCGATACGGCGACAAGTCCGATGCGCTCGCGAAAATCGCCGCGAAGAACCACAAGAACGGCGTCGCCAATCCCTACGCACAGATCCGCAAGGACCTCGGCTATGAATTCTGCCGAACTGAGGGCGAGAAGAACCCGCGCGTCGCAGGGCCACTCAAGCGCACCGACTGTTCGCTCGTGTCGGATGGAGCAGCGGCCATTGTGCTCGCGGATGTTCCAACCGCACTGAAGCTTGGCAAGCCCGTTGTCGCTTTCCGTGCCACCGCGCACGCGCAGGATTTTCTGCCGATGTCCAAGCGCGACATCCTCAAGTTCGAGGGCTGCACGGAAGCATGGCAGCGCGCGCTGAGCGACGCCGGCATCAAGCTCCGCGACCTATCCTTCGTCGAGACGCACGACTGCTTCACGATTGCGGAACTGATCGAATACGAGGCCATGGGCCTCGCCGAGCCCGGCCAGGGCGCTCGCATGATCGACGAGGGCGCTGTCGAAAAGAACGGCAAGTTGCCAGTCAATCCATCGGGTGGACTTAAGGCGAAGGGCCATCCCATCGGCGCCACCGGCGTATCCATGCACGCGCTCACGACCATGCAGCTGCGTGGAGAAGCCGGCGACATGCAGGTGAAGGACGCCCGTCTCGGCGGCATCTTCAACATGGGCGGCGCCGCCGTCGCCAACTACGTTTCGATCCTCGAACGCCTACGCTGACTGCGTCCGTGCCGGCCGCATGAGAAAGTTCGGCAAGGTACTCGGGATTGCGCTCGCCAGCCTTGTTCTGCTCGCCGCTGCGCTCATTGCCCTCTTCTGGGCGCCCGACCATGACGTTGAGCAGTTGAAGGCGCGCTGGGCGCCGCCACCATCGCAATTCGTCGCACTCGACGGCATGCAGATCCACGCCCGCGATGAAGGCCCGCGCAAAGCGACCACGATTGTGCTGCTGCACGGGACTTCGGCAAGCTTGCATACCTGGGAGGGTTGGGCGGCAAGACTCAGGGACAAGTATCGGGTCGTGTCTCTGGACTTGCCCGGGTTCGGACTAACGGGACCTTTCCCGGACGGAGACTACCGGCTCGTCCGATACCTCCGCTTCCTCGCGGGCTTCCTCGATCGCATTGGTGCCGAGCGGTTCGTCCTCGTCGGCAATTCCTTCGGCGGCTTCCTGGCGTGGCAATTCGCGCTCGCGATGCCCGAGCGCGTCGATCGCCTGGTGCTCATCGATGCCGGCGGCTATCCGTCGCAAGCACGTTCGATTCCGGTCGGCTTTCGTATCGCGAGCATCCCGGTCGTAAATCAAATCGCAAGACAGGTCTTGCCGCGCGCTGTCGTCGAATCAAGCGCGCGAAATGTCTACGGCAATCCGGAAAGGGTGACGGATGCGCTCGTGGATCGCTACTTCGAATTGACGTTGCGCGCGGGCAATCGGCAGGCGCTTGGCCAACGCGTCGCCCAGATACCGACCGGCGATGACGCCGAGCGAATTCGCCACATCAATACGCCGACGCTGATCCTCTGGGGTGGACGGGACCGGCTGGTGCCGCAGGAAATCGCGGGCCGTTTCCACGGAGACATTCGCGGGAGCCGGCTCGTTGTCTTCAATGACCTGGGACATGTGCCGCACGAGGAAGACCCGGGTCGGACGGCGGCGGCGCTGGAGAAGTTTCTCTCCCAGCAATAGTCTGTCGATCGGCATTTCAGCAGCGGGTCGCCGATGGATCAGTTCGACTATGTCGTCGTCGGTGGCGGCTCCGCGGGCTGCGTCGTTGCGAGCCGCCTCTCGGAAGATCCGCAGACGACCGTCTGTCTGCTTGAAGCCGGCGGGCCTGGCGATAGCTGGTTGGTCCGCACGCCGGCTGCGATCGGCATCATGGTGCCGTCAAAGCTCAACAACTGGGCTTTCGAAACCGTGCCCCAGCCCGGACTCAATGGCCGGCGCGGCTACCAACCGCGCGGCAAGGCGCTCGGCGGATCAAGCGCGATCAACGCAATGATCTACACGCGCGGCCACCGATGGGACTACGACCATTGGGCGTCACTCGGAAACAAGGGGTGGTCGTTCGAGGAGGTCCTACCCTACTTCAAGCGAGCGGAGCACAACGAGGAAATCCGCAACGACCTGCATGGTTCCGGCGGCCCGCTGAACGTTGCAGCCCTGCACACCGACAATCCCGTCGCACGCCTGTTCGTCGAGGCCGGACGTCAATGCCAATTTCCGCTCAATGAGGATTTCAACGGCACCGAGCAGGACGGTGTCGGCCTCTATCAAGTCACGCAAAAAGACGGCGAGCGCTGGAGCGTTGCCCGTGCCTACATCCACCCGAATCTCGGACGGCCGAACCTATCTGTCGTTACGAAGGCCGCCACCGCAAAGCTCCTGTTCGATGGCCGTCGCGCGCGTGGCGTGCAGTATCGCCACGGGAATGCCGTGCGCGAGGTCGCCGCGCGTCGCGAGGTCATCGTCTCGGCGGGCGCCATTCAATCACCGCAACTGCTCATGCTGTCCGGCGTCGGCGGCGGCAAGGAGCTGAAGAAGTTCGGCATCGACGTTATCTGCGATCTTCCCGCCGTCGGTCGCAATTTCCAGGACCATATCGACTTTCTGTTCGCCTACAGCTCCGACAGCCGCGACCTGTTTGGCATTTCCTTAGGTGGTGTGCTTCGGCTGCTCAGGGAGATCAGCCGTTATCGCAGAGAAGGCCGCGGCATGGTCACGACGAACTTCGCCGAGGCCGGCGCCTTCCTGAAGACCGATCCGGGTCTTCCCGCGCCCGACGTACAGCTGCATTTCGTGGTCGGAAAAGCCATCGATCATGGTCGCCATCGCAGCCTCGGCCACGGCTTTTCCTGTCACACCTGCCTGCTGCGACCGAAGAGTCGCGGCACGGTCACTTTACAAAGCGCGGAACCCTCAGCGCCGCCCCGGATCGATCCAAATTTCTTCGGCGACCTCGACGACTTGGAGGGAATGGTCCGGGTCTTCCGTCTCACCCGCAGGATTCTCGAGGCACCTGCCCTGGCCAGCGTGCGAAAGGAAGACCTGCTGACGCGCGGCGTCGAGACCGACGCGGAAATTCGCGAAGTGCTGCGCAATCGGTGCGACACGCTCTATCACCCGGTCGGCACCTGCAAAATGGGTACGGACGACAGCGCCGTCGTCGATTCGGAATTGCGTGTACGCGGCCTGAAGGGGCTTCGCGTCGTCGACGCGTCGATCATGCCGACGCTTATCGGCGGCAATACCAACGCGCCGACGGTCATGATCGCGGAAAAAGCCTCCGACCTGATCCGCGCAAAGCGCTGATCGGCTGGCTGCCCAAGTTTATTCGGCGCCGCGCACCGCTGCCCGCGGTCGAACGCCCGCGTCCGCCACCATGAACTGGGCTTTCGCGAGTGCCGCAAAACGTCCCCCTTTGGCAACGAGCTCATCGAACGTGCCACGCTCGACGATTCGTCCGTCGTGAAACACGAAGATCCGGTCCGCGTTCCGTACGGTCGCCAGGCGGTGCGCAATCACGAATGTGGTGCGGCCTTTCATCACTTCGTCGAGCGCGACCTTCACCTTGGCCTCGGTCGCCGCGTCGAGCGCGCTCGTTGCCTCGTCAAGGATCAGGATCGGCGGGTCCTTCAGTAATGCGCGCGCGATCGCGAGCCGCTGGCGCTCTCCGCCGGAAAGCGTCCGTCCGCGCTCGCCCACTGTCGCGGCGAGCCCGGCCGGTGTGCGCTCGATGAACTCGCTCGCCTGTGCTCGCTCGATCGCGAGCGACATCTCCTCGAGCGTCGCTTTCGGCTTTCCGACCCGCAGATTCTCCTCGATCGAGCGGTTGAACAGGAGCGCTTCCTGGAACACAACGCCGACATTGCGGCGGAGGGACGCTAGTGTGAGGTCCCGGATGTCGTGCCCGTCGACGCGCACAACGCCCTTTTGCGGATCGAACGCACGGTGGACCAGGGACAGCGCCGTCGACTTACCCGCCCCCGTCTCGCCGACGATCGCGACCGTTTCTCCCGGCATCACCTTGAAGGAGAGATCGGCGACCGCAGCCCGCTTGCCGTCGTAGGAAAGCGAAACATTCTCGAATTCCACCTCGCCGCGCGCACGGCCGAGGTCGAGTGCGCCTGGCTTGTCGCGCACGTCGGGGGCGGAATCGAGCACCTCGAAGAATTCGCCAAGCCGCGGCGCGTCGAGCACGACCGTATTGGCAAATGCGACCGCCTGTTCGAGCTTGCCCACGAACATGCCAGCGATGCTGACGAACATGACGATCTCACCGATGCTGGCGAGTCCCTGAATGTGCAGCCAGGTGCCGACGATGAAGATCGCGATGATCGTGATCGTGGTGGCCGAGCGCGTCAGCACGGAGACGATCGCCCACCAGGTCAGTACCGGAATCTGCGCCTTGATCACACGATTGGCGACGTCGCGAAGCATCGACACCTCGGCGTCCGCGCGCGTGAAGCTCTGAATCAGCGCGATATTGCCGAGCGCGTCGGACGCCCGTTCGGCAAGATCGGAATGAAATCGCTCGACACCCCGTTGCAGCGATTCCGTCTGCCGCCAGACGTAGGCGATCACTCCCGCAAACACGGCGAGCAGAAGAACAAGCAGCATACCAAGCCGCCAGTTCATGTAGACCGCGATCGGCAACAGCGCGACCAGCGAGACGAACGCCGAGAAGTGGTCGCGGAAGAACGAGAGCCAGAGTCCCCACAGTGAATCCGCCCCCTGCAGCATCACCTTCATCAGCCGGCCCGAATGCGTGCCACTGTGATAGGCAAGCGGCAGATGCAGTACGTGCTCAAAGTAGTTGGTGATGACCGCAAGCCGCCGACGGTGCGCAAGCCGATCCGCATGTAGGGCAAGCGTCACGCCCGACGCGATCGTGAACAGGCCGAACGCGGCCCAGAGCCCAAGGAGCACGAGCAAATCCCACAAGACCGGTGGCCGGTTCGCCGCTTGCGCGCTTACCAGCGTGTCGACGATGCGGCCGAACAGGACCGGTTCCACGAACTGCGCCACCGCCAGCGCGACGTTCGCGATCGCAAGGAAGACGCCGAGTGGTTTCTCGGGCCCGAGCATCGCGAAGACGCGAAGGTAGGTGCGAAGAAAGGACATGGGTCAAGGCCGGGCAGTCTGAGGCGCCGCACTCTAGCGGGATCACAAGCGCCGGCAATCGTGGCGAAATTAACCCTGCCGCCTATGCCTGCGCGAATCCCGACCGATGTGCCCAACTGGTCATGCGCCGTTCCAGGACCGCCATCGCCCAGTACATAACGATACCTTCAACCGCGAGCGCAACGAGCCCCGCGAAGATCAGTGGCACGAGGAACTGCGCCTGCGCCTGTAGCATCAGATTTCCGATGCCGTTGTTCGACGCGACGCTTTCCGACACCACCGAACCCACGAACGCGAGCGTAATCGCCACCTTCAGCGAGCCAAAGAAATAGGGTAGCGAGCGCGGTATCCCGACCTTGCGCATGATATCGAGCTTGGAGGCACCGAGCGCCTTGAGCACGTCTTCAAGCTCGGGCTCGATGGTCGCGAGGCCCGTCGCAACGTTCACGACGATCGGAAAGAACGAGATCAGAAAGGCCGTCAGCATCGCCGGCATGAAGCCGATGCCGAACCACAGCACAAGGATGGGGACCACCGCCACTTTCGGGATCGCGTTGAAGCCGACCATCAGGGGATAGAGCCCCGCGTAAATTGTGCGCGACCAACCGATCAGCAGCCCGAGCAGGAGACCGAAGCCGACTGCCAGCGCAAACCCGACCATCGTGCTCCATAGCGTGATCAGCGAATTCCGATAGATGGCAGGCCAGTAGTCGTATATCGCCCGTCCGACCGAGGTCGGCGGCGGCAGGAAGAATTCCGGAATCCGGAACAGATGCACCGCAACCTCCCAGATCACGAGAAGCACGAGTGTGTAGAGCCACGGCGCGAGCCGAACCGAAAGCGCCTGACTCATTGCCGCGCCCTGACGATGTGCTCGCGCAACTCGTGCACGATGCTCTGAAACTCCGGCTTGAACGTCACCTCAAGGTCGCGCGGACGCGGAAGATCGACTTTCCGCTCGGCGAGCACGCGTCCCGGACGCGCGGACATGACGAAGATACGGTCGGCAAGGAAGACCGCTTCCCGCAGATCGTGCGTGACGAGAACGACGGTGATCTTGCTTGCCGCGTGCAGATCGCGGATCACACACCACAGCTCTTCGCGCGTGAACGCATCAAGCGCCGCAAACGGCTCATCCAGCATCAGGAGCTGCGGCTCGTGGATGAGCGCACGGCAGAGCGAGGCGCGCATCTGCATCCCGCCCGACAGCTCCCACGGAAATTTGTCGCCCTGCCCGTCCAGTCCTACCGAAGCGAGGAGCTTCTCGGCCCGCGTCACATATTCGGACTTCTGCCGACGGATCCGGCTGCGGTGCGGTTCGACGATCTCGAGCGGGAGCAAGAGATTTTCCAGCGTCGTGCGCCATGGCAAAAGGGTCGGCGCCTGGAACGCCATGCCTGCGATCTTCACGGGCTGCGTGACGAGCGTGCCCGCGACCTGCACCGTCCCCTTGAACGGGAACTGCAGCCCCGTGGCGAGCTTCATCAGGGTGGATTTGCCGCAACCTGAAGGACCGACGACCGCCGCGAACTCGCCGCGCTCGACCGAAATTGTGAGCCCTTCGACCGCAAGCGTGCCGCCAGCCCCACCGTACGAGTGGCTGACCGCATCCAGGGCGACGAATGCGGACACGGCCGTCGCGCCCCGCGCCGCCGGGTACGGCTCAGTTGACCTTGCGGTCGGCAGCGGCCGGTAGGAACGACGCGTCGAAGATGTCGGCCGCCTTCGGCTTGGCCTTGAAGTTGAACGTCAGCGCAATCTGATCGATCGCGGCATCAAGCCGCGCAAGATCGACCCCGCCAAAGCCGTTCTTTCTCACTTCGTCAGTGAGAATATTATCCTTGATCGCCATATTGAGGCGCTCAAGCTCGACTTCCTTCTTGGCGACATCGTTGCGCCTGATCACGGAATCGACGGACGTCTTTGGATTTTTGACCGTCTCCTGCATTCCCTTGTTGAACGCGCGCAGGAAGGCCTTCACCGCCTCCGGCTTCTCCGCCGCGAACTTCGGGTTCACGATGATTGCGTTGCCGTACAGATTGACGCCGTAGTCCGCCATCAGCAACACGGTGATATCGTCGGCTGCAACGCCCCGGTCCTTCAGGTTGATGTACGACGAGAACGAGAAACCGGTGATGGCGTCGACCTGTCCCGCCGCGAGCATTGGCTCACGCACCGGGAAGCCGACGTTCTCGATCGTGACCTTCGACGCGTCGATGCTGTTCGCCTTCACGAAGATCGGCCACTGTGCGTAGGCGCCGTCCGGGGCGGGCGCACCGAGTTTCTTCCCTTCCAAATCCTTTGGCTTGACGACGCCGCGGCTCTTGCGGCCCACGATCGAGAAGGGAGGCTTGTTGTAGACCATGTAGACGGCCTTGATCGGGACGTTCGGGTTCGCATCGCGGAATTTGATCAGCGAATTGATATCGCCGAAGCCGACGTCGTAGGTGCCCGACGCGATGCGATTGAGCGGCTCAAGCGAACCTCCGGCCGTATCGATCGTGACGTCGAGACCTTCTGCTTTGAAGAAGCCCTTGTCGATTGCGACCACAAACGGCGCCGCGGGTCCCTCGAACTTCCAGTCGAGTGTGAACTTCACCGCCTGCTGTGCGCTCGCGGAAACAGCCACCAACGCCGCGACAAACGCGACGACACCGCCGGTGAGATACTTCGAAACTGCCATACCCGTCTCCCTGATCTTCCCCCGGGGCGAAAATCGGCTTCGCTGCCCCGCAAAACCTGATTGTGGTTAGCAAAGACCATGCCGCATTGAAGGGCAAGCGAAAGCCGGCAAAAGCCGCAATTTTGCTTAGCCGCTGGGCACTGTCGCCCGTTCGATGACCCGAGCGCGACGTCAAGGCGACGCTGCGGCGGATGGTTAGCGGTTTTGCAGGGGATTCGCAGGCAGATTGAGCCGGGATATGTTGCAGCCATGAGCGATTCGATCCGCAAACTCTACGAGGGCGTGCGCGCGGCGCGCGGCCAGGATCCGACCAGTTCGCGTACCGCACGCCTGCTCCTGGCAGGTCCCCGCAAGATCGCGAAGAAGGTGGCCGAAGAGGCCGCCGAGGTCGCGCTCGAATGCGCGGCTGGCAACCGGGACGAAGTCGTCCGCGAAAGCGCCGACCTGCTCTACCATCTGGTCGTCCTTTGGTTCGAAGCCGGCGTCCAGCCGAAGGAAATCTGGGCCGAGATGGATCGCCGCGAGAAGCTCTACGGCATCGCCGAGAAGATAGCGAAGAACCCAATCTTCGAACTCAAGCAACGCGCCATCCCCGTTCCCATCGACCGCGCCCGAAGGCGCCGCGCCCGCTGAGTGCGGCATTTCTCCCGATTTTGACTCGCTAGAGGCCGGTCGTTAGAGAAGCGCGATGTTGCGCCGCCTTTATCACTGGGTGCTGGCGCTCTCGGAAAAGCCCTCGGCGCCCTGGGCGTTGGCCGGCGTATCCTTCACTGAGAGCTCTTTCTTCCCGATCCCGCCGGACGTGATGCTGGTGCCCATGTGCCTGGCGCGGCCGGACCGCGCGTTTCGCTACGCAGGCATCTGCACCATAGCCTCTGTGCTTGGTGGACTGCTCGGCTACGCGATCGGCCTTCTACTCTATGACACGCTCGGCCAGTTCCTCATCAAGCTCTACGGCTACGATCAGCAGGCTGCGGAGTTTCGCGCCGCCTATGCCGAGTGGGGCCATTGGATCATCCTGATCAAGGGCGTGACGCCGATCCCCTACAAGATCGTCACGATCAGCGCCGGCTTCGCCGCCTACAATCTGTTCTGGTTCACGGCGCTGTCGATCATCACGCGTGGCGTGCGCTATTACGCGGTCGCGCTGATCCTGCACTTCTGGGGCGAGCCGGCGCGCGAGTTTATTGAGCGCTACCTCGAGTGGGTTGCCCTTGCCGGCTTCGTGCTACTTGTCGGCGGATTTTTCGTGCTCAACTATTTCTTGTAGAGCCCTCTGCCAGCCGCGCCCACTTTTGGTACGTGTAGTCGCTGTTGTAGAGCGCAACGTGGTAACCCGTCGCGCCGTCGAGAAATCCCGCGCGCCAGATATAGGTTCGCAGAAACGCCGCGCCCGCGCGCACGACTGCTTTCGCCCGGCTCGACCGCCTGCCTTGCGCCGCAAGCTCCGCCGCGGCGGCGGTTGCGTATCGTCTTGCCTTGTCCCGCGCGTCGGCGAGATCGACGATCGCTTCGTGCTCGATCGGCGACGAAAGCCGGGCAATCTTTCCCTCAACTTTCACCCGCTCGTGCACCGGCACGTCGACGAAACGACCACGTCCGCGCCGCCACAGCCGCAACACGTAGTCCGGCCACCAGCCGCTGTGCCCGACTACCTTTCCGCAAAAGCGCGAACGCCGCGGCATCTCGTATCCGTCGGCGGCGGCTTCTTTGATCGCGGCCACAATCTCATCTGCGAGCGGCTGCTCGATCCACTCGTCGGCGTCGAGCGACAAAATCCACTCGCCCGATGCCGCATCGAGCGCCCGGTTCTTCTGCTGCCCAAAACCCGGCCACTCCGGCGCATCAATGACTTTGGCGCCGAGCGATCGAGCGATTTCGACCGTCTTGTCCGTACTGCGATTGTCGACTACGACGATTTCGTCGGCGAAGGCGACGGAACGCAGACAACGCTCGATCGAATCCTGCTCGTTTCGAGTGATCACGATCAACGACAGACGCGGCACGACTGCTCCGGAAAATCACCAACATGAACGCCGCGAACATGCCGCACCCGCCTGATGGCGTCCAGTCGCGCGCTTCGCCGCGAGGCGTCTTGTTCATCCGGCAGCAATTCACTCCGTTCGGCGGCGGCGAGCTTGTTCTCGATCGCATCATCTCGGCGATGACTGCGCACGGCGTGCGCGTGAGCCTGCTCGGACGGGCCTGGACCGGTCGAAAGGACATCGAATTCCTTCGCTGCGACCCTCCGCGTTTTCCTCGCTTTTCCCGCGAGCGCCGGTTCGCACGGTTGGCATGCGAAATAATCGCGCGCCGCGCCGACGTACTTGTTCAATCGCATGAACGGCTGCGCTGCTGCGACATCTTCCGCGCCGGCGACGGCGTGCACGCGGCGTTTCTGGAGCAGCGCATGCGCGGGCTGGGATGGCTCTCGCGCCGCTCCCTCGCGCTGCATCCCTTTCATCGCACCGCTCTTGCGTTAGAGCGAGAGATGTTTTCGAGCCCGCGACTCAAGGTGGTCCTCGCGAACTCGTCGATGGTCGCCGACGAGATCGTCCGCCATTTCGGCTTTCCGCGCGAGCGAATTCATCTCGTGCCGAACGGCATCGATCTTGGGCGTTTCGATACGGCGGCGCGTGATCGCCACCGCAAAGTCGTGCGAAATGCAATCGGTACACAGGATGCCCGGCCAGTCGCGCTCTTCGTCGGGTCCGGCTACAAGCGCAAGGGCCTCGATGCAGCGATCGCGGCACTCGCAACGAGCGGCATCGACGCCGAACTTTGGATCGTTGGCAGCGACAGCAGGCCCGGCACCTACGTCGCAAGTGCACAGCGTGCAGGAATTCCAGCCGATCGTCTTCGTATGATCGGACCGCAAGCCGACCCGCTCCCCTACTACGCCGCCGCCGACGTGCTGATCCTGCCTTCGATCTACGACCCGTTTCCCTCGACCGTGCTCGAAGCCCTGGCCTGCGGCTTGCCGGTGGTGACGAGCACCGCTTGCGGCGCCCGCGAGATCGTCGCGCGGCTCGACCGCGGCTTGGTCCGCGATGCGACGGACGTTGCCGGCCTCGCCGAAGCCCTGCGCCTGGCCTTCGAGCTAGCGGCGAGGCCGGCGATTGCGGCCGAGGCCCGCGCAATCGCAAACGATTACAGCATCGACCAGATGATCGACCGCATGCTCTCGGTCTATGCGGCGCTCGGTGTCGGCTCATACAAATGACCCTCGCCTCGCACAAGCTGCGCATCCTGCATACCGAAGCGTCCACGGGCTGGGGCGGCCAGGAGATCCGCATTCTCGATGAGGCAGCTGGGCTTCGCGCACGCGGACACGATGTCCAGGTTGCCGCGCCCGCCGCTGCGCCGATTTTCCACGCGGCGCGCAGCCGGCATATTCCGGCTCACGATGTGTCGCTCGATCGGCGCTCGATCGGCTCATTCCTTGCGCTCTCGCGGGTCATTGGCGCCTTCAAGCCCGACGTGGTCGTCACACACAGTTCATCCGACAGCTGGCTTGCGGCACTCGTGACGCGCATGCCGTCGCGCCGTGCTGCCCTGGTACGGACACGCCACCTGTCCACGCCGGTCGCGCGCGGGTCCCTCAACCGTTGGCTCTATGGCCGGGCTCCCGTACGCGTGGTCACGACCGGCGAAGCAATCCGCGATCAGCTGATCAAGACGTTAGGCCTCGACCCAAGGGCGGTCGTCTCGATCCCGACGGGAGCGGACATGTCTCGCTTCCGCCCCGGCGACAAGGCTGGCGCTCGCGCGCGCCTCGGACTCTCCACCGAAGCGCCAATCATCGGAATTGTCGCCACTTTGCGAAGCTGGAAAGGGCATCGCTTTCTTATCGCCGCGATGAACGACCAGCGACTGGCTCACGCCCGCCTCGTGATCGTCGGCGACGGTCCACAGGACCCCGTACTGCGGGAACAGGCGGCAAGCTTCGGCGACCGGGTCCTGTTCGTGGGGCAGCAAGATGATGTCGTTCCCTGGTTGCATACGTTCGACGTGTTCGCCCTGCCCTCGACCGGCAACGAAGGCGTGCCGCAGGCGCTTGTGCAGGCTATGGCGTGCGGCATCCCGGTGGTCACTACGCCGGTCGGGGCGATCCCCGAACTTGTGCGCGACCGGGAGACCGGCCTGATTGTGCCGCCTGGAGACGAAGAGGCCCTTGCCGCCGCCATCGCTACTCTCCTCACCGACCAGACTCTCGCCGGGCGGCTCGCCGCCGCAGGAAGGGAGCGCGTATCCGCACACTTCACTGCGGCGGCGATGCTCGATCGAATGGAGCAAACACTCTGCGACGCCGCTACCGGGGGATCGACCGGATGAAAGCCTATCAGCCTATCGTCGGCGAGATCGCGCGCACCATCCGCCCGCGCTCGATACTCGATATGCCGAGCGGAACCGGTTGGCTGCTCAAGCTCATCGCCAGCCCCAGCGTCGAAATCGACGGCATCGATCTTTATCAAGACCGCCCGCCCGGCTATCGGAATTTCCTGCAGCGTGACCTCGAGGACGGTGTGCCGGATGAACTCGGCCGGTACGACATGATCGTCAGTTGCGAAGGAATCGAGCACATCGCCAATCCCGGCCTGTTGTTGAAATCGGCGCGCCGTCATCTCAACCCGGGCGGAACGATCGTCGTAACCACACCGAACACGTGGCATCCGGCTGCACGGCTGAAGTATCTATCGCGGGGATTTTTCCCTGGCTTTCCATCACTCGCCGGAGAGATTCAACCTGGAACACACATGCATATTATGCCGTGGTCCTGGCCGCAGCTCTATCTGCACATGAAACTCGCCGGCTTTGACCAAATCGAACTCCATCCCTGCATCGAGAACGAACGCACGCACTTCTTCGAAAAATTGTTGGCTTTGCCTATGCGATCATATTGCCGCCGTCATGCACGAAAGGCGGCGACCAAAGAAGAGCGAGACTACTGGAACACCGCTGCCGAACCCGGCTCTCTCTTCGCACGCCGGATCGTCGTGTCCGCACGCATTCCAGGCTAATGCTATTTTTTCTGCGCCTGAAACACGAGGCTGCGCGAGGTAAGCGCGATCCAGCTGTTCGATTGTCGCGCGACCTCGGCGGTCTCGTCGAACAACGCCGGCTCGCGTTGCGCGAGCCGATGGAGGTGCAATCCGGTCGAGAACTTCAGGATCGGCCAGAGTACGATTGCCCAGGCGGCCGCACCTTTCTTGGCTCGATCGGAAAAAAGGCGGATGTCGGAAAATCCCGCCGTACGCAATCCGTAGTGCCAGTATTGGAGCGGCAAAGGCGCCACGTGCCCGCTCAGCCTTCCTGCGTTTTCAGCCTTGGTGCTCGGACTCGGGAACATGTGATAGTGCCCGCTCAGGGCGAACGTCACGCGCGACAGCATGTGTCCAACGTTCGGCACTGAGAAGATCAGCACCCCACCCGGCCGCAGCACCC
>DATBJU010000174.1:0-8162 GCA_036556265.1 Xanthobacteraceae bacterium | reverse complement strand
TGCCGATCACGATCACTTCCTCCACGTCCGGATGCTCGTAGACCGCGGATTCGATGATGCCCGGATAGACGTTGAAGCCGCCGGAGATGATCATGTCCTTCTTCCGGTCGACCAGGAAGAAAAATCCGTCCTCGTCCATGTAGCCGACGTCGCCGGTAAGGAAGAAACCGTCGACGAACGCTTTGTCCGTCTCTCCGGGATTGTTCCAGTATCCCTGAAAGACGTTCGGGCCCTTGATGCGGATTTCGCCGATTTCCCCAGCCTTCAGCACTCGGCGTGGGTCGTCGATCGCGGCGACGTCCATGACGATGCCCGGCATCGGCAGGCCGATCGCGCCTTCCTTTGCGCCAACGAGCGGTTGGCTGCAGCCGGACGGGGAAGTCTCGGTCATGCCCCAACCCACGTGCATCGTGAGACCGGTGAGGCGCCGGAAGCGTTGCGCAACTTCTACGGCGAGCGGGGCACCGCCCGAACCGCACACCTTCAGCGAAGACAAGTCACGCTTGTCGATTCCGGGAAAGTTCGCGAGCGCGATCCACATCGTCGGCACGCCCGGAAAAATTGCGACCCGCTTCTCTTCGATGTCACGCACGATGGCTTCGGCCTCGAAGCGCGATCGCAGCAGGAGATATGCTCCGGTGTCGAGCCCACGCAACAACACGACGCCGAGCCCGTAGATATGGAACAGCGGCAGCACGCACATCACCCGCTCACCCGATACGATCGTGCGCTGCGGGCTCTGCCATGCGTCGTGCATCGACACCATCGAAGTGAGATTGCCGTGCGAGAGCATGGCGCCCTTCGGCAGGCCGGTGGTCCCGCCCGTGTATTGGATGAGCGCGATGCTTTTCGCGGTCAGCGCGGGAAACGTGACACCGGCCGCGTCCGCCTCGAGCAGCCGCGCGAAGGAGAAGATTTCCTTGCTCTCCGGAATCGGGTCGGGCGTGAACCCGAGCGCGCCCCATGCGGCCTCGTCACCGACAATGATGCGATCGACGTATCCGGCTACGAGGAGCTTGCGTGCCTGCGCGAGCAGACCGGGAAAGTTCGCGGTGACGATCGTTCGCGCGCCGCTGTCCGTCACTTTGTGAACGAGCCAGCGCTCGGCGTCGAGCGGACTGAGATGCGTGATGCGGGCGCCGGCCCAAAGCGCGCCGAAGAAGGCGATCGGATGGTAGAGCGTATTGGGCAGATAGAGCGCAACCGTATCACCGGCGCCGATGCCCAACTTCTGGAAGCCCGCCGCCGCGCGTCGCGAAAGCGCGCCAAGTTCGCGGTACGTCACGGTCCGATCGCGGTAGTCGATGGCGACGAGATCGCCGAATTTCTTTTCGGAACGCTCGAGAAGTCCCGTCACCGTTCCCTGCTGGATCGGTGTGTCCCAGCGCGCGCCCGGCGGATACGAGCGCTCCCACGGATATGGTCGCGCCTCGCTCATGCCGATTTCTTCGTCGCCTCCGCAAGCGACGCGAAGCCCCGCCCTTCATCGGCGAGCTTGATG
This sequence comes from Xanthobacteraceae bacterium, assembly GCA_036556265.1. GTDB lineage: Bacteria > Pseudomonadota > Alphaproteobacteria > Rhizobiales > Xanthobacteraceae > JAUSIF01. The sequence goes on along the minus strand of DATBJU010000174.1, from coordinate 6,661 downwards.
AGGTACGACGACGGTTCGAGCTTCTTGTCGCCGGATCGCGCCGCGTACGTCTTCAGTTGGTCGCGGATGTACGGAAGCCCCACCTGGTCACCGTAGAACATCGGCCCCCCGCGCCATATCGGCCAGCCGTAGCCGTAGACCCAGATCACGTCGATGTCGCCGGGTCGATACGCGATCCCCTCCTCGAGGATGCGCACTCCCTCGTTGATCATCGAGAACACGAGCCGCTCGATGATCTCCTGCTTGTCGATTGTCCGTCGCTTGAAGCCGAGGCGCTTTGAGGCGGCAATGATCAGCTCATCGACCTCCGGATTGTGCTGGGGCGTACGGGAGCCCTGCTCGTACACATAGAAGCCCTTGCCGGTCTTCTGGCCGAAGTTACCCGCTTCGCATAGCGTATCGGCGATCTCCGCGCGCAAGCCCAACGCCCGGCGGATGCGCCAGCCCACATCGAGACCGGCAAGATCGCCCATCGCGAACGGGCCCATCGGAAAGCCGAATTCGACAGCTGCAGAGTCGACATCTTTCGGGAACGCGCCCTCCAGCAGCAGCCGCTCCGCCTGTACCTGCCGCGGCGACAGCATCCGGTTGCCGACAAAGCCATGACACACACCGACGACCACCGGCACTTTTCCGATCTTGCGACCGACCGCCATCGCGGTGGCAAGCACTTCCGGCGCCGTCGCCTTGCCGCGCACGATTTCCAGCAACTTCATCACGTTTGCCGGGCTGAAGAAGTGCATCCCCAGCACTTCCTGCGGCCGCTTTGTCGTCTGCGCGATCGCGTTGACGTCAAGGTAGGACGTGTTGGTGGCGAGCACTGCGCTCGGCTTCGCGAGCCGATCGAGCTCGGTGAATACCTTCTTCTTTATATCCATCTCCTCGAACACGGCCTCGATGATGATGTCCGCATCCGCGACCGCGTCGAGCGAGGTCGCGCGCGTGAACAGCGCGAGCCGCTTGTCCATGTTCTCCTGACTTAAACCGCCGCGCTGCACGCTCGCCCGATAGTTCTTCGCGATCGTGTCGAAGCCGCGCGTGAGCGCCTCCTCCGTCGTTTCCACGACCGTGACGGGGATGCCCACGTTCGCGAAATTCATGGAAATGCCGCCGCCCATCGTCCCCGCGCCGATCACGGCCGCCTTCTTGATCTCGCGCGGTTTCACGTCGGCGGGAAAACCGGGAATCTTCGCGGCCTCGCGTTCGGCAAAGAAGATGTGCCGCTGCGCCTTCGACTGATCGCCAAGCATCAGCCGAATGAACGTCTCGCGTTCCTGCTTCATCGCGGCGTCGATGGGCACGTCGAGCGTCCAGCGCACCGCCTCGATCGCCGCGGTCGGCGCGTCGAGTCCCCGCGCCCGCTTGCCGAGATTTGCCGCCGCTTCGGCGAATTTCTCCGGGTTGGCGCGGAATGGCGCGAGCTTCTCTTCCATGTCGCGCACACGTTTCAACGGCCGCTTCGCCGCGATCACCTTGCGAGCGAATGCGACGGCACCCACCATCAGGTCGCCTTCGATGATTTCGTCGACGAGTCCGGCGGCGAGCGCGTCCTTCGCCGGAATCGGATTACCCGAAAGAATCATGTCCAGCGCCTTCTCAATGCCGACGAGCCGCGGCAGGCGCTGCGTACCCCCGGCACCGGGAATGAGTCCAAGCTTGATCTCAGGAAGACCCAGGCGCGTAGCCGGCGCCGCGATGCGGAAGTGGCAGGCGAGGGTAATCTCGAGCCCGCCGCCAAGCGGCGTTCCGTGCATTGCCGCGATCAGCGGCTTCTTCACTTCGTCGAGCGCGGCGATCACATCGATCAGACTCGGCGGCTTCGGCGGCTTTCCAAATTCGGTGATATCCGCCCCGGCGATGAACGTACGGCCGGCCGCTGCGATCACAATCGCGTTGACGCCCGCATCGGCATTCGCCTTGGTGACGGCCTCGAGAATCCCCGCGCGCACCTCTTGCCTGAGGGCGTTGACCGGTGGGTTGTCGATCACAACGATCGCGATGTCGCCATCGCGGCGCGTTTGCACGAACTGAGACACGAAAGGCGTTCCTTTCCCCAAAGCAGCCGCTCGCCCCGAGCGACGCCGCACATCTTCTTCTTCTCTTCTTCTAACTCTAGGCCGCCCCCCGTCCGACCGGCGAATTTCCATGTTCCGCGGTGCGAAACTTTGTTCTGCAAGTTGACCGCGACGCTAGAAAGTGCTGCGATTGAAGTCAATCGGCACCGCACATCGGGGGACGATTTTGCGGGTGGAATCGGCGTATGATCAGTGGAGCGTGTCCGGCGGCAAGCTGGGCACGCGCAATTCCAGACCGGACCGGAAATTCGTTGTGGCGCTGGCTCGCGGTCTTGAGATTCTTCGCGCCTTCACGCCGAGCGAAGGACTGCTCGGCAACCAGGAACTTGTGTCGCGCACTGGCTTGCCCAAGGCCACGGTTTCGCGGCTCACCCACACACTCACCAAGCTCGGCTATCTCACGCACATCGAGCGCCTGGAAAAATACCAGCTCGCGCCCGGCGCGCTTTCGATCGGCTACTCCGCGCTCGCGAACATGCGCATTCGCCAAATAGCACGTCCCTACATGCAGGAGCTCGCCGACTACGCTGCGGCTTCCGTGGCACTCGGCAGCCGCGATCGTCTCAACTTGATCTACGTCGAGCATTGCCGCGGCAAGGACGGCGTGATGCTGCGCCTCGATCTCGGCTCGCGCGTTCCGCTCGCAACCACCGCAATGGGCCGCGCCTTGCTTGCCGCCCTGCCGGTGAAGGAGCGCGAGTACCTGATGACCTATATCGCGCGCAAGGAAGGCGACCGTTGGCCGAAGGTGCGCGCCGGCATCGAGCGCGCGATCAAGGATCTCGCCGTCAAGGGGTTTACGAGTTCGATCGGCGAGTGGGAGCCGGATATCGCCGGCGTCGGCGTGCCGCTCGTTCTCGCCGACGGTTCCGGGGTCTTTTCCTTCAATTGCGGCGCGCCCGCATTCCAGTTGAGCCAGGATCGACTCGAAACAGACATCGGCCCACGCCTCGTGAACGTGGTCCGAAACATCGAAGCCGCGCTCACCGGCCGTTAGAGCCGGAGCGGTGCCATGGGGAGGAAGAAAAAAGGATGCCCAACGCACGGGACAGGATTGACCGAGCTTCCCGACTCCGGGAACGTTGCGACTCGCATCTGACTCGCGGCTGACCATGGAATCGGCGAGTCCACTCAGCGCGGTCGCACGCGCGCACAGGTCGGTAACGGCCGCGCCGCTGCTGGCGGTCGACAACGTCGGCCTTCGCTTCGGCGGCATCATCGCGCTGGACGGCGTGTCCTTCGAACAACGTGAAGGGCAGATTCTCGGTCTGATCGGACCAAACGGCGCCGGCAAGACGACCCTCTTCAATTGCTTGAGCCGCCTCTACACGCCCGACCGCGGCGACATCCGTTTTGCCGGGAAGAGCATCCTGTCCGAGGCGCCGCATCGCATCACTTCGATCGGCATCTCCCGCACGTTCCAGAACCTTGCGCTATTCCAGCACATGAACGTGCTCGACAATATTCGGGTCGGCTTCCATTCCAACACAAAGAGCAATTTCCTGAGTGATTCTCTCGGCTTGCGTGGGGTGCGGCGCCAGGACCACGAAATCGAATACGTCGCCTGGACGCTGATCGACTATCTAGATCTACGCTCGGTCGCCAAACGCATGGTGAGCGACCTCCCGGTCGGAACCCGTAAGCGGGTCGAACTCGCGCGCGCGCTCGCCGCCAATCCGAGGCTGCTGCTGCTCGACGAGCCCGCGGGCGGGCTCAACCACTACGAGGTCGAGCACCTTGGCGGCCTCATTCGTCAGATTCGGGACGACCGCGAAGTCACGGTGTTGCTGGTCGAGCATCACATGAACCTTGTCATGTCGGTATCCGACAAAGTCGTCGCCCTCGACTTCGGCCGCAAGATCGCCGAGGGCACGCCCGCCGAAGTGCAGAACGATCCTGAAGTGATCCGCGCTTATCTGGGGACGGATCGCAAATGACCGCTCCCTTTCTCACCGCGCGCGGGCTCTGCGCCTACTACGGGCATACCCAGGTCCTCTATGACCTCGAATTCGACATGCATGAGGGCGGCATCACGACGCTGCTCGGCGCGAACGGAGCCGGCAAGACGTCGACGCTTCGTTCCCTCTCCGGAATGCTGCGCACCGCGGGTGAGATCCGCTTCGACGGGACAGTCATCTCGGGCAAGCACACCGAGGACATCGCGCGTCTCGGCATCGCCCACGTGCCCGAAGGCCGCGGCACGTTCGTACGGCTCACAGTCCAGGAAAACCTGCAGCTCGGCGCGATGACCCGCAGCGATCGCAAGGCGATCGCCGACGATATCGAGCGGGTGTTCAACTACTTCCCCATTCTCCGGCAGCGCTACTACCAGCAGGCCGGGACGCTTTCCGGCGGTGAGCAGCAAATGCTGGCGATCGCGCGTGCGTTGATGCTGAGGCCGAAGCTGATGCTGCTCGACGAGCCGTCGTTTGGTCTCGCACCTCTTATCGTGCAGGAGCTGTTCGGCATTCTGCGTACATTGAACAGGCAGGAGCGTGTCAGCCTGTTCCTGGTCGAGCAGAACGCCTCGCTCGCGCTCGAACTCGCGGATCACGCCTACCTGCTGGAAACCGGACGTGTCGTGTTGGCTGGCCTCGCGAAGGAGATTCGCGAGGACGAGGACATCCGTCGTTCGTACCTCGGGTACTAGGAGCAAGATCGATGGAGCTCTTGCTGCATCAGGTGCTGGCGGGAATCGCCACGGGGGCAATCTACGCCTGCATGGCGCTCGCGGTCGTGATGATCTACCAGGCGATCGACCATCTGAATTTTGCCCAGGGCGAGATGGCGATGTTCTCGACCTTCATCGCCTGGCAGCTCCTGGAATGGGGCTTCCCCTACTGGGCGGCGTTCTTCGTCACGATCGCGGTCTCCTTCGTCGCCGGCGTGCTTATCGAGCGCACGATCTTCAAGCCGATTCACAATGCGCCGATCTTGAGCCACGTGGTCGTGTTCATCGCGCTGTTTGTGGTCATCAACAGCCTCGCCGGGTTCATCTGGGAATTCACGATCAAGCCCTTCCCTTCCCCGTTTGGCACGCGCTCCGTTCTCGGCAGCGGCCTGTTGAGCGCCCACGATGCGGGAATGATCGGGATCGTGGTGCTCATTCTGCTCCTCCTTTACGGATTCTTTCGTTACACCCGTGTCGGGCTTGCGATGCGCGCGGCCGCGGCGAATCCCGAGTCGTGCCGACTGGTGGGCATACGCGTCGATTGGATGCTTGCGCTCGGCTGGGGCATGGCCGCGGCCGTGGGCGCCGTAGCCGGCATGCTGATTGCGCCGATCGTCTTTCTCGAGCCGAACATGATGCTGAGTATCCTGCTCTATGGTTTTGCCGGCGCCGTCGTCGGCGGCCTCACCAGCCCCGCGGGGGCGGTGCTCGGCGGGTTCGCCGTCGGCATAATCGAAAACCTTGCCGGTACCTTCATCCCGTACGTCGGCCGCGAGATGAAGCTCACGATCGCTCTCGCCTTGATCATCGCGGTGTTGATGGTCAGGCCGAGCGGATTGTTCGGCCGCAAGATCGTTAGCCGGGTGTAGCGCGATGAAGACGGATACACCCAAGTCCGCCCTGCCGGTCGAAACCGGCCCCCCGGTCGCCGCGAAGAAATCCCGCGTCGGACGGCTGATCGGCTTGCTCGTGCTCGCAGCAATCGTGGTGCTGCCGCTGGTCGTGAAGAATTTCCTTGTCTTCCAACTCACGCTCGCAATGGTCTACGCGATCGCGATCCTCGGGCTCAATCTGCTCACCGGCTTCAACGGTCAATTCTCGCTCGGCCACGGCGCATTTTATGCGATCGGCGCCTACACAGCGGCGGTCATGATGGATCAGGGCGGCATTCCTTATTACTGGACGATCCCTGCTGCGGGGATCGTGTGCTTCGTCGCCGGTTACCTGTTCGGCCTCCCCGCGCTCCGCCTCGAGGGGATCTACCTCGCGCTTGCGACCTTCGCGCTCGCGATCGCAATGCCCCAGATCCTGAAGTTCTCGCCGATCGAGCACTGGACCGGCGGCGTGCAAGGCATCGTCATCATCAAGCCGGACGCGCCGTTCGGGCTGCCGCTCAATCCCGACCAGTGGCTCTACTATTTCACGCTGATCGTCCTGATCTTGTCGTTCGCGTTCGCCTACAACCTCGTCGGCAGCAGGAGCGGGCGCGCGATCAAGGCCATCCGCGACAACCCGATCGCAGCCAAGGCGATGGGCGTGAACCTGTCGCTCTACAAATCGCTCACCTTCGGCGTGAGCGCTCTCTACACGGGCATCGCCGGCGCGCTCGGCGCCATCGTCGTGCAATTCGTCGCGCCCGACAGCTTCACTTTTGCTCTCTCCGTCATCCTGTTCGTAGGCCTCGTCGTGGGCGGCGTAGGATGGATTCCAGGCGCCTTCTTTGGCGCTTTGTTCATCCTGTTTGTGCCGCATCTCGCCGAGGGAGTCTCGAAAGGGCTTGCCGGCGCCGTATACGGTATCATGCTGATCCTGTTGATCTTCGTGATGCCCTCAGGCGCCGCCGGCTTGCTCAAACTTGTGTTTGACCGGCTTGCAGCAGCAGGCTGGTGGAACGTCAGCCCAGAAGGGAGGAAAT
>DATBJU010000173.1:0-2264 GCA_036556265.1 Xanthobacteraceae bacterium | reverse complement strand
GGCCATGAAAGGCCCTGTCCTTAGTTACTGTGTATCAATTGATACAGTATCACTATTCGGCTGACAAGGAGCAAGGAGTCGCAGTCGGGAAGTTCACGGGCGCGGTGGTGCAGCCAATTGCGCGCCGGGTCGAAACGCTTGGTCAAAAGTGCTACAGGCCGCGCAACGCGAAGCGGAATCGATACATGACCGGCGCTTCCAACCTGCGAGCGCGCAATGATCGCGCGAACGGGCTCGTGGACCTCTACGAGCGCGCCGGATACGTGCGCGTGGAGCCGCCGGTGCTGCAACCGGCCGACGTGTTCTTCGAGCTGTCGGGCGAAGCGCTGCGTCACCGTCTGTTCCTCACCGAGAATGCCGAGGGCGAGGAGCTGTGCCTGCGGCCGGACCTCACAATTCCGGTCTGCCTCGGACACATCACGGCCAAGGCGGCGATGCCCGCGAGCTATTGCTATCTCGGCCCGGTCTTTCGCGACCGCGGCGGCGGCTCCGGCGAGTATCTGCAGGCCGGCATCGAGTCGCTTGGGCGACAGGATCGGGAAGCGGCCGATGCGGAGTGCGTCGCGCTCGCGCTCGAGTCGGCGAAGCACTTCGGATGCGCGGCCCCGGCGATACGCATGGGCGACGTGAGCCTGTTCTCGGCGCTCATCGCTGCACTCGACCTGCCGCCCGTCTGGCAGCGGCGGCTACTCAAGGATTTCAATCGCACCGGCACGCTCGCGGCCGATCTTACGGCACTGAAACGCGGTCCGAAGTCCGGCTCGGACCAGACCGGCGTGCTCGCGGCACTCCAGGGATCGGATCCCGCCGCGGCACGCGCGTTCGTCACCGATCTTCTGTCGATCGCGGGGATTTCGACAGTGGGCGGCAGGACCGTCGCGGAGATCGCGGAGCGATTTCTTGAGCAGGCGTCGCTTGGCGCGACAAGTGGGCTCGCGCGTGAAACGTCGACCGTGCTCGAACGCTATCTCGAGATCGAGGGCGACCCGGACGAGGCGCTGTCGGCGCTGCGTGCGCTCGCGAGCGAAGCAAAGCTCGACCTTTCGATGGCGCTCGACGCATTCGAGCGGCGTACCGGCTTCATCGCCGCCGGCGGCGTCGACGTTCGATCGATCCGCTTCGCGACAGCCTTCGGCCGGCCGCTCGATTACTACACCGGGATGGTGTTCGAGATGGAAGACGCGCGCAGCCGGGTGAAATGGCCGCTCGTCGCCGGCGGCCGCTACGACATGCTCCTCAGCACGCTCGGAGCTGAACCCGCGCCGGCGGTGGGATTCGCCGCCTGGATCAGCGAGCTTGAAGCTGCGGGGGGCGCGACATGAGCGCGCTTGTCGTCGGCGTGCCGTCGAAGGGACGGCTCCAGGAGAATGCCAATGCGTTCTTTGGGCGTGCCGGCATGACGCTCGTGCAGCCGCGCGGCGGACGCGACTACCGCGGGACGATTCCCGAAGTGCCCGGCGTCGAAGTCGCCTACCTTTCCGCCGCGGAGATCGCGAGCCATCTTGCGCAGGGCTCGGTCCACCTCGGCGTCACAGGCGAGGACCTCGTGCGGGAGATGATCCCGCGCGCGGATGAGCGTGTGCTGCTGATCGACGGGCTCGGGTTCGGTTACGCGAACGTGGCAGTCGCGGTTCCGCAGGCCTGGATCGATGTGCGCACGATGCATGACCTCGACGATGTCGCGACCGCATTCCATGCGAAGCACGACCGGCGCATGCGGGTCGCGACCAAATACGTGAACCTGACGCGCGCGTTCTTCGCGCGGCATGGCATCGCCGACTATCGCATCGTCGAAAGCCTTGGCGCGACCGAAGGCGCGCCGGCAACCGGCGCGGCGGAACTGATTGTCGACATCACGACAACGGGCGCCACACTCGCGGCGAATGGCCTCAAGGTGGTCGAAGACGGGATCATATTGCGCTCACAAGCGAATCTGGTCGCATCGCTCGCGGCGGGCTGGGGCGATGAGGAACGCGCGCTCGCCCGAGCTCTCCTCGACCGCGTCGCGGCGGAGCGCCACGCGCGTACGATGCGCGAGGTGCGCACGCGCTTCAAGGCGGCTGACGCGGAGCTCGTGGCCGAAGCAAAGGGCCGCTTCGGCGTGCTCGCGCCGCTAGGCGCGCCGACTTCATCCGGGATGATAACGCTGCTCTGCCCGCCCGAAACCGTACACGAGCTCGCAATCTTCCTGCGCGAGGCGGGCGCAGAGACGGTAATCGTGGCGTCGCCGGAGTACGTCTTCTCCAGCGATTTCGCACTGTACG
>DATBJU010000172.1:0-17854 GCA_036556265.1 Xanthobacteraceae bacterium | reverse complement strand
GGGGACGAAGCAGATTCAGGACCAGGCTGTCCCGTTCGTCGAAGTCGCGTCTGCTGCGCAGCAGCGTCAGGTACAATTCGATCGGCGCCGGTGCGGGGAGCCGTACGCCGATGATCCGATCCATGCCGATCACGGGCCCATAGAACTCCGTGTACAGGGCGCGATTACGCCATTTCTGGTCGCTCACGAATTCGCTGAGCGTAACCGCTCGATGCACAGAGACGTGTCGGGCGCCTCCGTGCCAAAACTTGAGGAACGGGTGCTCGTGCATGTGCGCGGCAAATACCGGCACCGCCTCCGGCGGATTGGCGTCGATCGGATCCACGACGAAGCGCGAGCGACGGCGGCGCGTGTTGACCTCGTTGTAGACGCTGATGTCGCAAGGAACGAGCGACCGAAGCTCGCGAATGGTGAAGTCCACGTATTCGTCGAGCGACCTCGTGCCATAGACGCCGGCGAGAAAGTCGAGGATCGCCTGAAAGTCGCGCCGATGAAGTTGTGCCATCGCCGCCGCCCCCGCGAACAGGGCCGAACGGCCCCTTGTCGCGCCATGTCGAGGCTACCATCCTCGATTACCTTGAGAAAACAGGATTCAATCTCCCGGCCGGCTCAACCCATGAGAAGGACTTGAATATGAGGCACGGAACAAGCGTCTGCCCACTCATTCTCGCATTCATGATCTTCGTGTCGGCACCTGCCGTCGGTGCCGAGGTTCCGACCGCCGACGAGATTGCGGAGGTCGAGCAGCAGATCAAGGACGCGGACATGGATGCGAACCTCAATACGCCCCGCAACCGTACCATGAAGGGACGAGAGGACCGCCTGGACAAGGCACAGCGCGACAAGAACAACACACCCGAGAACGCGCCTGACGCGGTCAAGAAAGCGCGCGATGAAGCGGTCAAGAAGGCGACCGAAGATGCCGACTCCGTACGCGAGAACAGCACCAATGAGGAGGACAAGGAGCGGGCGAAAAACTATCGCAAAGCCTTGGAGAAAATTCGCGAGGCGCACAAACAGATGAAGAAGTGGCAGCAGGCGCTGGCGAGAGCGATCCAGCAAACGCGGCAGGCGGGCGTCACCGCACCGGGCGCCGAACGCGAACTCGTCCAGCTCAAACGCAAGGTCGATACTGGCGTTCGGCAGACCGAGCCGAAAGTCGACACGGCATCGACTCCGGCCTCGACGAAAGGCGCCCAGGCCCCGCAAACCGTCACGAAGGGCGCCCACGAGACGGCCGCGAGCTTCGCCAAGTCCAAGACGTCACCAAAGACCTACCAGCCGACCGGCTATCGCCCGGACGGCGCATTGCACTGACCGCGAGAGGCTGAGCTGTGCGGGGCGCCGCTCACCGGCACTGCGGGCCGATTTTTACTGATCCTCCGGCCCGAACACGCGCTCGAGAAACAGGGCCTACCGGCCGGTTTCGGTCATGCTGCAATTGGCCAACATGGGGACCGCCGCGCTTCTCGTCGCTAAACTGTGCCATCGACCTGCTCACGATGTCTGAGGCGGCAGAAGATAAAGCGTCGTGGCAAATATCAGATACACTATGAGGAGGAGCACTCCGACGAACCAGGCCGAACGGCCGCTGCTGGTAACCAGCGAGGCCGTCAAAGCTCCGATCAGCATCATCGCCACAGCGCCCGGCCAGAATTGCAGATCCATCGGTGTTGGCCCGACGACGTAGCTGAGAAGAACAAGCAACGGAGCGACAAACAATGCGATTTGCGACGCGCTGCCGAGCGCGATCCCCACGCTCAGGTCCAGGCGATTCTTGCGCGCACCGGAAAATGCAGAGACTGCCTCCGCTGCGCCACCAACCAACGCCACGACGATGAAGCCGACGAAGGCGGGGGTCATACCGAACCCTTCCGCCGCGTGTTGCACCGATTCGACAAACACATGGCTGACGAGCGCGACCAGGAGGGTCACTCCTGCCAACGTCGCCAGTGCCAGACCCATCGGCCATGGCTCTTCGCCCGCATCCGCGTGACTCGCGGAACCAAAGAACTCGCGATGTGTCTTCAGCGAGAACACCATGCCTAGCCCGTAAGTAGCGATCAGCAGTACTGACAAGCCCAGGCTCAACAACTGAACGAATGAGTCTGTGCTCACAGAATCGGCCGCAGCAAGCACCGACGGAATCAGCATCGCGATGGTCGCGAGGAACAGCAGTCCTGCCTGCAGGCGGGCCGTGCTCCGGTTGTATTCTTGCAAGTGGTACCTCAACCCGCCGAGCAGGAACGAAGCACCTAACATGAACAACACGTTCGTCACGATCGCCCCGGCAATGGAGGCTTTCACGAGAAGATACTGCCCCGCACGCAACGCGGTCAGCGCGATGATCAGCTCGGTGAGATTGCCGAGGGTCGCGTTTAGCAAGCCACCAACCGCATCCCCCGTTTTCACCGCCACCGATTCCGTCGCATGGCTGAGGAGTGCAGCGAGGGGGATGATGGCCAGGATCGAAAGCGCAAACAGCAATTTGTGTGCTTGCGGCCTAAAGAGCTCCGCCACGAGCACTGCCGGCACAAAAATCAACATCCAGAGCAGCGGATTGTGCCGGACTTCCTTGAGCAGAGGGTTCATTGAGTTTGTCTGTTTGTCCGCTTGCCCAAGCGCAGTGACAAGGGCCTACGACGCTCAGCCTAAGGAAGGCAGCTGACCGCCGGCCGCGATTTCCCCCTGCGTCGTTTATTTTTGGTTTCAGGAACGAGCGCTCTGTCGGGGCCTTCCGCCGCCGCGATCGGACAAGCAAGTAAAAAAACCGGCCCGCCTACAGACTAACCCGTCTTCCCGAAAATCTCCCGCCCGATCAGCAGACGCCGGATCTCGCTCGTCCCGGCGCCGATCTCGTAGAGCTTGGCGTCGCGCAGGAGCCGCCCGGTCGGGAATTCATTGATGTAGCCATTGCCGCCGAGGAGCTGGATCGCGTCGAGCGCGACCTTGGTCGCGCCTTCGGCAGCGAACAGGATCGCTCCTGCCGCATCCTCGCGTGTGGTCTCGCCCCGGTCGCACGCGCGTGCGACCGAGTACACGTACGACCTTGCGGCGTTCATGAGCACGTACATGTCCGCGAGCTTGCCCTGCACGAGCTGGAATGTGCCGATCGGCTCGCCGAATTGCTTGCGCTCGTGCACGTAGGGCAGCACCACGTCGAGCGCCGCCTGCATGATGCCGAGCGGTCCGGCCGCAAGCACCGCGCGCTCGTAGTCGAGACCGCTCATCAGCACCTTGACGCCCTCGCCCACCTTGCCGAGCACGTTCTCAGCCGGCACTTCGCAATCCTGAAACACCAGCTCGCAGGTGTCGGAACCGCGCATGCCGAGCTTGTCGAGCTTCTGCGCCGTGGAGAATCCTTTCATTCCTTTCTCGATCAGGAACGCGGTGATCCCGCGCGGGCCGGCGGCGGGGTCGGTTTTCGCATAGACGACGAGCGTCTCCGCCTCCGGACCGTTGGTGATCCACATCTTCGATCCGTTCAGCACGTAGCGGTCGCCCTTCTTCTCCGCGCGCGTCTTCATCGACACGACGTCCGAGCCCGAGCCGGGCTCCGACATCGCGAGCGCACCGACGTGCTCGCCCGAGATCAGCTTCGGCAGATACTTGCGCTTCTGCGCATCGCTGCCGTTACGGCGGATTTGATTGACGCAGAGATTCGAGTGCGCGCCGTAGGAGAGCCCGACGGCGGCCGAGCCGCGGCTCACCTCCTCCATCGCGACGCAATGTTCGAGATAGCCGAGCCCCGAGCCGCCGTACTCTTCTTCTACGGTGATCCCATGCAGACCGAGCTTGCCCATCTCCGGCCACAGGTCACGCGGGAATTTGTTGGTCCGGTCGATCGCGTCCGCCCGCGGCGCAATATGATCGTCTGAGAAGCTCCGCACAGTTTGCCGAAGCATGTCGGCAGTCTCGCCGAGCCCAAAGTCGAGTCCCATCCACGCGTTCGTCGCCATATTCATCCCTCTTGCCGCAGGGCCTGCTGGTCGCTCTTGCCCTCAAGACACATCATCGTTGCTAGCATGTGCGCGACCGATTTCCGCTTTCCCGCGTCCTCACCGATCACTTCCGCCTCCACAACCATGAGCGTGCGCCCTGGCTTGATCACGGTGCCGCGCGCCAGAAAGCGCTCGCCGCTTGCAGGCGCCATCAGATTGACCTTGAACTCGACGGTCAAGACCGAAGCGCCCGGCGGCATCAGCGAGAACGCCGCGTAACCGGCTGCCGAGTCCGCGATCATCGTCGTGATGCCGGCATGGAGAAATCCGTGCTGTTGGCAAAGATCGCGCCGGTAAGGCAGGGCAACCTCACACTGCCCGGGCCGCAGCGCCGCGATCGTTGCGCCGATGGTTTCCATGACGGTCTGCCGCGCAAAACTCGCGCGCACCTTTTGGTCCCAGTCCGGATCGCGCGGCCTGAATTCCATCACGCGCGCACCTCCATACCAACTTCGGAAATACCTTCCGCACACATCATCGTCGCCTGCATGCGGGCCACCGGCCGCAGCCGGCCGTCCTGTTCCGCGTCGACCTCGCTTTCAACCACGTGCAGCGTACGGCCGGGCCGCAACACGCGGCCACGCGCAAGGAAACGCGTGCCTTTGGGCGAAGCGAACAGGTTCACCTTGTATTCGACGCCGACGACCGACGTGTCTTCCGGCATCAGCGTGAACGCAGCGTAGCCGCCAGCGTTGGCGGCAATCGCGGTCACCACCCCGCCGTGCAGGAAGCCGTGCTGCTGGCACAGGTCCCTGCGGAAGGGCAACTCGATCGCACAGGATCCAGGTGCGAGCGAAACGATCCGCGCGCCGATCGTGTGCATGAAGGTCTGCCGCGCAAAGCTTGCGCGTACCTTCGCCTCCCACGCCGGGTCGCTTGCAACGAACTCGCCCGCCATCGCCCTCTCCCAGGCGCTAGCCTAGGTGCGCACGGGCGAACGTCAATTAGACCGGATTGAAAGCATTAGCTCAGGCGGTAACGAGCCGCGGCTCACTGCGCCGAGGCCGGGAGGTCTGCGGGTGCACGAGCTCGTTCATCTGTTCCGGCTCGAGCGGCGGCGAAAAGAGATAGCCCTGCACCTGGTGGCAGCCCACCGCGCGCACGAAGCGGTGCTGCTCGCCTGTCTCCACGCCCTCGGCCGTCACCGCCAGGCCGAGCGCCCGGCCGAGCCGAGTCACACATTCCACGATTGCCGCCGCGTCCTCTGTGATCCCGAGGTTCTGCACGAATGACTTGTCGATCTTCAACTTGTCCACCGGAAAGCGGCGCAGGTACCCGAGCGAGCTGTAACCGGTGCCGAAGTCGTCGAGGGCGATGCGCACGCCGAGCCGGCGCAGCTCCGAGAGTTCTCCGAGCACTTCGCCGGTCGCACCGAGCAACATACTCTCGGTAATCTCAATTTCGAGCCGGCGCGGGTCGAAACCGGTCTCGACCAGGACCCGCGTAAGGCGATCGGCGACGTTGCCCTGGCGGAAGTTCGATGCCGACAAGTTCACCGCGAGCGCCAACCCGGGCCATTGTGCCGCGTGCTCGCACGCGCGGCGCAACACCCATTCGTCGAGCTTGACCACGAGGCCGCTATACTCCGCGACCGGAATGAACTCCGACGGCGGCACCACGCCACGCTCGGGATGATCCCAGCGCACGAGCGCCTCTACGCCGACGACACGCTCACCATCCGCTGCGTACTGCGGCTGGTATTCGACCTTGAGCTGTTCCTGCGCGAGCGCCTGCGACAGGTCGCGTTCGATCGCGTTGCGCTTGTGCAGAATCTCCTCGTAGCCCATGTCGAATACGCGGTACCCGCCGCGGCACTCGGCCTTGGCGCGATAGAGCGCGATGTCGGCCCGGCGTAGGAGCTGCTCGGCCTCGAGCGCGTCATCCGGGGCGACCGCGACGCCGAGGGTCGCGCCCACGGACAATACCTGCCCGCCCGCAAGAACCGATGCGTGCATGCAGTCCTGTACGCGACGGCAAATCTCGACAACGCTTTCACTGCCCTGCTTGACCGGCGCGAGCACGGCGAATTCGTCGGCGCCGAGGCGCACCGCCATGCCGTTCTCGCCCGCGCACCGGCTCAGCCGTTCGCCCACCGCGAACAGAACTTCGTCTCCGATCGCATGTCCGAGCGTATCGTTGATGTTCTTGAAGTCGTCCAGGTCGATCAGCACGAGCGCAAGCCGCTGCGGCGTCTTCTCGCTCAGCCGCTCGGTAAGCGTATCGAGGAGCTGCACCCGGTTGGCGAGGCCGGTAAGCCGATCGTGATAGGCGAGCTCAGTCGCGCGGCGCTCGCTCTGGTCGAGCCGTTCGGTCGTGCGGCGAACATAAAGCAGCACGACCATCGTAATGATCGCGAGCAGCGCAACAACCCCGAACAGCGCCGGAAGCAGCTGGATCAGCAGCGCGGCACCGGGCGCGCGCGGCGACCATACGAGCCAGGCTTTGGTCTCGTCGGCCGCGAGCGGAATTTCCGCGGCGATCTTGCCTCCTTCCAAGGCTCGCTCAAACGACTCGCCGTCGTAGACGGCGACCGTGTCCGCCGCGAGTTCATGGGCGATCCGTTGCAGCAAGTCCCGCTCGAGGAACGCCACTGAAACGGCCACAGGAGGCGCCGCATTCGGCGCGCTTCGCCCGCCGCCTGGCGCAATCGTGGCGACGCCGACCACGGCCGGTCGGCCATCGATTCGTCGAATCGCGGTTTCGAACTTCCGCCGCGTCGGCGCTTCGTGCTCGCCCATTTCGCCGTACGCCGCATTCGACGCGACGTCGGCCGCGTGGGCTCGCCGTGCCTTCTCGATCAGCGGATTGATCCTCCGGTGCATGCGGCGGAACAGATCGGCGCCCACCGCCATGCCGTCTGCCGACGAGTACATCGGCTGATCGCCCGGCCCGATGATGAAAGACCGGTCGTGGCCACGGTCCTGCTGCAGCGGCAGACCGAAGTACCGATGCACCCAGTCCTGATCGAAATGGCTGGTTGTCGGGTCGAGGCTTTGGTCCCAGTGCGAGAAAACCGCGAGGTCCACCCTGACTTTGGTCTGCAATTCCACGAGCTGGCGCTTCGCCGTGTCGATCTCGCGCAAGGCGCTCGCCTGATCGACCCGCTTCGCGATCAGGACCGCGAAGCCAAGCAAGGCGGCTACGGCAGCCGCGACCAGCATGCCGACGACGACGATCATTCGATCGCCTGGTCGATTTCGCCGCACCAGATTCCTCATCGCCCTGCCCCGCTCGGCAGGACGATAAATTTAACCACTTAATCGGCGCTTTGGTCGCAGCGCGCTTCGGTCATTAGCGTGAGCGGAATGTGAATCTGGGATCGACAACTCTATTGGAACTCTTCGACACCTGTCGAAATCGGTACCGATCTACCGGGCCAGTCGACCGCCCGGTAGCAAAGCGTCAACCGTAATGGGCGAACGCCCGAAAGACCCAAGCCCGTCACAACAGCCCGAAGGCGACCGTCGCAAGGCCAAGGAATGTGAAGAAGCCGAATACGTCGGTCGTCGTGGTGACAAATACGCCCGACGCGAGCGCGGGGTCGATCTTCAACCGTTGCAGCGTCAAGGGAACGAGAATGCCGAGCGTGGTCGCAAAGATCACCGTCATCACCATGGCACTTGCGAGCACGAAGCCCAGTCTGAAATTCGCGAACGCAAGCGCAGCGATCAGGCCGGCAAGACATGCCAGCGCCACCCCGTTGACGACACCCACGAGCGCCTCTCGGGCTATCACGCGGGCCATGTTGGAGCGCGTGAGTTCCTGAGTCGCAAGCGCGCGCACTGCGACGGTCAATGCCTGGGTCCCCGCGTTGCCGCCGAGCGCCGCGTTGACCGGCATCAAAATCGCCACCGCCACAACCGCGGCGATAGTAGCCTCGAAATACCAAATCACGCTCGCCGCGATGAATGCGGTCATCATGTTGAGGATGAGCCACGGCAACCGCGACCGCGATGTTCGCAGCACCGAGTCTGACAACTCCTCGCGCCGCCCGACGCCGCCGAGCGCGCGCAAGTCCTCCTCCGCCTCCTCCTCGATCACGTCGAGCACGTCATCCGCCGTGAGCACGCCGACGAGCCTGCCTTCCTCGTCCACCACAGGCGCCGACACGAGATCGTACCGTTCGAACTGACGTGCGGCGCTCTCCTGATCGTCGTGCGCCCGCACGACCTGCGGGTCTTCGACAAGGATGTCGGCGATCTTCACCGGCCGCATCGAACGCAGCAGTCGGTCGAGCCGCACGGCACCGACGAACCGCCGGTCGGGCTCGGTCACGTAGAGCTCGTAGAAGGAGTCAGGAAGCTCCCGGTTTTCGCGCAAGTAGTCGATCACATCGCCCACTTTCCAGTCCGGCGGCACGGCGATGAACTCCGTCTGCATGCGCCGGCCGGCGCTGTCTTCCGGATAGCGCAGGCTGCGCTCGAGAGCGGTTCGTTCTGACGCCGGCAGCTGATCGAGAATCTCGGCCTGGTTTTCCTCGGGAAGGTCCTTGAGGAGATAGACCGCGTTGTCTGAGTCGAGCTCGCGCACGCCCTCGGCGACCGCTTCGGCCGGCATATCGCCGAGAATTTCCTCGCGTACCGAGTCGTCGACCTCAGTGAGCGCGGTGAAGTCGAAGTCCTTGCCCAGGAGCTCGACAAGGTGCGGGCGCTCGGCCGGGTCGAGCGCCGCAATCAGGTCGCCGAGGTCCGCCTCGTGCAGCTTTCCGGTGAGCGTGCGCAGCCGCTCGCTGTCGCCCGCCGCGAGCGCGGTATTGATTGCGGCGATGAAACGCGGGGCGACCGCGCCGTCGGCCGTGCGGAATCGCGGCCGCCTCGGTTTCGGTGCAACGGGTTCGACGGCAATTTCACTCATGCAGTTTCTGCCGGCCGCGGAAATCCATGAAATTCCGTCGGTTCTATGCAGCTGCGAAAGCGAAGGCAAATCCGAAACGGCCCCCCGGATCCGCCGCGGACCGTAGCCGGGCACCCTGCAAAGTCGCGCTCACTGCGCTAGGCTGACCGGGGGGAACGCTAGGGGTGACTCGATTCCTTGCCGTGGCCGCAGTGGCGGCTGGCTTGCTCTACGCATTGCCGGCTATCAGCGAGCCGTGCGCCGATGCGAATGCGCTCGGCACATCGCGGACGCTTGCAGTCGATCCCGCAAGACTTAGCCGCATCGGCACGATGCAGTATCGAGAGACAGTGGCGCTCGCGCCGAAGGAAGTCGTGCTTACGTTCGACGACGGGCCGATGCAGCCAATGACATCGAAGGTGCTCGAAGCGCTGCGCGCAGAGTGCGTCAACGCGACATTCTTCCTGGTCGGTCGCTACGCCCGCGCGCATCCCGAGGTCGTCCGGGAAATCGCCCGCGACGGTCACACGATCGCGAACCATACGGAGAACCATCCGCTCGTCACGATGGGTGAAGCGCACGGCATCAAGGAATTCGAGACGGGCTTTTTCTCGGTCGCTACAGTACTGGAGCCCGTGCACGTTTCTCCTGCGCCCTTCATTCGTTTTCCCGGCCTCTTCAGCACGGCCGGTGTCGAGGCCTACGCGAAGCGCAAGGGCTTGACCGTCATGAGCGCCGACCTTCTCGCCGACGACTGGCTGCGGATCCCGGCGGAGCAGATCTTCGTCCGTGCTATGGCGCGGCTCTCGCAAAAGGGCTCGGGCATTCTGCTGCTGCACGACGTGCAGCCGGGCACTGCCCTGATCCTGCCGAAGCTCTTGAACGAGCTGAAGACGCGCGGCTACCGCATCGTGCATCTCGTGCCGGCGCCCGGCACCGATCCGGTGATCGCGGCTGCGCCGCTTGTCGCCGAAAAGCCGGCGCCGCCTCCGCCGGTCAGACACGCCGTTCACAGACATGTCGCCACCAAGCCTATCGATGCGTCGAACATCCACACTGCGGCGGAAGCGATCGGCCACGACAAGACATCCGCTGCTTCGGACAACAAGGTACCGCGCGCGTCGGTAAGCACCATTACGCCCGTGGCCGCGAGCGCCGGCGCGCTCCCCGAGGGCACGATCTTCGGCCGCTGGCGCAAGACAATGCAGGAGCGGCGCGGCGCGGTCGCGATTACGCGGCCGGAGCCGTGACAACGGCGGCACGCAGCCGCCGGCCTTGCCTATCTCAGTTGTCTCGAGTGGGATGGTGCGGTCGAGAGGACTCGAACCTCCATGGGTTTCCCCGCTAGCACCTCAAGCTAGTGTGTCTACCAATTCCACCACGACCGCAGGGAGCAAGCGCGATTTTCAGCCGCGCGAGCCGCATGTAACAAATCGATGCCCTGTTCTCAAGGGCTGCGGTTCAGCGCAGCGTCGCGGGCCGCGGCAACAGGCGGCTGACGGTAACGGCGATCCTGCCGGCGTTGACGGTGACCTTGCCCTTGGCCACCGGCATGTTGTTCGCGAGCACGGTGACCTCGTCTTCGTCGGTGGCGTCGAGCTCGATGATCGCGCCACGGCCCATGCGCAGCAGTTGGTGGATCGCGACTGCGGTCGATCCGAGCACCACGGATATGTCGCAGTCGACGTCGTCGATGGTCGCCAAGGTCTCCCCTCCCGGCAGCCGAAATGGCAGGAGAGGACACCACATAGATGGTTAGCGAAGGATTAACGGCCCCGGACGCAGCTCAACTCATCCGGTCCACGACGCCCCGATTCCGGATCGCAAATTGCAGCAGGCTATTGGAACCCTTGAGTTCAAGCTTCGAACAAATGTTCTGCCGATGGGTATGGACCGTGCGCTCCCCGATACCGAGCGTCTCGGCGATTTCGCGGCTGGTCATGGACTGCGCAACGAGACGGAGCACCTTTTTCTCGGAGCCGGTCAAGCTCGAAATGAGTTCCTGCACCTTGCTGTCGGAAGATCCGCCGAAGTGCAATCGCGCCTCTCCGCGCCCCGCCGAACTGCTCAAGAAAAAACTTGTCGCGCCGCAATCGAGCGCCTTCAGGAGTTCGGCGTCCGCATCTTCCTTCGCGACGAACGCGCTTGCGCCCACCTCCATCGCCTGCTGGACAAACTCCTTGCCGGAATACATGGAAACGATGATGGTTCTGCACGCTGGAAGGTTCTGGCGGGCCCACTCTGCGACTTCAAACCCGTTCTTTCCCGGCATGTTGAGATCGACGACCAGGATGTCCGGCTTCAGAATTTCTGCCTGAGCGACGCAAATTTCTCCATCGCTTGCTTCCCCGATTACGTGGTGACTATGGCTTTCCTCAATGACCTTCCTCAGACCGCTTCGGAAGATCGGGTGGTCGTCGGCGATCAGCACGGATTTGCTCATTGCGCCGGCCTCTCGCTGGTTCCACCGTCCGAGGGAAAGGCAATCTGGATTCGCGTGCCAGGCGTTGTATCGGAGACGGTCATCGTTCCCGACAACGCGCGCACTCTCTGCCGGACAACATTCAGTCCGATGCGCGGCGCGCCGCTCGCCAGCTCTGCCGCGGCGCGCGATAGTCCCTCGCCATCGTCGCCGACCTCGAGACGGACTTCACCATTCTCTTGCCCGAGCTTGACGAAGCAAGTCTTCGCGTTCGAATGCTTCGCAACGTTTGTGATCAATTCCTGGACAATCCGGAACAGATGCACCGTGTCCGATGGCGAAACTGCATTCCCATTCAAGTCGTATTCCAGTCGCGCGTCGATCAGCGTATTTTCCTTCAGCTGCCGTACCAGTTGACCGATCGCCTTCTGCAGGCCGAGATGATCCAGTGTCGCCGGATGCAAGTCATGTGAAATCCGCCGAATGTCGTCGACGATCGACCGCGAAAATTCTTCTGACTCGGCGATTTCGGTCTGCAACGACGGCGGAAGCTCCGCATCGTGGGCGAGCCGCGACAGCCGATTGCTGATCGCAAGCAGCCCCTGCCCTGCCGTATCGTGAAGCTCCGCGGCAATCCGCGAGCGCTCGTGATCGATCGCTCGCAAAAACCGGGCATTTCCTTCGCGCTCCAGCGCGACGTACGCCGAATGCACGCGCGCTGTCTGCTCTTTCGCCACGCGAATTCGATAGGCAAGCGCCAGCGAAAACAGCAGCGCTTCGAGGAACAGCACCGTCTCAAGCAGGTGATCGCGCAAGACGGGGATTTCGACGCCGAAAATGCGCTGCGCGGCGACCGAGAACAGACCCGGGATCATTGCAACAGCCAGGGGGACGAGAAGGATCTGCGCGCGCGCGTCTCCCCGCAATGACCGCATCACCACGAAGCCCAGGAAGATGAGAAGCGTAGCCACCCCCAGCAACAAAAGCTGAATCTGCACCACCCAATAGGGAACCGCGATCCCGCTCGCGACCGCGGGGGCCGCAAGCAGCGGAGCAACCAGCAGCAGGCGGGTATTCTTGACTGACGCCGCGTCACCGTCGCTCAAGAAGAAATAGAAGAATGGTCCGCCGCAAATAATCGCGGTTCCGAGCGACAACATGAGGACGAGATTCGAAGCCCAGGGAAAATCTCCCCAGATATACGCGGCGCCGATCCCGGTCAGATACACGTCGAGTACGAGTAGGCCAAAGATGCTGCCGGCGTTGAATAAAAACGCGACATCCCGAACGATGTAGGAAACCACCGTATTGTACAGCACCATCACCAGGATGGCGCCGAGAAAAAGCGCGCGCCACAAGTTCGAGCGGTCGGTCTCGCGATCGAACGCCGCCGTATCATAGAGGTGAAAGCGGATCGGGACGCTCGTTCCCTGAACGATCCTGAGATAGACGTTCTTTCCGATGTCTTCGCTACGGATCGGAAAGGCGATCTTCGGCGAAACGATTTCACGCACCGAGACCGGGAGCGTATCGCCGGCACGACTGATGCGAACTGCATTCGTCGACGGATCGTGCACATAGAGTTCGGCGACGTCCACGATGCTGTCGAGGGCAAGGACGCCGGGCTCCGCCCCGATATTCACCTTGACCCAGATCGAGCCTGCGCTGTAGCCGGTTTGCAAGAGCTCGGTCGGGGTCGCCGAGAACACAGGCGCCTCCGACACGCAGCAGATCGAATTGAAATCCTCTACGGCCCTGAGGCCGCCCTTTCGCTCCAGGACGGATACCGTGAGTTGAACCGGCGTCGACGCCTCGGCGGCGACAGCCCTTTTCGGCAAGCCGGCCGTAACGCAAATCGACACCGCAAGAGCGGCAAGCCAGACAGTCGGCCCGACCCCGCCTCGTCGTCCCCTGCGCTGCGTCACGGCGATGGACTTGTCGTTGTTCATGCGGAAGATCAGTAGCTTAGCGCGACCCTCCCCCAACGCACATCGGCAGTAGAGCGTACTTTTCTACGAAAGTCTGCGGATTAATCGCGACACGGGACTCGTCCAGACTTTCTCGGCACAAGGGGGCCTCTACGCCTTCGCATCGTGGCCGCGGCCCGAGTTCGTCGATCTTGCGGCGCTCGGCCGCATGTTCCTATGCACTCTTGGAAGACGCGACATGATTTCCACCTGCGGTGTCTGGTTGGCGACAGTCGCCGCGCTGTCGGGATGCCCGGAACGTGTTGCCATCGTTGCACCGATCCTCCTCGCCCAGACGGCAGTCGCGAATATCCCTCCCGCGCCCTCGGCAAAAATACGCGGATGGATCGGCGCGGAGATTCGTACCGTCGACGACAAGCGGGCGCGCGAGCTCCATCTTGCCGGGCCGAGCGGCGCGGAGATCGTTTCGCTCATCGACTTCGGACCTGCGGCGACGAGCGGACTCAAACCGGGCGACGTCGTCCTTTCTATCGACGGAGAACCGCTCGTCGACGGCTTGCATCTGATTCGGCTGATCAGCGCCATCGCTCCGCGCAAGAGCGCTGAGCTCCTAATCCTCCGCAATACTCATCGGCAAACCCTCAAGATGACCGTGGGCAATTATTTCGAAGATCAATGGGCCGCCGCACATCGCGGCAATTCCGGTGCGATGTTGCACTTGGGCACTACTTACGCCGGCGGCGCGCTCGTCGCGCAGGATCACCGGCAGGCCAACGACTGGTTTCGCAAGGCCGCGGACGCAGGAAACCCCGCGGCGATGAACACGCTGGGCGATCGATATCGATTTGGTCTGGGATTCGAGCGCGACGATCGCGAGGCGATCCGCTGGTATCGCAAGGCGGCGGACGCGGGGTCCGCCGAGTCCATGTTTTCGCTCGGCCTCGCCTATTTTCGCAGTCAGGGGGTAGAGCGCGATTTCGCCGAGGCGGCGCGCTGGTATCGCCGCGCGATGGAAAAAGGCCACGCCGGCGCAATTCATAATTACGCCATGCTGCTGCAAGCCGGAGACGGCATGGCGAAGGACGAGGCGCTGGCCGTCACCTACTTCCGCAAGGCGGCGGCGCTCAACCGGCCCGAATCCTTTTACATGCTGGGCAATGCCTACCTGCACGGTATCGGCGTCGCCAGGGATCCGCGCGAGGCCGTGCGATGGTACCGCGAAGCCACAAATCGCGGTGTGGCCCACGGCTACTCCGGCCTTGCCCAGCTATACGAGAGCGGCGAAGGCGGCCTTCCCAAGAACCGCGCCGAGGCGATCAAGCACTACCGCAAGGGCGCCGAAGCGGGACACAACCTCGCGCTCGAACGCCTGAAGGTGCTGAACGCGAGCGCGCATGATCCGAAGGAAGTACAGCAGCTTCTTTCCGATCTCGGCCTCGATCCCGGCGCGATCAACGGGCAGCCAGGCCGCAAGACCGAGCAAGCCATTCGCGAATTTCAGAAGAGCCGCGGCCTCGCGGTCAACGGCCAGGCCTCGCTCGCCTTGGTTGGTCAACTGCGCAATGCGCTCAAGCAAAGGACGGCGGCGGCGAGCGTAACGCCCGCCGAACCTGTCGCAACCTCGAACGCGGCCAAGACTCCCAACCTCGGCAACCTCAAGGATTTGGAGAAGCTCGACTCACTGCAATAGCCGTCACGCAAATGCGGGGATGAAATAATGCAGATCGGACGCGGATTTGCTCTGGTGCTCGCTGCATGTACGTCTGTCTCGCTCACTGGGAGTAATGCGCTGTCCGACGCGCCCAGGGCGAGGATTCTGCTCGCGCAAACGTCCGCCGCGGAAATCGAATTCTGGCGCAGTGTGGCCGACTCGAAAAATTCTGCCGAACTCGAGGCGTACTTGACGGCCTACCCAAACGGGCGATTCGTCCCGCTCGCCAAGTTCCGCCTGCAGGAACTGAAAGGCGCCAAAGAGCAGCGCGCAACCGGCGGCGATCCAAAAACCGCCACGCCGGTCGCACGCACGAGCGCATCGGCAGACGCGAACGTCCCGCCCGCCCCACCGCACGAGCGGATGGGCTGGGTCGGAGTCTACGGCCGCAACATCACCAAGGAACGCGCACGCGAGCTTGGGCTTGCCACCGCAAGCGGCATAGAGGCTGTGAGCGTCGTTTCAGACAGCCCGGCTTCGCGAGCCGGCCTGAAGCCCGGCGACGTCGTCCTTTCGTTTGACAGCGAACCTGTCGCCGAAGTGGCTCACCTCACCCGGCTGTCCCGCTCACAGCCTCCCGGCAAGACTGTCGAACTTCTGATCCTGCGCGGCGGTGCGCGGCAATCTCTCAAGGTAACGCTGCAAGATGTCATTGAAGCGTACTGGTCGAAAGCGCACCGCGGCGACGCCGCAGCCATGCGATTCCTGGGCGCCACATTCAGGAACGGTGACTCCGTCGATCGCGACTTGCGCGAAGCCGTTCGTTGGTATCGTAAAGCCGCCGACGCGAACAATGTCGAGGCGATGTTCATGCTCGGCCAAATGTACCATGGCGGGTTTGGCATCGAACTCGATCTGGGCGAAGCCGTTCGTTGGTATCGCAAGGCTGCGGAGGCAGGCAGTCCCGGGGCGATGATTGCGCTCGCGCATTCGTACGAGAAAGGCCGGGGCGTCGAACGCGATCCGCGCGAAGCAGCGCGCTGGTTCAAGCGCGCGGCAGATACCGGCGACGCTGCCGGGCTGCGCGTTTACGGCGTTGCCTTGAGAGATGGCATTGGCGTGGAGAAGAACGAGACGCTTGCCGTCGAATATTTTCTTCGCGCCACCAAGCTCGGCCACGCCGGCGCATTCGCAGACATGGGCTTCGCCTATGCTCATGGCCGGGGAGTCGGCCGAGACTTTGGTCAAGCCCTGAGATGGTTCCGGCAGGCAGCTGACCGCGGCGACGGTGCCGCCCTTCGAGCGATCGGTGGATTGCATGAGTATGGCCCTGGCGGTCATCCCAAGAGTCGCGTCGAGGCAATCAAGTTCTATCGAAAGGCGGCGGAGACCGGCGACGAAGACGCGCTTGGGCGCCTGAAGGCGCTCAACACCACGCCGTACGACCCACAGGAAGTCCAGCAGCTTCTTTCCGATCTCGGCTTCAACCCCGGCGCGGTCGACGGCCAGCCTGGCGCCAAGACCACGCAAGCGATCCGCGAATTCCAGAAAAGCCGCGCGCTGCCCGCGAACGGCGAAGCCTCGCTCGCCCTCGTCGGCCAGCTGCGCAACGCGCTCAAACAGAAGACGGCGGCGACGAAATCGAACACGCCAGTCACTGGTCCTCAATCAACCGGCGGCCTGGATTTCGGCGGGCTGACGGACCTGGAGAAGCTCGACTGATCTGAACGAGATGGAGATTTCGCCATGTTGAACCGGGCATTCTGCGCTCGTGTCTTGCTTGCGGTTCTCGCACTGGCAATTTTTACGTTGTCCTCGCCCATCTCCGAAGCGCTGGCACAGCAGACGCTGTCGGCGGACTTACGCGAAATTGTCGGTCGATTGAGCGACGCCGGGGGCGACGCCACCAAGCTAAGCGGTCGCGACCGCGCCCTCCTGTTCAAGAACAACGACGCGGTCAACGCGGCCCGGCTCAACGGCGAAATCCCCGACCATCTGTATCAGGGGGCACAGAACGATTTCGCATCATTCAACCGCCAGTTCGCCGCAGATTCCGCCGCCGAGGCCGGCGCGGAGTTCACGGTGCAGCAGCGAACCACCGACACGTTCAGCCCGGGAACCGACTCCGACTACATCACGGTGGTGCAGGACAAGAAGCAGATCACCAAGATGCAGAACGGTTACAACGAACGGGTCAACAATTTTCTGAGCGAGAACGGCGTTCTCGATCAGCCGAGCAACACATGGCACAACAAGCTCGATACCGACTTCATGGCCGATCCGCGCTACGTCACCGAAGCCGAATTCCGGGAAGTCGCGAAACTGAACAACGACGCCTACAAGCGGCGTCACGCTGCAGAATTCGAAAAGATCAAGCGCGCCGGCGGCGGCAAGATCGGGCCGCAACACGTGACGGCGACGGCGGAGGAAATGTCCGACTTCGCGACGAAGAAGGGCCACAAGATCCACGAGATGTTCGAAAACCCGTCGCAGTTCAACGACCCGGTGAAACGGGCTGAGGCGATACGGCTGATGGCGCAGGAGCAGAAATACATCACGCGCATCGAGGATCTGGAGGACTTCCTGCGCGCCCAGGAGGGGCTCCCGGCGCGTCCCCGTGGGACATCGCTGGCCGCCGCCGGTTCGAAGCGGTCTCCGCACAATGTCGGTACGATCCGGGAGGCGCATGCGCTCGCCGAACAGACCCGTAGCAAGGCACTTCAGGACCTGATCGAGACGATGGGCGAAGTCGCCCACAAGAACCCCCAATTCACCGCGAGCGCAACCGACGACATCGTGAAGATTCTGGCCAAGCTTCCACCCGGCGAACGCGCGACCGCGATGGGCATCCTGAAGACGCGCAACGCCGGCCTCGCGCGGCAGGTCGACGCCGCTCTCGACGGCCTCCCCCGAGCAAGCGGGGCGAGCGCGCTAGACGACGTCGCCCGGGCCGGAAAGATGCGCCGCGGCCTCCAGGCCGCCGCCGACGCCATGGATGCGCTTGGCAAGGTTGCCGCCG
>DATBJU010000171.1:0-47549 GCA_036556265.1 Xanthobacteraceae bacterium | reverse complement strand
AGAGAAACGCACTTCGGTGAAGTGCGCGAAAGGAAGACGAGATGGCTACTGGTACCGTGAAATGGTTCAACGCGCAGAAGGGCTACGGATTCATCCAGCCGTCGGACGGCGGCAAGGACGTGTTCGTGCACATCAGCGCGGTCGAGCGCGCCGGCATGTACACCCTCAATGAGGGGCAGAAGGTGAATTTCGAGATCACCACCGAGCGCGGCAAGACCGCGGCGACGAACCTCTCAGCCGCCTGATCGCGGCAGGGCACGTTACAAACGGAAAGCCCGGCGCGAGCGCCGGGCTTTTTCTTTTTTGTTGATCGATATGCCCGCGAAGAGATCGCGGTCGCAGATCTCAGTACTTAGCCTTGACCACGGCGGGTGCCGCTTTGGCCGGCTTGATCAGGAAGGCAGCAAGACCGCAGGTGGCTGCGATAAGCTGGGCTTCCTCAGTGGTGAGCGGATTTGGGACCTTCACCTTGAGGTCTTCCCACTCTTTCTGAGACATCCACTTCAGCCCTCCGCCCTTGACGATCGAGGCGAGGATCAGACCGCCGGCCGAACCCATGATGCAGCCGACGATGAAGGGGAAGCCGCTGCTCGGGGCTTTGGGAGTGACGACCACCTTCGGGTGACAGATGTAGCCCGCCGAGGCCGGAGCTGCAGCCACGCTCAACGCAAGTGCGGCTGCGAGCGCGGTAGCGACGTGTTTCTTGAACTGCATTTTACTCCTCACTAGCTAGTTGTTGTCCCGATTGCCGCAGCTCGCTGTCATGCGAACGACGCGTTCCCGGGGTTCAGCTCGGTGAGGAAAAATCGAAGCGGCTGGAAATCGGCTTGGGGGAGAAGTTTTGATCCGATTGCGCAAGTACTCGTCGCAAACGAAACACCGCCTTCACTTCGCACCGTCGACTCCAACTCATCGAGCCGACAGTCCAAGTAGCAAATAAAAAACTTCCCTCGTTCGAAGGATGATCTTAGGCAAAATAGTTAGGCTGAAAAATTAGGGTCAAGTATCAGCCTCAACTATTCACCTTAACGGCGCGCGAGCAAGACGCTCCGCGAAAATGCGAAGCCGAGCTCGGCGATAAGAAGGCAAAGCCGCGCCGTGCGGTGCGCGCGCGAGACACTCGGCGACAAAAACGAAACCGCCGGTCGTCGGACCGGCGGTTTCCACTCCGTATCGGATCGTGGTGAGGGACCTAGTGCACGCCGCCTTCGGCCAAGTGGCGCAGCCGCGCGATCTCGTCCTTCACTTGCAACTTGCGCCGCTTCAACTCGGAAACTTTCAGGTCGTCGGAGCCTGGACGCGCGAGTTCGTTCTGGATTTCGCGTTCCAATGCCTGGTGCTGCCGCTCAAGATCGGCCAGCTCAGGATGCCTGTTCATGGATGTGATCTCTCCCTTTGCAGGGTTCGACATTGACAGTGTGACACGGAGACGATGGCAAGTCGACCAAGTCGAGCTTTTGCGCCGCAACAATCCACCGATCGGAGGGGTCGGAAGCGGCCTTCTTGCAGGCCTTGGCGGCGGGCGCGATACTTGCCGCGCCGCATGCCTGAAAGCGGTGCTACGGCGGGCAATGAACGCAGAGGAAGAACGCGAACTTCGGGCCGAACTCGAGCGGCTGAAACAGGAACACCGCGACCTAGACTCGGCGATCGAGGCGTTGCTCGCTGTGCCCGGATACGATCGCTTGCAGGTGCAGCGGCTGAAGAAGCGCAAGCTGCAACTGCGCGACCGAATTACGACGATCGAGGACCAGCTATTCCCCGACATCATCGCGTGACGCGGCGCTCGGCTCGCGCTTCAGGCGGAGGCAGCTAAAGCGCCTTGATCAGGTTGTCGGCGCTGCTGACTTCGGCCTTGCCGGCCTCAGGCTCGACGTTGAGCGCTTTGACCACGCCGTCCTCTACGAGCATGGCGTAGCGGCGCGATCGGGTCCCGCCGAGACCCGCCGTCGCGTCGAAGTCGAGGCCGGTCGCCTTGGCGAAGTCGGCGTTGTTGTCGGCGAGGAAAATCATACTCTTGCCCGCGCCGCCACTTGCCTCGGACCAGTTGTGCATGACCCAATGGTCGTTCACCGCGGTGACAGCGATCGTATCCACCTTCTTCGCGCGGATTTCGTCCGCCTTCAGTACAAAGCCGGGAACGTGGTTCTTGTGGCAGGTCGGCGTGAATGCGCCGGGCACGCCGACCAGCACCACTCGCTTGCCTTTGAAGATATCCCCGGTCGTGCGCGGTACCGTCTTGCCTTCTTCGATCGTACGAAACGTCACTTCGGGAAGTTTGTCGCCAACCTTGATCATTTTTGTCGTCCCAATTTCGCCCCGAACATCGGGACGTACCAATACCCCATCCTAGCGATTGCCAGGCGCTAGTCGAGCGGCGCCAAGACCTCGATTGCTCTCTCGCCGGCGACGAGCGTCAAGCGCAGCTTCGACGGAGTTGGGCTCGTGCCCGTGGGCGCGCCGTCAATTCGAAGCGCAAAGCGAGCGCGTCCGCTGCCGGCGTCGAGCCGCGTCGGCAACGGCAGCGCCCAGTCCTCGCTCGGGCCTTCCGCAAAGAGATCGAACGGCTTGTCTCGCGGAACGGCCACCTCAATCATCGCGCGTGGCTCCTTACCGCGCAGCAACTTGGCTGAGAGGACGCTGAAAGCTTTGTTGTCGCCGACCGTTGCGGCTGTCGGGACGCGTGCGTCGGCCACGTCTAGGGCGGCGTCGGTGGCGGCGAGATTGGGCGGGATTTCGAGAGAGATTTTGGCCTCCGCCGGAATGCAGATCTTTTCGCACACGCCGATGTCAAGCTTGAGGCGGAGCGTAAGCGGGCGCGACGGATCGGCGGGGCGAACGCGAAGCGGCAAGATGACGTTGCCGTGGTAACCGATCGATTCCAGGCCGCCCTCGAGGTAGATGCGCTCCGGTGCAGGCCAGCGCACTTCCACCGACGCAAGATTCCTTGATCCCGACCAGTCGAAACGCGGCGGCACACCGGCGTCGCCCGGGTAGCGCCAGTAGGTGTGCCAGCCGCGGGCAAGACGAATTTCAATGCCTGCTCGCAACGGCGCGCCGACACTTGCAGCGCCGGCGGCGCGAAGCCGCACTTCTGCATTGCTCACCTTGGACCAAGGTGATTCGAGTGCCAGTGCCGACGGAGCGCCCAGGAGCGCGGCGCACAATGCGATACTGGCAGGCAAACCGCACTGACGGGAAAGCATGATTTCCCATACGCCTGCACGCGGTTCCCGGCCCAGTTACGTTTACGTGATCCGAGCCGCGATCCGGCCAAATTTTGCAACGTGCTCATACCGGGTTAGACTCACGCAATGAAGATCGGCAATACAAAGATCGAGCCGAGCCGGCGTCCGGGGTATCTCGACGGCCAAATCCTCGTCGCGATGCCGACGATGCGCGACGAGCGTTTTGCGCGAGCGGTTATCTACCTCTGTGCACACTCGGACGAAGGCGCGATGGGGATCGTCATCAATCAGCCGGCGGCGAACATTAATTTTCGCGATCTGCTCGTACAGCTCGAGGTGGTTCCGTCGGGCAACTTCATCGAAGTGCCGCCGCGCGCAAACTCGATTCGCGTGCTCAAAGGTGGACCGGTGGAGACCGGGCGCGGTTTTGTCCTGCATTCGGCGGATTTCTTCATCGAGAATTCGACATTGCCGATCGATGACGGCATCTGCCTCACGGCTACGCTCGACATTCTCAAGGCAATCGCGCGCGGACAGGGACCGGTCAGCGCGGTGCTCGCGCTCGGCTACGCCGGTTGGGCCCCGGGGCAGTTGGAGAACGAAATCCACGCCAACGGCTGGCTGCACTGTCCCGCGGATTCGGAGCTTATCTTCGGCGGCGACGCGGAATCGAAGTACACCTTGGCGCTGAGGAAGATCGGTATCGATCCGGCGAAGTTATCGTCCGACGCCGGCCACGCCTAAATATCAGCCGGCCGCTCGCGCACGGCGGAGCGCGGGCTCGGTCGGCGAGATCAGCCGACGGGCCTCGTCTGCGGTCATCGGCTCGCCGAAGGCGTATCCCTGCGCGTACTCGCAGCCCAGCTGATAGAGTTCGACGGCGTCGGAGTCGTTCTCGGCGCCTTCGGCAACCACTTCCATTCCAAGGTCGTGCGCGAGCGTAATAATCGAGCGCAGGATAACCGGCCGTGCGCCGCGGCCGGAGCCGCGCACGAACTGCTGGTCAATCTTGATCGTGTCGAACGGAAAGCGCTGGAGATAGGCGAGCGATGAATAGCCGGTGCCGAAGTCGTCCAGGGAAAGGCCGGCGCCGAGTTCACGGATGCGGGCGAGCATCTGCGCGGCCAGCTCCGGATTTTCCATCACGAGGGATTCTGTGAGCTCGAGCTTAAGGGTCCCGGTCGCCAGCAGGTTCCGGGAAAGGATGCCCTTGATCTCCTGGATCAGATCCTGGCGCAGGAGTTGCCGGGAGGAAACGTTCACGCTGACGAAGAGGGGTCGCGTGGCGGTCACCAGCCGCTGCCAGGAGACGAGCTGGCGCGCGGCGCGTTCGAGCACGAACCGGCCAAGATCCGAGATCAGACCGGTCTCTTCGGCGAGCGGAATGAATTCGGTCGGCCCGAGGCGTCCGAGACGCGGGTGGTTCCAGCGCAGCAGTGCCTCGAAGCCCGCGATGCTGCGGTCCTCAAGCCGTACGATCGGCTGGTAGAAGATCGCGACCTCGTCGCGCTCGATCGCGCGCCGCAAATCGGATTCAAGGGTGAGCTGATCGATCTTCGAGGATCGCATCGTCGGCTTGAACACCTCGATGCGGTCAGCGCCGTGCTGCTTCGCGTGATACATCGCGAGCTCGGCGTCCTTCAGTAGTTCCTCGCGGCCGCGTGGCTGACCGTCGTAAAGAACCAGGCCGATCGAGGCGGTGAGGAAGATCTGCCGCGCTCCGAAGCCGATCGGCGCGCGCAAGCTGCGGCGGATGGTATCGGCAAACGCGGTAATTCGTTCAGGCTCGCGCTCGGACAAGAGAATCATGCCGAACTGGTCGCCGGAAATGCGGGCGAGCGTGTCCTGGGGCTTGAGCAAGCGGCTCAGGCGGCGCGCAATCGTGAGCAGAATCGAATCGCCGACCGCCATGCCGACGCTGGAATTGACCTGCTTGAAGCGGTCGAGGTCGATCACGATCAGCGTCGGACGCAACTGTTCGTCTGCCCGGCCGAGCGCGATCGCCGCGTCGAGCCGGTCCAGGAACAGCTCCCGGTTCGGCAGACTCGTCAGGTTGTCGTGGACGGCGTCATGCAGGAGCCGCTCCTCGGCAATCTTGTTGTCTGTGATGTCGGTGATGGTGCCGACGACACGGAGTACCTCTCCGTCGGTACCGACGACGGGACGCGCGCGCAGCTTGAACCAGAGATGGTGACCGTCCTCGGCGCGCAGTCGGAACTCCTGCACGATGCGGCCGCGGCGCTGCTCGAGCACGCTGTCGAGCGCCATCTTGAAGCGATCGCGGTCGGCCGTATGCAGGAACTCGAGCCAGCCGGCGGCCGCCGTCTCCAGGACGCCGCGCTTGAGGCCGAGCGCCTGCTCGGCCTCGTGGCTCGTGTAGATCTGATCACGCGCGACATCCCAGTCCCAGACAATGTCACTCGCGCCGGTGAGGGCGAGCGCGCGACGCTCAAGATCGTTGACGATGCCCTCGGCTCCGACGCCGGCGAACGCATGCTGCATCACCGTGAAGCCGATCAGCATCACGATGAGCTCGAGGCCGCCGAGAAGTGCAGGGGCGATCAGGTCGTTGGTGAAGAAGCCCGCGACCGTGAGGCCGGTCGCGAGCACCCAGGCCGTCAGCAGGAACCAGGTCGGGATCAGCAGCACCGCGCGGTCGAAGCCGTGGGTCGCGAGATAGACGACGAGGCCGAAGCCGACGAGCGCGACCGCAAGCAGCGAGAGGCGTGCAATGCCTGCGGCGATCGGCGGATCGACGAGCGCGACCGCGACAAGGAGTGCGAGGAAGGCGAGCCATCCCGCGGCGACATGGGAGTAGCGCACATTCCAGCGGCCGAGGTTCAGGTAGGCGAAGAGAAAGACGATGAGTGTCGCCGCGAGAATCGCCTCTCCCGCCGCGCGCGCGAATTGCTGGGTCGGCGGCGACAGCCCGAGGATCTTGGTCCAGAAATTGAAGTCGATGCCGATATAGGCGAGCACCGCCCAGGCAAGCGCGGCGGCGGCTGGAAACATGATGGAGCCCTTCACCACGAACAGAATGGTGAGGAACATTGCGAGCAGGCCGGCGATGCCGATGACGATGCCATTGTAGAGCGTGAAGCTGTTGACCTTGCCCTTGTAGGCTTCCGGCTCCCACAAATAGAGTTGCGGCAGGTTCGAAGAGGTCAGCTCGAGCACGAGCGTGACTGTGGTGCCCGGATCCAGCGTGACAAGGTAGACGTCGGCGTCGGTTGCCGTCTGCCGCTCGGGGCGGAAGCCCTGGCTCGGCGTCACGCTGACGATGCGGACGCTGCCGAGGTCGGGCCAGAAGATGCCGGAGCCGACCATCTGGTAGTGCGGGGCGACGATGAGCCGGTCCACCTGCTCATCGGTGTTGTTGGCGAGGGCGAACACCGCCCAGCTCGTCACGCCTTGGGGCTCGCGCGCACGCACTTCGATGCGGCGAACGATGCCGTCGGAGCCGGGCGCGGTGGAAACCTGCAGGCGGTCGCTGTCGGTCTGGTGACGCTCCGCCGCGGGTTTCAAGTCGATCGCCGGCGTACCCAGCCGGATCGTCACCGCCTCGAGCGCGTGTGCGGGCCCGAAGCTTAATGTGACGATGACAAGGGACAGAAACGCGGCGAGACGAGCAATACGCAATGATACCCCTCCCGACGCGGCCGGAGCCGCGCCGACTCAGGAAATTGCTAACGGCTGGTTGCGGCGGCGGCAAGGCGTGCCAGCCCCGGGCCCAGATTCTCACAACTCAATTTCATACGGTCTTTCGGGCGTTTTTCGTGCGTCAGGCGGGCACTTCGAGCACGATTTTTCCGATATGGAGGCTCGTCTCCATCCGCGCATGGGCATCCGCGGCCCGCGCGAGGGGGTAGGTCGAATCGATCACCGGCCTGATCTTCCCCGATTCGAGCAGGGGCCAGACCCTTTGCTCGAGAGCACGGGCAATCGCCGCCTTGTCCTCCACGGGGCGGGCACGGAGCGTCGAGCCCGTGTGCGTGAGGCGCTTCAACATCAGGCGGCGCAAGTCGATCGTGACCTTGGGGCCCTTCTGGGTTGCGATCTGCACCACGCGACCCTCGACGGCTGCGGCCTCGAAATTTCGGTCCACGTACTCGCCGCCGATCATATCAAGGATGAGCTCGGCGCCCTTGCCGCCGGTCGCCTTCTTCGTCGCGGCGACGAAGTCCTCCTTGTTGTAATCGACTGCGACATCGGCGCCGAGCTTCACGCAAGCTTGGCATTTCTCCGGCGAACCGGCGGTGACGATGACCTTCGCGCCGAATTGCTTGGCAAGCATGATCGCGGTCGTGCCGATGCCACTCGAGCCACCGTGGATAAGCAGCGTCTCGCCCGCCTTTAGGCCGCCCCGCTCAAACACGTTGTGCCAGACGGTCATAAACGTCTCGGGCAGGGCGGCGGCCTCGACGAACGAGAATCCCTTGGGCACCGGCAAGGCGGTCGCCTCGTCAGTTAGGCAATATTGGGCGTAGCCGCCGCCGGCGACGAGCGCGCAAACCCGGTCGCCGATCTTCCAGCGCTTAGCCTTGTCGCCGGCCGCTACGACTTCGCCTGCGATCTCCAGCCCCGGGATGTCCGGCGCGCCGGGCGGGGGCGGATACTGGCCCTTGCGCTGCATCACGTCCGGGCGATTCACGCCGGCGGCACGCACTCGTACAAGAATGTCGCTCGCGCCCAGCGACGGCAGAGGTCGCTCTTCCGGCACCAGAACTTCCGGGCCGCCCGGACTTCTGATCGCGATGGCGGTCATGCGGCTCGGCAGGCTGGACATGGGGAACTCCGGGGGCGGGAGCGCCTCTCCTACGATTCCGCGGCGTGCATGACAACGCCGGGCGGGCTCCGTTAGGCTCGGCGTGGCGAAGGAGGCAGCGATGGACGAAGAAGCGGTCCGCCCGAAGAAGAAGGGGCATGAGCTCGGAGAAGACCTGTCGCTGCTTTCGGTCGAGGAACTCAAGGAGCGCATCCTTGCGCTCAAGGCCGAAATCGAGCGGCTTGAGGCGTCGATCCGGACCAAGGAAGCAACGCGCAGCGCCGCCGATACCTTCTTTCGGCGCTGATCAGGTCGGGCTTTCCCGGCGGAAATTAACCATGCGTTAAGGTTTCCCGGTCATTGTTGGGCACGTCCAGCTTCTGGACGTTGAGTGGCTCCTGTCCACTCTGTTTGACGCCTCCCTGTGAAAACCTTGAGCCGCCCTATGGGCGGCTCTTTTTTGCGCGTTTTGCGCGTTGCTGCGGGCGTTTCGCTGCCCGCCTCTGGGTAACGCTGTTCGCCAGTCGAGGCTTTACAGGCGTGCGGGAGGGGCGTCATTCTTGCCAAAAGCATAACGAAAAACTCGGTATCGTAGCGGTTGCGTTCGGAGTTGGTCATGTCGAGTGCGTCGAAGAGTCCGCAGGATCCGGTGGTTCTCGCCCAGCGCATGGTCGCCGGAGAGGCGTTCGGAATCCTGTTCCGCGAGGGCATGGCACTCGTTGAGTCTGCCGCCGCGTATCTGGACGGACCGGGACGCGAGGAAGCAAAGCAACTGTCGCGCTCGGCGGCCCTCGCTTACGCAACCGAGTCGATGCGGCTCACGACACGGCTGATGCAAATCGCCTCGTGGCTGCTGCTGCAGCGCGCGGTCAATGAAGGTGAACTGTCGACCGAGCAGGCGCGCTCGGAAAAGACCAAGGTGAAGCTTTCCACCTACGACCCGCCGCACGCGGAATCGATGGCGGCATTGCCGTTCCGGCTGCGCGCCTTGATCGACCAGTCGCGCTATCTGCATGAACGCGTGACGCGGCTTGACGCGCTGATCTACTCGGGCGCGAGCGAGCCGAAGAAGGACGTCGACAACCCGGTGGAACGGCAGATCGGACTGTTGCGCGCTGCGTTCGGCAACGATCGCTGAACGACCACGTTGCGCAGAAAAGCAAAGCCCTCGCGGAGCGCGAGGGCTTTCAATATCTTTAGGCTATCCTCAGCCCTTGATGAAGCCCGCGAACTTCTTCTGGAAGCGCGAGACGCGGCCGCCGCGATCCATGAGCTGCTGCTGGCCGCCAGTCCAGGCGGGATGCGACCTCGGGTCGATATCGAGCTTCAGAACTTCGCCCGGCTTGCCCCAGGTCGAACGCGTCGTGTATTCGGTGCCGTCCGTCAGCACCACCTTGATCTCGTGATAATCGGGGTGAATGTCGGGCTTCATGGCTCGCGATCCTTGAAATTCGCGTGCTTCATACCCGAGAGCGGACATTGACTCAAGCCGCACCCGCAGCCGCCAATTCGCCCGCGACGGGGACCGCTGCGGCGCCGCTCCCCGCCCCGCGTGCTGAGCAGCACAGCCTGAAGCCGCTTCTTTCGCTGGTGCCGTTCGTGCTGCGCTATCGCGGCCGGATCGCCGCGGCGTTTGGTGCGCTCGTGCTCGCGGCGATCGCGACGCTCGCCGTGCCGCTCGCGGTCCGGCGCATGATTGACTTCGGCTTTGCGCCGGAAAGCGCGCAATTCATCGACCAGTATTTCGCGATGATGCTGGTAGTCGCCGGCGTGTTGGCCGGCGCGAGCGCGCTCCGCTACTACCTCGTGATGACACTCGGCGAGCGTGTGGTCGCGGACCTGCGTGCCGCGGTTTTCTCGCATCTCGTTGCCTTGTCGCCCGGCTTCTTCGACACGCAGCGCGTCGGCGAAATCTCCTCGCGCCTGACCGCCGACACGACGCAAATCAAGTCGGCGGCCGGGGCGTCAGCGTCGATCGCCTTGCGCAATCTCGTGCTGTTCGTCGGGGCGGCGATCATGATGGTGGTAACGAGCGCGCGGCTCTCGGGCTTGGTGCTCGTGGCAATACCGCTGATCGTGCTTCCGCTGGTGGCGTTCGGGCGCCTGGTGACGAGGCGCTCGCGGGCTGCGCAGGATACCCTTGCCGATGCATCCGCTTACGCCGTGGAAGCGATCGGCGCGATGCGGACCGTGCAGGCGTTCACGGGCGAGGCTACGGCGCAGTCGCGTTTTGCGGGCGAGGTCGAGCGCGCCTTTGGCGCGGCGCGCGACTCCACCAAGGCGCGGGCGTGGCTCACCGCGGCGATCATCTTCCTGGTATTTGCAAGCGTCGTCGGGATCCTCTGGGCCGGCGCACAGGACGTGCTCGGCGGCCGCATGAGCGCGGGCACGCTCGGCCAATTCGTGCTCTACGCGGTGTTCGCCGCCGGTGCGTTAAGTGAACTGTCGCAAGTTTGGGGCGAGCTCGCGCAGGCGGCGGGGGCGGCTGGCCGCATCGCTGAACTCCTGGAGGTCGAGCCGGCCATCCGTACGCCTGCGAAGCCGACCCCGCTGCCGAAGCTTCAGCGGGGAGAAATCCGCTTCGAGGCCGTCAGCTTCGCCTACCCGACGCGGCCGGAAGCGCGCGTGCTCGAGCGTGTCACCTTCACGATCGAGCCGGGCGAGCGCGTCGCACTCGTCGGACCGTCCGGCGCCGGAAAGAGCACGATCTTTCATTTGCTCCTGCGCTTCTACGATCCGCTGTCCGGGCGGATCCTGCTCGACGGCGTCGATCTCGTCTCCGCCGATCCGCGCGCGGTGCGCGAGCGACTCGCGCTCGTGCCGCAGGACATCGTGATCTTCGCGGCAAGCGTGCGCGACAATATCCGACTCGGGCGCGTTGACGCGAGTGACGCGGAGCTGGAGCATGCGGCTGCGCTCGCGCTCGTCGACGAGTTCGCGCGCGGTCTGCCGCAGGGCTATGACACGCCGATCGGGGAGCGTGGGGTGACACTATCCGGCGGTCAGCGCCAACGGATTGCGATAGCCCGCGCTATCCTGCGTGGCGCCAAGGTCACCCTGCTGGATGAAGCAACGTCGGCGCTAGACGCGGCAAGCGAGACGCTCGTGCAGGAGGCTTTGGAGCACTCGATGGAGGGGCGTACCTCGCTCGTGATCGCGCATCGCTTGGCTACCGTGCTCGGCGCCGATCGGATCATCGTGCTCGACCGCGGACGGATCGTGGAGGAAGGGACACACGCGAGCCTGGTGGCGGCGGGCGGTCTCTACGCGCGGCTCGCCGAGCTGCAATTCGGAGCGGTCGCGGTCTAGGGCTTCCACTCATAGAGGAACGTCGGCGCGCCGGAATTGCGATTTGTGCTGGCGCCGGTGCGAACAAAACCCGTGCGTTCATAGAGTTGGATCGCACGTGCGTTGGTCTGATTGACGTCGAGGCGGATGCTTGCCGGCGAAATGCGCTTCGCCTCGGCGATCAATGTCTCGGCGATCCTGTTGCCCCAGTGAGCGGGGTCGACGGCGAGTTGGTCGAGCCAGCCGGTTTTCGGGTCGATGACCACGAAACCCGCGGGCCTGCCTTCGACCTCGGCGATCGTGATTGTGTTGTTTGGGACCAGCTCATGCAGCCAGCGGTGCCGCCACCATTCCAGGCGCCTGGCGAAGGCGATTTCCGGGATCGCCGTCTGCCACGCCTGCATCCAGATATCGATCGCAGTATCGCTGTCTTCCGCGCGATACGGGCGCAAGCGGGGCTGGCCGGCGTGCACGCTTAGCGCTCGGTCAGCTTCAGCTCGATGCGACGGTTGCGGCTGTAAGCGTCCTCGCTGGTGCCGGGGTCGATCGGCTGGAACTCGCCAAAGCCCGCGGCGACGAGCCGATCCGCCTTGATGCCGCGGCCGATCAGATACTGCACCACTGAGATCGAGCGAGCCGCCGACAGCTCCCAGTTCGATGGAAACTGTGCGGTGGCGATGGGCCGCGTGTCGGTATGGCCGTCCACTCGCAGAACCCAGGGAATGTCCGTCGGAATCTGCCTCTCGAGGTCGAGCAGGGCGGAAGCGAGCTTGTCGAGCTCAGGCCGCGCTTCGGTGCGTAAAGCCGCCGAGCCGCGATCGAAAAAGACTTCGGACTGGAAGACGAAGCGGTCGCCGACCACGCGGATTTCCGGCCGGTTGCCGAGGATCTCGCGTAGCCGCCCGAAGAATTCGGAACGATAGCGCTGCAATTCCTGCACCCGTTGGGCCAGGGCAACGTTCAGGCGCTGACCAAGGTCGGCAATCTTGGCCTGGCCCTCCCGTTCGCGCTTTTCGGAGACTTCGAGCGCCTCTTCGATCGCCGCGAGCTGCCGGCGCAAGGCGGCGATCTGCTGGTTGAGTAGCGCGATCTGCGATACCTGCTGGGTGCTGAGCGCTCGCTCGGCTTCAAGTTCGGATGTGAGCGCTTTCACGTCAACGCCGCCGCCGGCGCCGCGCAGCTTGTCGCGCTCGGTTTCGGCGGAGCGCAGGCTTGCCCGCAGCGACGCGATCTGCTCCTCGAGCGACCCGGTGTTCGCCCGTTCAAGTGCAAGAATTTCGGAGAGCTGGCGAATCTGCGCGGTCAGGCGCGAGAGCACG
Source organism: Xanthobacteraceae bacterium (assembly GCA_036556265.1). Classification (GTDB taxonomy): domain Bacteria; phylum Pseudomonadota; class Alphaproteobacteria; order Rhizobiales; family Xanthobacteraceae; genus JAUSIF01. Next base: position 34,989 of record DATBJU010000171.1, on the reverse strand, counting down.
TTCTCCTTGCCGGTGATCTCCTGGCTCAGGAAATACTGCGCAATCATGAAGACGGAGAGCAGGAACACGAAGACCAGGAGCAGCGTCGACAGTGCGTCGACGAAGCCCGGCCAATAGTCGACGGTGCGTTCGCGCGCCCGCGCACGTCCGATCGCCATGGCTCAGATCCTCTCGCCTTCCTTGCGGGCGAGACGCTGGAGCAGACCGCGGATTTCCGTCTGCTGGTCGGCTTGCGCTTCAACCCAGTCGCGCAGCAACTGCTGCTCGCTGCGCATATGCTGCACGAGCGCCTGGAGGCTTTCAGCGAGCTTGACCATGGCGCCGGTCGCGCGCTGTGTGCCGGTGTCCTCGACCACGCGTTCGAGCCGCTCGATCGCGGCCGTGAACTGCTCGACCGGAATTTCCGGCATGCGTGCCATTGGCTTCAGTGCCTGTTCGAGACGATGGACGATTGCCGTAAGGGCCGAAATCGAGACGGGCTCGCCAGGTGCAGCACCCGGCCGCGCATTGATCGCCTGCTCGAAGCGGTCGATGGCGGCGGCCAACTCTTCGATCATTGTTGCGGGCATCTCGCCGCTACGGACGACGGCTCCACCTTCGCTCACGCCGAGGTCGCGCACGGTGGTGGAAAGCCAGTCTTCGAGGTCGGTATAGAAGCGGCTCTGCGCTTGACCGGCTTGCAGGTCGAGAAAGCCGAGGATCAGCGAACCCGCCAGGCCGAACAGCGACGATGAGAAGGCGATACCCATGCCGCCGAGCGGAGCGGAAAGCCCGGTCTTCAGATCTTCGAAGATGCGCCCGGCATCGGCGCCGACCTGCAACGACTGGATCACGCGGCCGATCGAGCCAACCGTCTCAAGTAGACCCCAGAAGGTCCCGAGCAGGCCGAGGAACACCAGCAGGCCCGTGAGATAGCGGGCGACGTCGCGCGACTCGTCGAGACGCGTACCGATCGAATCGAGAATGCCGCGCATTGTCGTCTGCGACATCGACATGCGGCCGACGCGGTCGCCGAGGATCGACGCCATGGGCGCGAGCAACACCGGCGGACGATTCACGGTGAGCCCGGGGTCGGCGAGGCGGAAGCTGTTGACCCAGCGCACCTCGGGAAACAGGCGCAGCACCTGCCGGATCGCCATGACGATCCCCACGAGCAGGGCGCCGATAATGATGCCGTTCAGGCTCGGATTGGCGAGAAATGCCGACCAGATCTGGCGATAGAGCAGGACGCCGATGAGGGCGACCAGGATCAGAAATACGACCATCCGGACCAGATAGATCCGGGGCGATGAAACCTTGACGAATGGATCGGCGTCTCGGGCCATGGGCCTCGTCCGAGTTGCCCGCCAAATATGGCATAGGCGGGTGCAAATGAAATGCCGCCCGGGAACGGCAGAATGACGGCACGATCAGGCCGCGTTCAATGCGGCCAGGAGCGCCCGGTGAACGGCCTCATTGCCAGCGGCAACCGACCCCTTCTCCAATATCGCGTCGCCGCCGTCGAGATCGGTCGCGAAGCCGCCCGCCTCGCGCACGATCACGATTCCCGCGGCGAGATCCCACGGTGACAACCCACGCTCCCAATATCCGTCGAAGCGTCCCGCGGCGACCCAAGCCATGTCGAGCGCTGCGGCGCCAGTGCGGCGAAGTCCCGCAACCTGCGGCTGGACCGCGGCGAGCTCCTTACGAAAGAGGGGCAGGTCGCCGCGGCCGCGATGGGGGATGCCGCAAGTGATCACGCAGTCGGCGAGCTCACGGCGGGCGGCCACGCGCATGCGCCGCTCGTTGAGGAAAGCACCCTTGCCGCGTTCGGCCACGAACAATTCGTCGGCGACCGGATTGTAGACGAGGCCGGCGATCGGCGCGCCGTCGCGCACGAGGCCGATCGAGATGGCGAACAGCGGGATGCCGTGCAGGAAATTCGTCGTGCCGTCGAGCGGGTCGACCATCCACACGTGGCTCGCGTCCTTACCCTCGATTTGGCCGCGCTCCTCCATGATGAAGCCGAAGGCCGGACGCGCCTTGGAGAGCTCCGCATGCAGGATCTCCTCCGCGCGCCGGTCGGCCGAGGAGACGAAGTTCGCCGGGCCCTTGAGCGAGACTTGCAGGTTCTCCACCTCGCCGAAGTCGCGCACGAGCGCGCGCGCAGCCTTGCGCGCGGCCTGGGTCATGACCGTGATGATCGGAGAGCGGATCATCTTTTTGAATCCCTCCCCTGAAGGGGAGGGAATTTCATTCTCTTACTCCGCCCGGCGAACGTACGTGACCTCATTGGTGTCGACGACGATCTTCTCGCCGGCGGCGACGAACGGAGGCACCATGACGCGCAGGCCGTTCTCAAGTTTCGCCGGCTTGTAGGATGACGAGGCGGTCTGGCCCTTCACGACCGCGTCCGCCTCGACGACCGCGAGCGTCACCTGTGCCGGCAACTGGATGCCGATCGGGCGTTCTTCGTGCATCTCCAGCGTGACCTTCATTCCATCCTGAAGGAATGCAGCACGGTCGCCGACGAAGTCCTCGTGCAGCTCGATCTGCTCGTATGTGTCCATATCCATGAAGACCAGACTCTCGCCCTGGCGGTACAGGTATTGGTAATCCTTGTTTTCAAGGCGCGCCCGCTCGACGCGCTCATCGGAGCCAAAGCGGTTGTTCAGCTTGCGGCCGTCGATCAGATTCTTGAGCTCGACCTGATTGTAGGCCGGGCCCTTGCCGGGCTTCACCGCCATCGACTTCACGGCAACCCAAAGGCCACCCTCATATTCGATGACCATGCCGGGCCGGATTTCGTTGCCGTTGATCTTCATCGCTGCTCCTCGGGTGACCGGCGTTCACGTGCCAGCCGACGCGGGGCGGCGTCAAGAGCGGCTCTCGGCCGCTCCCTTGAGCCACAGTTCGAGGCGGCGCGCAGCGGCCTCCTTGCCCGCGGGCGCGAGCGTGTCGCAGACGCTGTCAAGCGACGGGTCGCCGACAGAGCGGGTTCGGGCAAGCTGGTGCCAGGCGCATGCGTCAACCGAGTTTTGTTCGACTGCGCGACCGCTTGCGAGCAGCCGTGCATAGCGGTTTTGCGCGATCGGGTTGCCGCGCAGGGCCGCTTCGCGGAAGAGCTTGGCCGCACGCGCTTCGTCGCGCTGGGCGCCGTCGCCATTGAAGACCGCGATCGCGAGCTCGACCATCGCGGGCACGTGATCGAGCTTCGCCGCGCGTTCGAGCCAGCGCACGGCCTGGTGCGGGTCTTTCTGTATGCCGTCCCCTTCCTTATAGAGGATCGCAAGCGCGTGCTGCGCGTCGGCGAGATCCTGCTCGGCGCCGACGCGAAACCAGCGCAAGGCGGCGAGCACGTCGCGCGGAAACGCTTTTCCTTCGAGATAGAGCAGTGCGAGATTGTAGGCGGCCGCGGGATGACCACGTTCGGCCGCTTCACGAAAGCGGCGAGCGGCCTGCTCGCGGCTACGCTCGACGCCACGCCCCTCGAGATGCATGAGGCCAAGAGCGTAAATCGCCTCGCGGTCGCCCGCCTTCGCAGCAAGGTCGTACCAGTACGCGGCGCGTCTTTCGTCCGGCTTCACTCCGAGGCCGCCCGCGAGCAGCTCGCCCACAAGGGTCATCGCCTTCGGGTCCTTGTGCTCTTCGATGCGCTGGGTCGCGAGCGCGTACGCGGTGAGATATTGGCCCTGCTGGAAGGCCGCGTAGACCGCGTCGGGAGCCGGCGTCTTCGACTGGGCGAAGGCGGACATCGTGGTGGCGAGGAGTGCGAGGGCCGCGGCGAGCGCGGCCCCACGAGGCACGTTCACGCCATCGCCTCCGCCACTTCGAGCCGGCTTCCCGCCTCCTTGAGGGCGGCGGCCACGCGTTCCGGCGAGTCCCAAATGGCCTCGTCGATGAGCGCGACGAAGTCGGCGCCGGCGCGTACCAGCGGTTCGATCTCTTCGAAGTGCCCCGCACAAGCGACGCACGGAATAACAAAGAGCTCGGACCACCAGGCGATCCGCTCCACGAGCGAATCGACGGTGGGGCGAATGCCCGCGTCATCGGGCTCCCCGAACATCACGTAGTCCGCGCCATTCTCGCCGGCGGTCATCGCGTCGTGCCGGCTCGGAAGTCTGGCCGCACCGACAATGCGGTCGCCCTTGACCGTAGACCGAGCGACCGCCACCGCTTCGCTGCCAAGCACATGCACGCCGTCGGCGTGCACTCCCTCCACCAGATCCGGTCGGCCGTCGATCAAGAGCGAGGCCTCGACCTTCTGCACGGCGGGCGCGAGCTCCCGAATGGACCTGAGGACCGCCTCATCGGGCGCTTGCTGCAAGCGGAGGATCACGGCGGCGACATCGGCCGCCGTGCAAGCTTCGGAAAGGATTGGTGCGAACCGGGCCGTCTCGTCGACCTGCGGCGTCACCAAGACAAAACGCGTCTGATAGGAGTTCGGCCCCTTCTTGCGCTGATCCATGGTTCCCCGACTGTGCCGTTGTCCCCCAACGGCGATACAGGAACCCGACAGGCGCTAACATTTCGGAAACGCGCCGCCGGTTCCGCCCGCGCGACCCGGCTGGGCACCGGAGCCGTGCGGTCGCGCGTATTTCAGGGCGCGATCAAGCCGAAATTATGCCGCCTTTTTCTCGAGGTCGGCTTTCCATTGGCCGAGCGTCGCGAGCCCGTTCATCTTGGCGCGATGGGCGAATGCTCGTTGCGCAGCGGCGACGTTCTCGTTCTTGCCTGACCAAGCCTTCTGCGGCGCGTGCTGCAACGCGCGGCCGTACGAGAACGTGAGCTTCCAGGGCAGGCCGCCAATTTTGTTCATTGCGTCGAGGTGAGCCGTCGCTTCTTCGTCGGATTGGCCGCCGGAGAGGAACGCGACACCGGGAACGGCCGCGGGGACGCATGCTTTGAGCAACTTCACGGTCTTCTCCGCGACTTCGTCGACGGAGGCGCACTTTGTGCTCTTCTTGCCGGGCACGGCCATGTTCGGCTTCAACACCATGCCCTCGAGCGGCACCTTCTGATAGTAGAGCTCCTGGAAGGTCTCCTTGAGCACGAACTCGGTGACCTCGTGGCACGTGTCGATGTCGTGCCCGCCATCCATGAGGACCTCCGGCTCGACGATTGGAACGATGCCTTCCTCGATGCAGAGCGCGGCGTAGCGGGCGAGCGCGTGTCCGTTTGCGTGGATGCAGCTGTAGCTCGGCATGCGTGGGCCGATGTCGTAGACGCCGCGCCACTTGGCGAACTTCGCGCCCAGGCCGCGATACTCGACCAGACGCTCGCGCAAGCCGTCGAGACCCTCGGTTACGACCTCGCCGGTGTTGAACGGGAGGGGCTTCGTGCCCTTGTCAACCTTGATGCCGGGAATCGAGCCCGTTTGCTGGATGAGCTTGACGAGGGGAGTGCCGTCCTTTGCGTTCTGTCGGATCGTCTCGTCGTAAAGGATCACGCCGGAGATGTAATTCTTCATGGCGTCGGCCGAGCGGAACAGAAGCTCGCGATAGTCGCGCCGGTTGTCGGCGGTGGATTCAACACCGATCGCATCGAAGCGCTTTTTGATGGTGCCCGAGCTCTCGTCGGCGGCCAGGATGCCTTTCCCCGGCGCGACCATAGCGTTCGCAATTTTGTTCAGTTCTGCGAGGTTCATCGTGATCTCCGATATCCGGATCCGTTTGGCATACCCGCCGGTGACAGCGATTTCATCCCTATTTTAGCCGGAGCGCCTCAACCCCCGGAAGCGGCTTGCCTTCCAGCCATTCGAGGAAGGCGCCTCCGGCCGTGGACACGTAGGTAAACCGCCCCGCCGCGCCGGCCTGGTTCAGCGCCGCCACGGTGTCGCCGCCGCCCGCCACAGAAATAAGCTTACCAGCGGCGCTCAGTTCCGCGGCCGCCTCGGCGACTTCATTGGTTCCGGTATCGAAGGGCTCCAACTCGAAGGCACCGAACGGTCCATTCCAGACGAGGGTTTTCGCGCGGCCGAGCGTCGCGATCACCTGATCGATGCTCCTCCTGCCGATGTCCAGGATCATGTCTTCGGCGCCAACCGCGTCGGTCGCCACGGCGCGCGAAGGTGCGTGCGCCTCGAATTTTCGTGTCACAACGACATCGACGGGAAGCACCAGGTCGCAGCCCTTGGCGCTCGCGTCGCTCAGGATCTTGCGGGCGGTGTCGAGCATGTTGCTCTCTGACAATGACGTGCCGATCGGCTTGCCTTGGGCGGCAAGGAACGTGTTTGCCATGGCGCCGCCGATGATGAGGTAATTCACTTTGCCCAAGAGATTTCCGAGCAGCTCGAGCTTGGTGGAAATCTTCGCGCCGCCAACGATTGCTGCGACCGGCCGCTGCGGACTTTCCAGCACACGCGTCAGCGCTTCGATCTCGGCTTGCATCGACCGACCCGGGAAGGCGGGTAGCTTGTGCGCGAGGCCCTCGGTCGAGGCGTGGGCACGATGTGCGGCGGAAAATGCGTCGTTGACGTAGAGGTCGCCGAGGCTCGCCAGCGCGGTGACGAACTCCGGCGCGTTCTTTTCTTCTCCACCATGAAAGCGGGTGTTTTCGAGCAACAGCACGTCGCCGGGCTTCATCGTCGCAACCGCTCGTTCCGCCTCCGGCCCGATGCAGTCGCCGGCGAACGTCACCGGCATCTCAAGCGCCTTCGCGAGTGCCGGTGCGACCGCCTTCAGCGACTGCTTCTCGTCGCGGCCCTTGGGGCGGCCGAAATGCGCGAGGAGAATTGCCTTGCCGCCTTTTTGAGCGATCTCGCGGATCGTTTGCGCGGCGGCACGCAGGCGCGTGTCATCGCTGACGCGGCCATTCTCCATCGGCACGTTGAGATCGACGCGGACGAGGACGCGTTTTCCGCGAACGTCGGCGTGATCAAGGTTGCGGAACGCGCTCACTCGGCGCTCCCCCGCACGCGTGTGAACAGCGGCGGAAAGTCGAGGACCAAGCCGTCCTCATCCACCACCAACTCGCCTACGAAGGCGCCGTCGACGGCTTCGTAGCGATACCGGCGGCGCGATTGCAGACAGCTGTAGCGTTGCCCGTCGACAAAGGGTTCGAACGTGTCGAACGGGACGTAAAGCATGGAGAGCTCCATCGGGCCGTCGCCCTGGTCGAGATCGAGCCGTCGGATCGGCAATGTGTTGGTGAAGGGGCTACCGCCGAGGTCGATGTCGATGCAGGTCTCGAAGCCCGAAAGCTGCTGACCGTGTGCGTCGGTCCAGTGGCCGTGCCCGTCGGACGACAGACACAACGTGACGCCGTTCACCGCGTCGAGCTTGAGTTCGCGAAAAGTCCAGTTGGCATCACAGACGACTTTGTAACGCGCGCCGAACGGCTTGCCTTCGAACGTGCCGATTGTGACAGCGCGGGCGACGATCGCTCCGTTCTCCGGGGCCAGTGTCAGATATTCGAGACCGACGCCCTGCAGCGGTCGCCAGCGGACCGACCTTGCTTCTAGCGGACGAAAGGCTCCCATGCCACGACGGTCAGCCGAGCTTGCCCATGACGGCCGCGGTATCGGCCATGCGGTTGGAGAAGCCCCACTCGTTGTCGTACCAGGCCATGACACGCACGAAGTTGCCGTCCAGTACCTTGGTCTGGTCGAGGTGGAAAATCGCCGAGTGCGGATCGTGGTTGAAGTCGACCGAGACGTTCGGCTGGTCGGTGATGCCCAGAATCCCCTTGAGCTGCTGCTCGGCCGCACGCTTCATGGCGCCGTTGATTTCGTCCTTGCTGGTCTTGCGCTTGGCGACAAACTTGAAGTCGATCACCGAGACATTGTGGACCGGCGCGCGGATCGAAACCCCGTCGAGCTTGCCGTTGAGTTCGGGCAGCACGAGGCCGACCGCCTTGGCTGCGCCGGTCGAAGTCGGGATCAACGAGGTGGCAGCGGCGCGCGCGCGGTAGAGATCCTTGTGCACCTGGTCGAGCACCGGCTGATCGTTCGTGTAGGCGTGCACGGTCGTCATGAAGCCGTGCTCGATGCCGACGGCGTCATTCAGGACCTTGGCGACGGCGGCGAGGCAGTTCGTCGTGCAGGATGCGTTGGAGACCACCTTGTGGCCATTCGCGAGCTTGTCGTGATTGACGCCATATACGACGGTGAGATCGGCGTTCTCGGCGGGCGCGGAGATCAGGACGCGCTTGGCGCCGGCGGAGAGGTGCGGCGAAGCCTTTTCCTTCGACGTGAAGATGCCGGTGCATTCCATCGCGATGTCGACGTTCAGCTCCTTGTGCGGAAGCTGAGCGGGATCCTTGATCGCGGTGACTTTGATGGCTCCGCGACCGACGTCAATCGTGTCGCCTTTGACTTTGACCTCTCCGGGAAAACGGCCGTGCACGGAATCGAAACGGAGGAGGTGGGCGTTGGTCTCGACCGGCGCGAGGTCGTTGATCGCTACGACCTCAACGTCCTTGCGGCCCGACTCGACGATGGCGCGCAGAGTATTGCGCCCGATGCGTCCGAACCCATTGATGGCGACCTTGACGGCCATGAGATTGTTCTCCGCGCAAACCACGGCGTCGCCCGATAAACGTGCGAGCCGGCAATTCGATCCGAGAGCCTTTTAGACGCTCGCCGCAGGGATGTCAGCGGGTCGCGGTCACGAGCGGCGCGCCGCCTTGATACCCGCGGCCGAGCGCTCGCGGCCGAGCGCTTCCATGCCGGCAGCAACGACGGCTTCGGCGGTAATGCCGAAGTGCTTGTAGAGGTCTTTGTGGGGCGCGCTCGCACCGAATCCCTTCATGCCGACAAAGGCACCGTCGGTACCTATGATCTCGTCCCAGCCCATGCGGATCGCCGCCTCGACTGCGACGCGCGCCGGCGCGCTTCCGATCACGGCGTGACGGTAGGCCGCAGGCTGCGCGCGGAAGAGCTCGAAGCATGGGACGGAGACAACGCGGGTCGGCACGCCCTTCTTCTCAAGCTCCGCCTGGGTCGCGATCGCGATCGATACCTCGGATCCGGTGGCGAACAGCGAAATCTCCGCCTTGCCGTTCGCCGGCGAAAGTTCATAGGCGCCGCGTGCGCACATGTTCTCGTCGACGAAACGCAGCCGCAGCGCCGGCAGGTTCTGGCGCGAGAGCGCAAGCACGCTCGGGCCGTTCGTGTGCTCGAGCGCGAGCTGCCAGCACTCCACGGTTTCGGTGAGATCGGCGGGCCGGAAGAAGCGCAGGTTCGGAATCGCGCGCAGCGCGGCGAAGTGCTCGATCGGCTGGTGCGTCGGCCCGTCCTCGCCGAGGCCGATCGAGTCGTGTGTCATCACGTGAATCACGCGCTGCTGCATGAGTGCTGCAAGCCGGATCGACGGGCGGCAGTAATCCGAGAAAGTGAGAAACGTTCCCGAGAACGGGATGACGCCGCCGTGCAACGCCATGCCGTTCATCGCGGCGGCCATGCCGTGTTCGCGTACGCCGTAGTGGATGAAACTGCCTGCGTAGTCGCCGGGCGCGATCACCTTCATGTCCTTCGTCTTCGTGTTATTGGAGCCGGTGAGGTCGGCAGAGCCGCCGATCATCTCCGGCAATACGTCGACGAGTGCATCGAGCGAGATCTCCGATGCCTTGCGCGTCGCGATCTCCTCGGGCTTGGCGGAAGCGCGCTCCTTCACGTTGCGAACGGCAGCCGCGAGCGCGGGCGCGAGCTTGCCGCTCATGCGGCGCTCGAACTCGGCGCGACTCGACGGGTCGAGCTTGGCGACGCGTTCACTCCACGCACGGCGCACATCACGCGAGCGCGCGCCGGCTTTTCGCCAGAGATCGAGAATGTCCGTGGGAATTTCAAACGGTGGATGCGGCCAGCCCAGTTTCTCTCGCGCGCCCTTCACCTCCTCGGCGCCGAGCGGTGAGCCGTGCGTCTTTTCGGTGCCGGCCTTGGTGGGCGCGCCGTAGCCGATCGTGGTGCGGCAGGCGATCAGCGTCGGCCGGTCGGATTTTCGCGCCGCTTCGATTGCCACGGCGATCGCTTCCGGGTCGTGACCGTCGATTCGGGTCGCGTTCCAGCCGGACGCCTTCACGCGCGCGACCTGGTCGGTCGAGTCCGCCAGCGAGATTTTACCGTCGATCGAAATGCCGTTGTCGTCGAACAGGACGATAAGCTTCGCGAGCTTCAGGTGTCCGGCGAGGGCGATTGCCTCCTGGCTCAGGCCTTCCATCAGGTCGCCGTCGGACGCAAGCACATAGGTGTAGTGATCGACCGCGCCGTCGCCAAAGCGTGTGGCGAGGATGCGTTCGGCCAGCGCCATGCCGACGGCGTTGCCGAATCCCTGGCCGAGCGGACCCGTCGTGGTTTCGATCCCCGCCGCATGGCCGAACTCGGGGTGGCCGGCGGTCTTCGATCCAAGCTGGCGGAAGCGCTTGATCTCCTCGATGGTCATGTCCCGGTAGCCGAGGAGATAGAGTGCCGCATAAAGCAGCATCGACCCGTGGCCTGCGGAGAGCACGAAACGGTCGCGGTCGGGCCAGACGGGGTCGGAAGGATCAAACTTCAAGAATCTTGTGAATAGGACCGTAGCCACGTCGGCGGCACCCATGGGCAGGCCCGGGTGGCCCGACTTGGCGGCCTCGACCGCGTCCATGGCAAGCGCGCGAATGGCATTTGCCATGCGGTCGTGGGTGTCGCGGCCCATGCTCTTGGTCTCGTGCTGGCCGTGGATCGGCGGACGGATGCTCTAGCATGAGTCGCGGGTGCTGTTCCGCGACCCGCCGTCCGAACGGGCGGGACAGATAACACCTGCTACCCCCCGGTTCAACGCCGCGACTGGAAGTTGACGGCGGCGCCCCGTCGCAGCTTTACTGTCGAATCTGTCGGTGAGATTCGCGATGCGGCAAAATGGGGACGAGTCTCCGCTCGACCGGGCCACCCGTCGAATGAGTACAGCCATCGACACGCTCGAGGCTGCGGTTCATCGTCGGCACGAAGAAGATCGCCAGCGCGATGCCCTGGAGGCGCAGCTGCAGGCATTCGGCAGCGACCGCTCCAAGCTCGCGGCCGAGCTCGACCACGTGCGCGCACGTTCCGTCGATCTTGAATCCGCCAATCGCGAAGTCTCGCGCCGGCTCGAGCGCGCCGTTGACTCGATCCGCACCGTACTCGCGGCGCAGGAGCGCTGAGCGATGGCCCAGGTAAGCGTCACCATCAATGGCCGGGTCTATCGCATGGCGTGCGATGACGGGCAGGAAGATCACTTGGCCCGCCTTGCGCGCGAACTCGACGCGCGCATCGGCAAGCTGCGGGAATCGTTCGGCGAGATCGGCGATACGCGCCTCACCGTGATGGCCGCGCTCGTCGTCGCCGACGAGCTCTCCGAAGCGCGGCGGCGCATCAAGTCGGGCGAACAGGAAATCGAAAGCCTGAAGGAAGCACGCATGGCGATCGGTGACCGCGCCGAGGCAAACGAGCGTGTGATCGCCGAGATGATCGAGAACGCGGCAGACCGCATCGAGCAGCTCGCGCACAGTCTGAACGGACGTCCCGGTCCGAACATCGCGCTGGGTTGAACTCGCTTGTCATCTCTCGTTCCTCACGCGCGTCCCCGGGTTAAACGCAAGGATCACCCGCGCATCCAGCACGGCTGAACCGCCGGCTCTGGATGGCCGGGTCTCCAGGCGCGAGAATACGGCGCGGAGCCTGTCATCGGGCCGCGCTTCGCGCGGACCCGTTGGCGCCTTTCGCCCGGCCATGAGGAGATTTTTGGCTCAGGTGACAAGTTGAGTCGGCGCGCCTAGATTGCTCGCGCGGAGCTGTGAGGCGCGTCAGGAGACCAATTCCCCGGGGCCTTATCGATCCCAACGGGAGCTGTGCCTGTCCTCGCCCGTGGGCTTGGACATACGGCGCCCACCTACTTCGTAGGTTTCCCGGGATCGCTGTCTCCAACGGCCATCGCGGCCCCGCACTCGTTCTCATCAGCATCCAGATCGGATGGACTCCATCGCCGCGATCGTCGCGAAGAAGGCTGCGTTGCGCGCAGAGGCGCTTCGGCGTCGTGACGCGCTCGCGCCGGACACGCGCGCGGCCGCGGCGGAGGCGATCTGCGCGCGCGCGCTGCCAGTCGCGGCGCGCGCCGGCATGATTGTTTCCGGCTACATGCCGATCAAGAGCGAGATCAATCCGGTTCCGCTGATGCGCCGCTACGCGGAGGCCGGCGCGCGACTCGCGCTGCCGGCGATCGTCGGACGGGGCAGGGCGCTTTCCCTGCGCGCATGGTCGGTGGGCGACCGACTCGTGTCCGGGCAGTGGAGCATTCGCGAGCCCGACGCGAACGCGCCGGAACTCGAACCAGACGTCATGATCGTCCCACTCGCAGCATTCGATCGGCGCGGATTTCGCATCGGTTACGGCGCCGGCTACTACGATCGGACGATCAACGGTCTGCGTGCAAGCAAGCCGATCATTGCCATCGGCCTCGCCTATGCGGCGCAGGAGATCGACGAGGTGCCGGCCCTCCCCCACGACGCGCGGCTCGATCTCGTGCTAACGGAGCGGGAAGTGATCGATTGCCGCGGAGCGTGATCGGATGCGTCTTCTTTTCCTTGGCGATGTGGTTGGACGTTCGGGAAGGACAATCGTGGCCGAGCGGCTTCCGCGCCTGCGCGAGCACTGGAAACTCGATTTCGTCGTCGTCAACGGCGAAAACGCGGCCGGCGGCTTCGGCATCACCGAAGCGATCTACGAAGAGCTTGTGGACGCGGGCGCCGACGTGATCTCGCTCGGCAACCACGCGTGGGACCAACGTGAGGCGCTCGTCTTCATCGAGCGTGCGCCACACCTGATCCGCCCACTCAACTATCCGGCCGGCACACCGGGCCGCGGATCGGTGATCGCGCCGGCGAAGAATGGAGCACGCGTCCTCGTCGTCAACCTCATGGGACGCATCTTCATGGATCCGCTCGACGATCCGTTCACCGCAATCGAGCAGGAACTCGCGGCGTTTCCGCTGCGCCAGGGGTGCGATGCGATCGTGGTCGACATGCATGCGGAAACGACCAGCGAGAAGCAGTCGATGGGACATTTTCTCGACGGCCGGGTCAGCCTGGTGATCGGAACCCATACCCATGTGCCGACGGCGGACGCGCGCGTGCTCAGCGGCGGCACGGCGTTCATGACCGACGTTGGCATGTGCGGCGACTACGACAGCGTGATCGGCATGGCAAAGGACGAGCCGATGCGAAGGTTCCTTACGCGGCTTCCGTCGGGGCGCTTCGAGGCGGCGACCGGTCCGGCGATGCTTTCCGGGCTCGCCCTGGAGATCGACGACACCACCGGCCTGGCAACACGCGCAGCGCCGGTCCGTCTCGGCGCAGTGCTCTCGGAAACGCGGCCTGTCTTCTGGGAGTGATGACAGAGGAAAAGCGCCGACCTATATAACGGCGCGCCTGCTTCCGGAGGCAAGATGGCTGGCCATTCTCAATTCAAGAACATCATGCACAAGAAGGGCCGCGCCGACGCGGCCCGTTCGAAGCTGTTTTCCAAGCTCGCGCGCGAGGTGACGGTATCGGCGAAGTTGGGCCTGCCTGACCCTGATCACAATCCGCGTCTGCGCGCGGCGATTCTGGCCGCGCGCGCGGAAAACATGCCGAAGGACAATATCGAGCGGGCGATAAAGAAGGCGCAGGGCGGCGACGCAGCGAATTACGATGAGATCCGTTACGAGGGCTACGGGCCGGGCGGGGTCGCGATCATCGTCGAGGCGCTGACCGACAACCGCAATCGGACGGCTTCGGAGGTGCGCTCGTTCTTCACCAGGCACGGCGGCAGTCTCGCGGAAACGGGCGCCGTGTCCTTCATGTTCAACCGCGTCGGCGTCATCGAATACGACAGCGGCAAGGCGAGCGGCGACGCAATGCTGGAGGCGGCGATTGAAGCAGGTGCGGAGGACGTGAGTTCTACGGCGAGCGGCCATGAAATCGTCGCCGCGGCCGAGAATTTCCAAGAAGTGGCGCGCAAGCTGGAGGCGAAGTTCGGCGAGCCGCGCAAGGCAGGACTTGTGTGGCGGCCACAGAACACCGTTGCCGTCGATGATGAATCGGGCGAGAAGATTCTCAAGCTGATCGAGACGCTCGAGGACAGCGATGACGTGCAGAACGTCTACGCAAACTTCGAGATATCCGACGCACTGATCGCCAGGATGAGCGCGTAATCGCGTAACTAGCGAATCAATCCATCGAACACCGGCAAGCTGATCAGCGCCGCTGCGGCGACGATCGCATAGGCGACGCGGCGGTAGAGCGTCTCCGATGAGCCCTTGAAAAAGTACGAGCCGGCGAAGAGCGACGCTACGTAAGGCGCTGCGAGCACGAGTGAAAGCACGACAATCTCAGTCGGAAACAGTCCTTGCCAATAATACGTGACGCACAGGATCGCGCCTGAGAGCGCGAAGAAGACGACAAGATTCGCGCGGACCACGGCGGCGCTGCTCGCGCTGCCGAGCCAATAGACGATCGCAAACGGACCGACGAGCTGCGTCGCTCCACCGGAGACGCCGGACACGAGACCGACGCCGATCGTGAGCGGCAAGGAGGCTGCGCCGCGCAAACGCCATCCCGAGACGAGCACTGCGACGAGCGCAAGAATGATTGCGGCGATCGCCCAACGCAGCGGAACCGGATCGACCACGCGTAGAAGGAGTGCGCCGAGCGGAATTGTCAGGGCGGCGGCGAAGGTGAGCGGCCAAATCTCCTTCTTGCTGCTGATGGAATAGAGACGCACGGCAAACGGAATCGTGCAGAAGAAGTCGATCAGCAGGAACGAGGCGGCTGCCGCGCGCGGTTCGTAGATCGCGCTCACAAGGGGAATGTAGATCAGCGCAGATCCGAAACCGGAAAAGCCGCGCACAATGCCGCAAAGGACGGTGACAGCGATCGCGGCCACGAATCGCGGATCGTCGATCACCGCGGAAAAGTGCGAACTGTCGGGGAGATCCATCGCTTGGAAGAACCGGTGGGCCAGTCTCTGTAGCAATTGCGGCCGTCGATCGCGACGGCTTTTCGCGCATCCGACCCATGCATCGATCGTCCTATGCGCGGAGCGGTCAGCGGGGTATCACGGCTGCCCGTGTGCAACCCGTGATCCTCCCGTGGACCGACACAACACCTTGATCGGAAGCGGTGCCGCGATTTTCGCGGTGTCGATCTGGGCCGCCTGGATCGTGGGTACACGCCATGCGGTGACCGGCACGCTTCCGCCGGAGGCCGTCGGCTTGCTGCGGATGATCGTTCCGGCGTTGTTGTTCGCGCCGGTGTGGCTGCGCACTGGACTCGCGCCGCAGGGGATTCGCGGGCTTGTGGCACTTTGCGTGCTCGGCGCCGGCGCGCCGTTCTTCATTGTCGTGGCGACCGGCATGAAGTTCGCGCCGGCGGCCGATATCGGTCCGCTCTTGCCCGGCACCATGCCGTTATTTGCAGCCTTGCTAGCCGTTCTGGTGGATCGCGAACGCATCGGGCCGGAGCGGCTGATCGGCTACGCGCTTATCGTTGCTGGTATCGTCGCGATCGCGGGTCGCGGCGTGTTCGATTTCTCCAGCGGAGCCTGGCGCGGGCACGGGCTCGTGCTGGTCGGCGCCTTTCTTTGGGCTATCTACACGATCGCATTTCGTCGCAGCCGTCTCGGACCGTTCGAAGCGGCTGCGCTGATCGGCTTTTGGTCCACGCTGATGCTACTGCCGTTCGGTATGCCGCCTTTGGCCGAAGCATGGCGCGCGGGCCATGGTTGGGAGATCGCCGCGCAGACCGTGATCCAGGGCGTGTTCTCCGGGATTCTGGGCCTCGTCGCCTATGGCATCGCGGTGGCCCGGCTCGGTGCGTCCAAGGCTGCAGCTTTCGCGGCACTCGCGCCGGGCATGGCCGCCGTGATCGCGATCCCCGTCCTCGGCGAAGCGCCGGACATGGCGGCGGTTGTCGGTATCGTGGCGACCAGTATCGGGGTGGCGCTGGCCAGCGGTGCCATGTCACTGCGCAAGTCCGCGGCCGCCTGACGCCCGGCGCCTTCCGGGCTAATTTGTCCGGGCATGGCGCGCCCGATTCGCATTCTCGGTCTCGACCCCGGCCTTCGGCGCACCGGCTGGGGCGTGATTGAAAGCGCCGGCAACGCGCTGTCATTCGTCGCGTGCGGCACGGTCGAGACGAGCGAAAAGGCGGAACTCGCGGCACGGCTCGCCGCGCTGCACGAAGGTCTCGCCGCGGTGCTTGCGCGCTATGCTCCAGCCGAGGCCGCGGTGGAGGAGACCTTCGTGAACGCGGACAGCCGCGGCGCACTCAAGCTCGGGCAAGCGCGCGGCATTGCACTTCTCGTACCGGCGCAGGCCGGGCTTGCGGTTGCCGAATACGCGCCGAACCTCGTGAAGAAGTCGATCGTCGGCGCAGGACGGGCGGAAAAAATGCAGGTGCGAATGATGATCGGCGTGCTCTTGCCCAAGGCCGATCCCGCGACCGAGGATGCCTGCGACGCGCTCGCGGTCGCCGTATGTCACGCGCATCACCGCAGCGCGCCTGCGGTGCGGCTCGCGGCGGGGAGCGGGCGATGAGACACTTTCTTATCCCTCCCCCGCATGCGGGGGAGGGAGAAAAAAGAGTCAGGCCATGATCGGCAAGCTGCGCGGCGTGATCGACGCCTACGGGGAGGACACCGTCCTTCTCGACGTGCACGGGGTCGGTTACCTCGTCCACTGCTCGGCGCGCACATTGCAGGCGCTGCCGCCGGCGGGCGAGGCGGCGACGCTCGCGATCGAAACCTGGGTGCGCGAAGATCAGATTCGGCTCTATGGCTTTGCGACGGACCTCGAGCGCGAATGGTTCAAGCTGCTCACGGAAGTGCAAGGCGTGGGCGCCAAGGTCGCGCTCGCCGTGCTCTCGACGTTGAAGATCGCAGAAATTGCGAACGCGATCGCGCTTGGGGACAAGGCAACGGTTGCGCGTACGCCGGGCGTCGGCACGAAGCTCGCGCAGCGGATCGTGACGGAGTTGAAGGACAAGGCGCCCCAGTTTGCGAGCGTAGATCCGGCGGTGGTGCGGCTCTCCGGTGAGGTCGCCGAAAAGCGCGCGCCACAGCCGGTAGCCGACGCGGTGTCGGCGCTCGTAAATCTGGGCTACGGAGAGATCCAGGCAAGTGCGGCAATTGCCGCGGCGGTGCGCGCGGCGGGCGAGGGGGCGACAACGCCGTCGCTGATCCGGCTCGGCCTGAAGGAGCTCGCGAAATGACGCGCGCGGCGCTGTTCGTGATCTTCTATGCCTTTGTCGGCACGATCGTGGCGATGGTCGGCTATCGTCTCGTGCTCGACGGCCCGCTCGCTACCCCGGACGAGGAGCGGACGCTCGATGGACTGATTCTTTTCATCAGCATTCTGCTCAACACGGCGCTCATCTTTGGCGCCGCCGGCTTGACGGTCGCGATGGTCTATCCCCTGCGGAATTCGTGGATAGAGGCGGCGCTTGCGTCGGCTGTACTGGCTGCCGTGGTCAGTTACTTGATGACGTTCTGGTTCCGCGGGTTGAATTTCGAGTATCCGATCATTGTTACGCTCTCGACGCTCGCGTGCGCAGGGATCGCCCGGGCGCTGCGGGTGTTCGGCATGTGCAAAGGCTAGAGATGCCGCCCCGCCTCGTCACCCCCGAACGCCGCGACGACGATACCGCCGAGCTCAGCCTACGGCCGCAGCGGCTCGATGAGTTCATCGGTCAGGCGAAAGCGCGCGCCAATCTCAGGGTGTTTGTCGAGGCCGCGCGAGCGCGCAAGGAGGCTCTCGACCACGTTCTGCTCGTCGGGCCGCCGGGGCTCGGCAAGACGACGCTCGCGCAGATCGTGGCGCGTGAGCTTGGTGTGAACTTTCGCGCGACGTCCGGGCCGGTGATTGCGAAGGCGGGCGATCTTGCGGCGCTTCTCACCAATCTCGAGGATCGCGATGTTCTCTTCATCGACGAGATCCATCGGCTCAACCCGGCGATCGAGGAGATCCTCTATCCGGCGATGGAGGACTACCAGCTCGATCTCATTATCGGCGAGGGGCCGGCTGCGCGTTCGGTCAAGATCGACCTCGCACGTTTCACGCTGATTGGGGCGACGACGCGCTCGGGTCTGCTGACGACGCCACTGCGCGAGCGCTTCGGCATTCCGATCCGGCTCGGATTCTATTCGCCGGAGGAACTGGAGACGATCGTCACGCGGGCTGCGCGCGTGCTCGGGATCGGCATCTCGCCGGACGGCGCGCGCGAGATCGCACGGCGTGCGCGCGGCACGCCGCGTATCGCGGGCCGGCTGCTCAAGCGCGTGCGCGACTTCGCCTCCGTCGACGGGAAGAGCGCGATCGACGCCAAGGCCGCTGATCGGGCGCTCGTGCAGCTCGAGGTGGATAGCGGCGGGCTCGACGGCATGGACCGGCGCTACCTGTCGGTGATCGCGCTGAACTACGGCGGCGGGCCGGTGGGCGTCGAAACGCTTGCGGCGGCGCTCTCCGAGCCGCGTGACGCGATCGAGGAGATCATCGAACCGTATCTCGTGCAGCAGGGATTTCTCCAGCGTACGCCGCGCGGGCGCATGCTCACGTCGCACGCGTTCAAGCACCTCGGCCTTGCCGAGCCCAAGCGCGATCCGGCGCAGATGCCGCTGTTCGATCAGGAGAGCGGTGAGTGAGGGCAAGCGACGGCGACTGGGACCATCTTTCGGGCCGGATCGTCGACGGCGTGCACCGACTCCCGATCCGCATCTATTACGAGGATACGGACTTCACCGGGCTCGTCTATCATGCGAGCTATCTGCGCTTCATGGAGCGGGGCCGCTCCGACTTCATCCGGCTGCTCGGTATCGAACAGGGTGAGCTGTTCGAGCAGACGGCGAAAGAGGCGCCGGGATTTCATTTCGTCGTCCGCTCGATGAAGCTCGACTTTCTCAAGCCCGCGCGCGTCGACGAGGTGGTCGAGGTCGTGACCCGGCCCGGCGAAGTCGGCGGCGCTTCGATCGTCTTGAAGCAGAGTGTTGTGCGTGGAGACGAGACGCTGATTGAGGCGGACGTGCGGATTGCGTTCGTCGCAGGAGAGAAGCCGCAGCGGATTCCCGCGGCGCTACGCAAGGCGCTGCGTGCGGATGAATAGCCATTCGCCTCATCCTTCGAGACGCCCTCCGCCGGACCAAGTCCGGCGTCGGGCTCCTCAGGTTGAGGCGCTTTTTCTATCGGCCTCACCCTGAGGAGCGCGCACGAAGCGCGCGTCTCGAAGGGTGAAAGTCACGACACTCGAACAGTCGACGGCGCCTTCGGAGTAATGTAAACACCCTTCACATGAAATGGTCGAGACACGGCGGGCGCGGCTATCACCATGGCAATCTGAAGGAGGCGCTGCAGCGGGCCGCGCTCGAGTTGATTGCCGAGAAGGGTCCGTTCGGATTCACGTTCGCGGAAGCAGCGCGTTGGGCGGGCGTGAGTCCGGCAGCGCCCTATCGCCACTACAGCGACCGCGACGCGCTGATGGCGGACGTCGCGAAGCGCGGGTTCGAGCTGTTCGAGCACGCGCTCACACGCGCCTGGGACGATGGCAAGCCCGACCCGTTCACGGCCTTCGAGCGGCTGGGCACCGCCTATCTCGCGTTCGCGCGCAAGGAGCCCGCGTACTACTCGGCAATGTTCGAGGCCGGTGTGCCGCTGACGACCAGTGCGGAACTGCGCGACGCGGGTGATCGGGCGTTCAGCGTGCTGCGCTCTGCCGCGGAAAAAATCGTGGCGATCGCGCCCACCGAGAAGAAGCCGCCCGCGCTGATGGTGGCGCTGCACGTGTGGGCTTTGTCTCACGGCATCGCCTCCCTATTTGCGAGAGGCGACAGCGCGCGGCGTGCATTGCCCATGTCGCCGGAGGAGCTCCTGGAGGCGGGTGTCCTGATCTACCTCGAAGGGCTCGGCCTTTGGCGGCCGGAAAAAAATCGGGGGGCGCCTTGACACCCGGCCAGCGGGCCGTTACCTATGTTAATGTAATTAACATTCACACGCGAGGGTCTCATGTCCTGGGCAGAGAAACTGGACGAACTCGGCAAGCCGGCTTGGATCGTGCTGATGATCGTCGGCTTCATCATTTTCTGGCCGTTGGGGCTTGCGGTCCTGGCCTACATCCTATGGAGCGGACGAATGGGTTGTTGGAGAGGTGCACATGCGCACGGCCGCCACGGCGCGTGGCGAACAGACAGGCCGGGAACCTGGTGGTACCCAAACCAATCGAGCGGCAACCGTGCCTTCGACGAGTACCGCTCGGAAACGTTGAAGCGGCTCGAGGAAGAACAGCGCGAATTCCGCGAGTTTCTCGACCGGCTGCGGTTTGCGAAGGACAAGACGGAATTCGACCAGTTCATGGCCGACCGCCGCAACCGGCAGACGCCGCCGGAGTCATCAGGCGAGCCGAGACGTCCTGACTAGTGAACGCAGCGGTCGCGGATGCTTGAAGCGAAACCTCGGGGATTCCCCGAGGTTTCTTTTTGGGGCGCGCGGCTTCCTAATTCGCTCAGGCCAGGCAATTCTTGTCGATGCCCGCCACGGTACTCACGCCCGAGAGCGCCAGGGTCAGATCCAATTCACCCACGACATTCGCGATCACTTCGCGAACGCCTGCCTCGCCGGCCAAAGCCAATCCGTAGACGTAGGGCCGTCCGAGCAGCACGGCTTTCGCCCCAAGCGCCAGCGCCTTGAAGATATCGGCGCCTGAGCGGACGCCTGAATCGAACAGCACCGGCATCGCGCCTGAGGCGGCGACGACCTCCGGCAAATCTTCGAGCGCCGCCCGCTCACCGTCCACCTGCCGCCCACCATGGTTCGATACGATCACGCCGTCGACGCCTTGTGCGGCGGCAAGCTTCGCGTCTTCGCCGTGCCGCACACCCTTGAGCAGGATCGGCAGCTTCGTCATGCCGCGCAGCCTCGCGATATCCGTCCAGGTGAGGTCGGGACGCGAATAGGTAGCGACGAAATGGGCGACGGCAGAGCGCATTTGCCCCATGCCGAGGCCAAACGCCTTACCCTTTCGCCGCAAGGTCATCGCCGAATTGAGAAGCTTGAACCCGCGCGGCCTGAATCCGGTGTCCGGCGGCGAAGACGGAATCTTTTTGCGGAACACCGGATCGCTCAGGTACTGCGCCAACCCCAGTCCGCGCAGGAACGGCAGATAAGCGAGATCGAGGTCGCGTGGCCGCCAGCCCAGCAGCGTCGTATCGAGCGTGAGAACGATCGCTTCACATCCGCAGTTCTCCGCCCGCCGCACGACCGAGCGAACGAATTCGTCGTCGCTCGACCAGTAGAGTTGAAACCAGCGCGGGGCGTCGTCCATCGCTGCGGCGCATGTCTCCATCGGCACCGAAGCCTGATTGGAAAAGATGAAGCCGACTCCTGCGTTCTTTGCGGCTCGTGCTACCGCAAGGTCGGCTTCCCGATCCATCATCTCCAACACGCCGATCGGCGCGAGCAGGAGCGGCGCGCGGTGAGTACGACCGAACAGGCTCACCGAAAGGTCACGCTGCGAGACATCGCGCAGCACGCGCGGCACGATTCGCTGACGGTCGAATGCCGCCCGATTTGCCTGCATGGTCGTTTCGGAGCCCGCTCCGCCGATCACGTAAGCGCCTGCTTCGGCGCTCATGCGTTTGGCGGCCTCGGCTTCCAGCTTGTCCGGCGCAACCGGTACGTGCGGGCGAGAGCCGCCGACGCCGGTCACAAAAATCTCGGTCTGCCGCAGGCGGCCGGGCGACATCGCCGGTGGCGGGATGTTGGTCACTTGAGCCCCTCCCGGAATCCCGACTTTCCGTCTTCGGCCGCGGCGAGGGTGCCACAGGGGCGGCGAACCCGGAATGGGCGCTTTCTCGCCGGGAGCGCCACGATAATCCTTTATTAAGTACCGCGGGCTTTGCTAGCGCACCACGCGCCTGCGCCAGCGCCCAAGTTTGGACAGATTCGGTCCCGATTTGGGCCGGACCGAAGGGCGGCGGGAGCGGGTCAGGACGGGCCCGCGCGGATTGCCGGAGCCAGCCGATCGCCAGCCGCGCCCCTCGATCCTCCCATGCACATGCTGGCCCCGCTGCGAAGCGGGCGCCGAGGTTTGCCGAATGAATCCCGCCGAGATCGCCCAAGGCGCAATCGACTTGCCTGCTGCGCAGGTCTCGCTGTGGGGCCTGTTCTGGCAGGCGCATTTCGTCGTCAAGGCGGTGATGATCGGCCTTGTGCTCGCTTCGATCTGGGTTTGGGCGATCGTGATCGACAAGACGATTCTCTATGCACGTACGCGCCGGCAGATGGATCGCTTCGAGCAGGTGTTCTGGTCGGGCGAGAGTCTCGAGGAGCTTTACCGCTCGCTCGCCCCGCGACCGAACCACTCGATGGCCGCTCTGTTCGTCGCGGCGATGCGCGAGTGGAAGCGCACTTACGAAGGCGGTGCGCGCTCGCTGCTCGGCCTTACGCAGCGCATCGAAAAGGTGATGAACGTCACGATCGCGCGCGAGGTGGAGCGGCTCGAGCGCAGGCTGCTCGTGCTCGCGACGGTCGGTTCCGCAGGTCCGTTCATCGGCCTGTTCGGAACGGTATGGGGGATCATGACGAGCTTTCAGTCGATCGCGGCGTCGAAGAGTACGAGCCTTGCCGTCGTCGCGCCCGGCATCGCCGAGGCACTTTTCGCCACGGCCATGGGCCTTATCGCCGCCATACCGGCGACGATTTTCTACAACAAATTCGCGAACGAAGTGAATCGCCAG
Organism: Xanthobacteraceae bacterium; assembly: GCA_036556265.1. Classification (GTDB taxonomy): domain Bacteria; phylum Pseudomonadota; class Alphaproteobacteria; order Rhizobiales; family Xanthobacteraceae; genus JAUSIF01. The sequence continues at coordinate 12,302 of DATBJU010000171.1, read as the reverse complement.
ACCCAGCGGATGGAAGGGTTCGCCGACGAGTTCTCGGCAATCCTGTCGCGCCAGGTCGACGAGAAAATGTGAGGACGGCGGATGGGGGCGGGTATCTCCACGGGTGGCGGTCGGCATCGCGCACGCCGCCGCGCCATGATGAGCGAGATCAACGTCACGCCGTTCGTCGACGTGATGCTCGTGCTGCTGATCGTGTTCATGGTCGCCGCACCCCTGCTGACCGTCGGGGTCCCGATCGATCTCCCGGAAAGCCAGGCGAAATCGATCGAGCAGGATCGGGAGCCGTTGACGATTTCAGTCAATGACAAGGGGCAGGTTTTCCTGCAAAACACCGAAATCAAGGTCGATGAGCTGGTGGCCAAGCTCAAGGCGATCGCGAAAAACGGAAGCGAAGAGCGCATCTTCGTGCGCGGCGATCGCAAGGTGGATTACGGTACGGTGATGCGGGTGATGGGCCGGCTTTCGGCCGCAGGCTACAGGCGGGTGGCGCTTGTCACCGAAGTCGAACAGGGAAGCTAGGGTGCGCACGGGTCTCGCGGTATCGAGCCTCGCGCACGCGGTCGTGCTCGGCTGGGGGCTCATCACCTTCGCGCCGTCGCCGCTCGACCCTCCGCGCACCGAGGCGATGCCGGTCGACCTCGTGCCGATCACCGACGTGACGCAGATGCAGGCCGGAGCGCGTAACGCGCCGAAGAAAGAGCAGTCGAAGCAGGCGGCGGAAAAGGTCGCTGAGCCGAAGCAGGCGCCCGAGCCGGAGAAGAAACAGGTGAAGCCCGAGGTGAAGACCGCGGCGGCTCCGCCCCCGCCGCCGCCGGAGACAAAACCCGAACCCGCGCCCAAGAAAGAAGAGGCGAAACCCGAGGCGAAGCCGGATCAGGCCAAGACACCGACGCCGCCCAAGCGCGAGCCGCCGAAGCCGAAGACGCCGCAGCCGGCTCAGGCGCAGATGCCGAAGCAGCGCGATTTCAATCCGGATCAGATCGCGGCACTTCTCGACCGGCGCGAGCCGCAGCGACAGCGCGCCGCGAGCGAGATCGCGCCGACGGCGTCGCTCGGTACCACGATCGGCAACGCATCGCGGCTGACGCAAAGCGAGATCGACGCGCTGCGCGCGCAGATCCAGGCGTGCTGGAATCCGCCGGTCGGCGCGGAGAACGCGCAGGACCTGATTGTGCGGCTGCGCGTGCAATTCCGCACCGACGGCTCGCTGTCGGCGGAGCCGGTCCTGATGAACAGCGGATCGAGCCCCTATTTCCGCGTGGCTGCGGAGAGCGCCATGCGCGCGGTTCGCCGTTGCCAGCCCTACACGTTGCCGGCGGCGAAGTATGAGATCTGGCGCGATGTGGAAGTCACTTTCGATCCGCGCGACATGTTCGGCGGCTGAGCCGCCGCCCGTATTTTGCGAGACCACAATGATTGAGCGAGCACGCCCGACGCCACATCCGCACAACCCGATCTCACGCCGGCGCCTTTTGCTGACGGCGGGTGCAGCCGCAGCGGCGGCGACGCTCGGCGCGCGCGACGCGCAGGCCGTGCTCAAGCTCGACATTACGCAAGGAACGATTCAGCCGCTGCCGATCGCGGTGCCGGAGTTCCTGATCGGTGGCGGCGGCGATCCGGAGATCGCGCGCAACTTGTCGGGGATCATCTCCAACAATCTGCGCCGCTCCGGCCTGTTTCAGCCGATCGACCGGACCGCCTTTATCGAAAAGATCCAGAATTTCGACGCGCGGCCCCGCTTCCAGGACTGGCGGGTGATCAATGCGCAGGGCCTTGTTACCGGGCGCGTCTCGCGCGAGGGCGAGCGCATCAAGACGGAATTTCGCCTGTGGGATGTATTTGCGGGCGAGCAGCTGGTCGGCCAGCAGTACTTCATCACTCAACCGGCGCAGTGGCGGCGCATCGGGCACATCATCTCGGACCTGATCTACGAACGTCTCACCGGCGAGAAAGGTTATTTCGATACGCGCATCGTGTTCATCGATGAAACCGGCCCGAAGGAGTCGCGTGTGAAGCGGCTCGCGATCATGGATCAGGACGGTGCGAACGTGCGCTATCTCACGCGCGGTGAAGACCTCGTACTGACGCCGCGCTTCAGCCCGACCAATCAGGAAGTGGCGTACATGTCTTATGGGCGCGGCGACCCGCGCGTGTTTCTCCTCAACATCGAGACCGGCCAACGCGAAGTGGTCGGCGACTTTCCCGGCATGACCTTCTCGCCGCGCTTCTCGCCCGACGGGCAGCGGGTGCTGATGAGCCTCCAGAAGGGTTCGAACTCGAACATCTTCCTGATGGACCTGCGCTCGCGGCGCACGACGCGGCTCACCGACGCGGCTGCAATCGATACCGCGCCGTCGTTCTCGCCTGACGGTCGGCAGATCGCGTTCGAGTCGGACCGCGGCGGCTCGCAGCAGATCTACGTGATGGGCGCGGACGGCACCGGCGCGCGGCGCATCTCGTTCGGCCAGGGCACGTACTCGACGCCCGTCTGGTCGCCGCGCGGCGACGTGATCGCCTTCACACGCCAGGGGCGCGGTAGCTTCGCGATCGGCGTGATGCGGATCGATGGATCGGGCGAGCGGATCCTGACCGAGGGGTTCCATAACGAAGGGCCGACATGGGCGCCGAACGGACGCGTGCTCATGTTCTTTCGCGACCCGGGCGGCAACGCAGGGCCGCAGCTCTTCACGGTGGACCTCACCGGGTACAACGAGCAGCGCATCCCGACACCGGCTTACGCCTCGGATCCGGCCTGGTCGCCGCTGCTCTCCTAGGCCGCGCGGCGGCCTTGATGTGGCCGCACTGGGGCACAAGGTTGCGAATCTTCATGTTTCGGTAACCAATTCGGTTGTTTTGCGCAGGCCGCGTCCGAAAGGTCGATTTTTCGGGACTTCGCCAAGACATCGTCAAGGTTGACGGAATATTCGCTTAACCGACGGGCGGTAGAGGGGACAGGACCAACCGGGGATGAAGGGAGCCGGAACGATGTCGAACTTCCATCGCTTCCTGCGGGGCGCGCATCTCGTCGCGCTCATCGGCACTGTGCTGTTGATCGCCGCGTGCGCGCAGAACCCAAACGCGACCGACCAGGCCGGCGCTGGCGCGGCGGCGACGCCGGGCAGCGCGCAGGACTTCGTAGTCAACGTGGGCGACCGCGTGTTCTTCGAGACGGACTCGTCCGAGCTCACGCCGCAGGCTCGCGCCACGCTCGACAAGCAGGCGCAGTGGCTCAGCCAGTACAACCGCTACGCCTTCACGATCGAAGGTCACGCCGACGAGCGCGGCACGCGCGAGTACAATATCGCCCTGGGCGCGCGCCGGGCCACGACTGTGCGCGACTATCTGACCGCCCGCGGAATCGACGCCTCGCGCATGCGCACGATCTCCTACGGCAAGGAGCGGCCGGTCGCGGTCTGCAACGACATTTCGTGCTGGTCGCAGAACCGGCGTGTCGTTACGGTGCTGAACGCCGGGGTCTGACCGAGGTCCACGTCGGAAAGGCCCAATTTTGGACGTACTCCGGCCGCTATCTCGCGGTGGCCGATACGCCGGGGGTCGCGCTAAGGTGGCGCACCCCAAACCATGATCATGCCGAATATGCGCGTTCGCTCGCTCGTTGTCGTACTTAGCGTCGTTGCCGCCGTCGCTGGCGATGCCGCTGCGCAATCATCGCCTTCCGGGCCGATTCGGCTCGCGCAACTGTTCGGGCAGCAGCAACGCGGGAACGAGTCCGAGCTCGTCGCGCGTCTCGGCCAACTGGAAAATCAGATCCGCCAGCTCACCGGCATGGTGGAGGAACTCCAGCACCGGAACGTACAGCTCGAGCAACAGCTCAAGCGCGTGCAGCAGGACACGGACTTTCGCTTTCAGGAAATGAACCCGTCGGCACGGCCGCCCGCGCAGCGCGGGCAAAGCGGCAATGTGTCGCCGCCGCCGGCGTCCCTGCCACCGGTCGCCTCGCGGCAGGCTCCGCCCGTTGTCGTGCAAGATCCGCAGCCTGCGGCCGGGCCAACCGGCCGCCGCGGCGACGTGTTCGATCCGACCACCGCGCCGGGTGCACCCGGTGCGCCGCGCACGCTCGGCACGATTCCATCCGCCCCCGGCGGTGGCGAGCCGTCAGCGCGCGCGCCTGGAGCGCCGCTCGATCTTGGATCGCTTTCGGGAACCGGCACACCGAACCCGTCCGCCCCGCCGCCGGGGGTCTTGCCTCCACAGGGGCAGCAGCCGATTGGTCAGCAGGCCGTACTCGCTCCCTCGGGCAGCGCCAAGGATGAGTACGATCTCGCGTACGGCGCGATCCTGCGCCGTGACTACGATCTCGCGGTGGAAGGCTTCCGCACGTTCCTGGGGCACCATGGGACCAGCCGCGAGCCGGAGGCACAGCGACTCCTACCGGACGCGCACTACTGGCTCGGCGAGGCTCAGTTCCAGCGCAAGCAATATAACGATGCGGCCGAAATCTTTCTCAAGATCTCGACTGACTATCCGAACGCCGTGAAGGCGCCGGACGCGTTGCTGCGGCTCGGACAGTCGCTCGCCGCGCTCGGCGAGCGCGAGACGGCATGTGCATCGCTCGGCCACGTACTCGCGAAGTACCCGAGGGCATCGACCAACGTGAAGAAGGCGGTCGAGCAGGAACAGAAGCGTGCCCGCTGCTGAGCCGGACAGCGGTCCGATCGCCGACGCCGAGCTTGCTTCGCTTTTCTCCGATCTGAAAGATTTTCGCCGCGTTCTGCTCGCGGTTTCGGGCGGCCCCGATTCGACCGCCCTGATGGTGCTCGCGCATCGCTGGCGCGCGGCGCGACGCACCGGGCCTGCGCTTGCGGCGGCAACGGTGGATCACCGGCTGCGCCGTGCGTCGCGACGCGAGGCGGCGGACGTGGCAAAGCTTGCCGGTAAACTCGGGCTGCCGCACGACACACTGGTGTGGTCGGGCAAGAAGCCGAAAACGGGACTCCAGGAAGCGGCACGCAAGGCGCGCTATGCGTTGCTGGCCGGTCTCGCGCGCAAGATCGCGGCCGACGCGATCGTCACGGCGCACACGCTCGACGACCAGGCCGAGACGTTGCTCATGCGACTCGCGCGCGGGTCGGGCCTGACCGGACTCGGTGGCATTCGCCCACACAGCAGCCGCGAGGGGATCGCGATCGCGCGGCCATTGCTGGACGTACCGAAGACGCGGCTGATCGCGACGCTGCGCGCGGCGGGAATTCCGTTCGCGAAGGATCCTTCCAACGCCGATCCGAAATACACCCGCGTGCGGCTACGGCGGCTCGCCGCCGCGCTCGCGGCCGAAGGCTTGACCTCGGCGCGCCTCGCCACGGCGGCGCGACGCCTCGCCCGCGCGGACGCGGCGATCGAGCTCGCGGCGAGCGAGTTGCAGCCGAAAGTCGCGCGGCCGCGGAGCGGGAAGCAGTCATTGGAAAACGTGGTGACATTCGATTCGCGGGCGTTTTTCGAGGCCGCCGACGAGATCTCGCTGCGGCTGCTCGGGCGGGCGCTGGAGGCGACGGGCGACGAGGGTCCGGTCGAGCTCGCGAAACTGGAGTCGCTGCACTCAGCCCTTTGGGACGCCCATGGTGCCGGTGTGCCGCTCCGCCGCACCCTTGCCGGCGCGCTTGTCGGTCTCGACGGAGCTCGGCTCACCGTCACGCGCGCGCCGGCGCGGCGTCGTCGCCGAAGGTGACAAAGCATTCACAAAGCGGCGAAAAATGCCGCTTCCCGCAGTCGTTCCCTTGGCAAGGCCACCCCTGCGCCCTATTTTAACGATACTGCGCTACAGCAATCCGGACAGGTCGTTTCCGGGCTCACTCGTGCGGGCGGGGCCCGCGTCAAAGGTCAGCGATGAACGCGAATCTACGGAATTTCGCCGTCTGGGTGGTAATCGTCCTGTTGCTGCTCGCGCTGTTCTCGCTGTTTCAGAACCCTGGCCAGCGTACGATCACGAACGACGTCAGCTTCTCGCAGCTCTTGAATGAGGTGGACCAGGGCCGCGTACGCGACGTCATCATCCAGGGCAACGAGATCAGCGGCCAGTTCACCGACGGCCGTCAATTCCAGACCTACGCCCCGAACGATCCGGGCCTGGTCGAGCGCCTGTACGAGAAGAAGGTGTCGATCACCGCGCGGCCGCCCTCCGACAATGTGCCATGGTTCGTGTCGCTACTCGTCTCGTGGCTGCCGTTCATCGCGCTGATCGGCGTGTGGATCTTCCTTTCGCGCCAGATGCAGGGCGCGGGCGGCAAGGCCATGGGCTTCGGCAAGTCGCGCGCGAAGCTCCTCACCGAGGCGCACGGCCGCGTCACCTTCGAGGACGTGGCGGGCGTCGACGAGGCGAAGCAGGACCTTGAAGAGATCGTCGAGTTCCTGCGCGACCCGCAGAAATTCCAGCGTCTCGGCGGCCGAATTCCGCGTGGCGTCTTGCTCGTCGGGCCTCCGGGCACCGGCAAGACGTTGATCGCACGCGCCGTCGCGGGCGAAGCGAACGTGCCGTTCTTCACGATTTCGGGCTCGGACTTCGTCGAGATGTTCGTCGGCGTCGGCGCGTCGCGCGTGCGCGACATGTTCGAGCAGGCGAAGAAGAACGCCCCGTGCATCATCTTCGTGGATGAGATCGACGCGGTCGGCCGGCATCGCGGTGCCGGCCTCGGCGGCGGCAACGACGAGCGCGAGCAGACGCTCAATCAGTTGCTCGTCGAGATGGACGGTTTCGAAGCGAACGAGGGAATAATCCTAATCGCGGCGACCAACCGCCCGGACGTGCTCGACCCGGCGCTTCTCCGCCCGGGCCGCTTCGATCGGCAGGTCGTGGTGCCGAACCCGGACGTCGTCGGCCGTGAGCAGATCCTGAAGGTGCACGTGCGCAAGGTGCCGGTGGCACCCGACGTGAACCTAAAGACGGTCGCGCGCGGCACGCCCGGATTCTCCGGCGCCGATCTTGCGAACCTTGTGAACGAGGCGGCGCTGATGGCGGCGCGGCGCAACAAGCGCATGGTCACGCAGCACGAGTTCGAGGACGCCAAGGACAAGGTGATGATGGGCGCGGAGCGGCGCTCGCTCGTGATGACGGAAGAGGAGAAGCTCCTCACCGCCTATCACGAGGGCGGCCATGCAATCGTGGCGTTGCACGTGCCCGCAACGGACCCCGTGCACAAGGCGACGATCATCCCGCGCGGCCGTGCGCTCGGCATGGTCATGCAGTTGCCGGAGCGCGACAAGCTTTCGATGAGCCTCGAGCAAATGACGTCGCGGCTCGCGATCATGATGGGCGGGCGCGTCGCGGAAGAGCTCGTGTTCGGCCACGAAAAGGTCACCTCGGGTGCGGCCAGCGACATCGAGCAGGCGACGCGGCTCGCGCGCATGATGGTGACGCGCTGGGGTCTCTCGGAGAAACTCGGCACGGTTGCCTATGGCGAGAACCAGGAAGAGGTCTTCCTCGGCTACTCCGTCTCGCGGCAGCAGAATATCTCCGAGGACACGGTCAAGAAGATCGACGCCGAGATCAAGCGGTTGGTCGAGAGCGGTTATGCGGAAGCGCAGCGGATCCTGACCGAGCACCGCGCGGAGCTGGAGACCCTCGCCAAGGGGCTGCTCGAGTACGAGACGCTCACCGGCGAAGAGATCAAGGATCTGCTGGCCGGCCGGGCGCCGGTGCGCGAGGGCGTGACCGAACCGGCGACGCCTCGCGCGTCCGCGGTGCCGACGGCCGGTAAGCCGCGTCCGCGGCCGGAGCCGGGCACGGACGTCGCCCCGCAACCGCAGGCGTAACCACTCCATCAAGTCGAATGTTGCGTGATGCCCGGGCTTGGTCCGGGCATCGACGTGTGCGGCCTCGCGTTACGCTGCCACGGCGAACAGCCGCAACTGTTCGGGAACTCCCTTTAGCGTATGCATGCCGCGGTCCTGAAATGCGAGTCCCGAGCCTGCAACGAGGTCGCGAACCGTATTCGACACCAGGATCTCCGGACCCGATGCCTCGGCAGCAACGCGGGCTGCGATGTTGACCGCGATCCCGCCGACATCGTCGCCCCTGAACTCGACCTCGCCAGTGTGCATACCGGCGCGGATCGCAAGGCCGAGCGGCCGAACGCCTTCCGCGACCGCGAGCGAGCAACGAACTGCACGCGCCGGTCCGTCGAAAGCCGCAAGGAATCCGTCGCCGAGCGTCTTTATTTCGCGGCCACGGAAACGGGCGATTTCCCGGCGGGCGACAGTGTTGTGCTGTTCGAGAAGCTCTCGCCACCGACGGTCGCCGAGTTCGGTGGCGCGTTTGGTTGAATCCACGATATCGGTGAACAAGAGTGTGGCGAGCACGCGGTCGGCCTCATGTGTGGGGCGCACGCCAGTCAAGTACGTTTCGACCTCGTCTACGATCGAGTCCGTTTCGCCCAGCCAAATTGCGTGATCGATGCCCGGCAGCTCGATGTACTTCGCATTCGGGATGTGCTCGCCGAGGTAGCGCCCGGCATCGACTTTGACGCGGGCATCGCCCGCGCGATGTATCACCAGCGTCGGGACGCGGATTGCAGGCAATACGTGCCGGACATCGATTTCGCAATTCATGCGCGTCAAGGCGATTACCGCCGACGGACTCGCGCCCAGGCGCTCAAAGCGCGCCCAGCGGGCCTGGACCTGGGGGTCCTTGCCTGCTTCCGGCGCGAACGCCTTGACGCTCGCGCCCGTGCCCCATCGGGCTTCGACCCCAGCGATAAACGCGGGCACCTGATCGTCGGGAAGCACCCAGGTCGGGAAGTGCGCGTAGGCGCCGTATAGCACGAGGGCGCTGATCCGTTCCGGATAGGTGGCGGCGAACAGCATTGCCATGGCCCCGCCTTCGGAGACGCCGAACACGGCGGCCTTGGTGGAGCCGACCGCGTCCATCACCGCTCGGACATCGTCCATGCGCTGCTCGAGGCTGGGAATCTGGGCGTCGCGGTCCGACAGTCCCGTTCCCCGCTTGTCGAACAAGATCAGTCGCGAGAACGACGCGAGGCGCCTGAAGAAGTGTGCGAACCCCGGGTCGTCCCAGCCGTTGTCGAGGTTGGAAACGAAACCCGGGACGTACACGAGGTCGAACGGCCCGCTGCCGACGACCTGATAGGCGATGCGGACTTCGCCACTCCTCGCGTAGTGGGTCTCCGGTGGTGTGGTCACTTGCGTCACTTGCACTGGCTCCCCATACTCACGTTCGCCCGCGTGCGGATCGATTGCAAGCACAGGGCGATCGACCGGCTGTGAACGCGCGTTAGCGCACCAGTGCTGTTCAGCGCACCAATGCGCGATAGCGCGCGACGACTGCTTCGGCGGCACGCGATCGCGGCGAGAGCCGGCCTTGGTTCGCCAGGAACGGCATCGCAACCGCGAAGGTCGCTCCGCCGAGGAGCGAGCCGTCCCAGCGGTCAAGCACTTGGAAGGTGCCGTCCTGTGCGACGATCAGAAAGCGGCCGACGACGTCGTGCGCGCGGCAGCCGCGGCCGGTCGGGCACACCTCGACGCTGCCGCTGATCAGGGCGAGGCACAGCGCGCCGCTATCGGCGACATAGAGGTCGAACTCGGTGCCACGCATCCCGATTGTTGCGAAGCGCGTGGAGATGCGGGGCGGCGCGGGCGAGAGCCGCGCGGAAATGAACCGGAATGCGCCGCGCGCGAGTTCGATGGCGACCACGGTCGGTCGGCGATCAGTCTGATAGATGAAACTGTCGAGCTTGACCTCGGAATTAGGGCCGACGGCCAGCCGGCTGCGATCAAGAAATTCGAACTCGCCGATCCCGGTCTGATCCGTGCGGACGCGCTCGTCCTTGAGCACGGGGGCGCGCGTCTTGAGCTCGCGGACCGAGCCGCCGGCCTCGCCGGTTACTTGCCGCACAATCGACGTCGCCTTGCCGATCTCGGGCCCGGCCGCGGCAGGCGCAGCCGCAAACAAGGCGAGCACGAGCAGTAAGGCCATCCTCCACATGGGGGAGATGGATAGCGGCCAGTAGGGCGCAAATTGGGCGGCTGCAGGCGCGCCGACCCCGCCTCGGTTGTGACGGAAACGCAGACCGATTGCCCCTGCATATCGTTGCCAGACCATGCACTTGATCGGCGTCAAATCGCGAGCGGGGACTTCGAGTGTAGAGAGTAAACTAATGACGACGATTTCTATGCCGCCCGCGCTTGCCCGCCGCCGCAACTACGCGGGGCCCGCAATCTTCTCGTACGGCTTCCGGCCGTTCTTTCTGGCCGGGGCGATATGGGGCGCGCTCGGCGTATTGCTGTGGGTGCCACAGTATTTCGGCGAAATCACCGTGCCGACGGCCATGACGCCGATCGACTGGCACGCGCACGAGATGCTCTATGGTTACGTGCCCGCGATCGCCGCCGGGTTCTTGCTTACCGCAATTCCAAACTGGACCGGGCGGCTCCCGGTGAACGGACCGCCGCTGGCAGCGCTCGCCGTGCTCTGGCTCGCCGGGCGGATCGCAATTCTGCTTTCCGCCGAAATCGGCGCCTGGACCGCGGCGGCAATCGATCTTGCGTTCCTGTTCTGCCTTGCCGCCACCGCACTGCGCGAGATCATGGCCGGCCGAAACTGGCGAAACCTGCGGGTGCTCGGGATCATCACCCTCCTCCTGGCCGGCAACTTCATCTTTCACTTCGAATCGATCGAATACGGGACTGCCGTCGACGGCACGCGCGTCGGGGTTGCCGCCATCCTCACGTTGATCATGCTGATCGGCGGGCGGATTGTGCCAAGCTTCACGCACAACTGGATCAATCGCGAAAATCCGGGCCGTCTTCCGCGGCAGTTCTCACGCTTCGACGCTCTGTGCATAGCCGTTGCCGGCAGCGCGCTGGCGAGCTGGGTGGTTGCGCCTGGACATTTCACGAGCGGTCTTCTCCTGATGACGGCGGGCGTATTGCACGTGGCGCGCCTCGCGCGCTGGGCGGGCGATCGCACGCTTGCGGAGCCGCTCGTTTTCATCCTGCATGTCGGCTACGCGTTCGTGCCGCTCGGCTTTCTCCTGGTCGGCGCCTCGGCGCTGTGGCCGGCCGACATTCCGGCAAGCGCCGGCCTGCACGCATGGACGACCGGCGCGGCCGGAACAATGACGATGGCCGTGATGACTCGCGCCACGCTCGGCCATACGGGTCAGGCATTGCTCGCTTCATCATCGACGCGGGTGATCTATGTGCTGATTGTGGTCGCTGCTCTCGCGCGTATTGCCGCGGCGTGGGGGTGGACGCTCGAGTTGTTGCACGTTGCGGCGCTGGCCTGGGCCGCCGCGTTTATCGGGTTTGTCGTCGTGTACGGACGGTTGCTCTTGCGGCAGCGCGCCTAGTCAAGCCCGTAGCTTGTTGCACGTTCATGTCGGAAAGTCGCGCAGTCCAGCCTGCTTCAGGAGCGGGTAGGTCACGTCGCGAAACTCACGCATGCCGGATTCGAAACGCGGCCAGCACAGCAGCACGCCGTCGAGGCCCGCGCCCGACATGCGCTCGAGGCCATCGACGATCTGCTCCTTGGTCCCGACGAGATTGAAGCCGCCCCAGCTCGCGATCATCGCTTCCTGCATGGCCCTCATTCTATCGGGTGGTAGGTTGCGGGCGTTGATATCGAGCGCGAAGGTATCAACGACGTTCTTCGCTGCGTCCCAGTCGCCCTTCTGGCGCACGTAGTAATCGAAGAAGTCGCGCGCTTCCTTTTCCGTTTCGCCCTGCACGATGTTGACGAGGCTCCAAACGCGGATTTTGCGTCCGTACTCTTCGCGTGCGAGCCGGTGATAGGCAGCGACGTGCGCGCGGTAATCGTCGATGTTGGCCCCGCCGCCGCGCACGACAGTGTAGACAAGGTCGCAGTACTTCGCGGCGAAGTGGCGGCCGCGCTCGGAGCTCGCCGCGTTCATGATGGCCGGATACGGCGCCTGGATCGGCTTCGGCTCGAGATAGCCCTTCTCGATCTTGTAGTACTTGCCCGCGAAATCGAACGGCTCCTCGGTCCACAGACGCTTCACGATCTGCACCCACTCCTCGGAGCAGTCGTACCGTTCGGCATGCGGCAGCATCGGCGCGCCGAACATGTCGATCTCCGGCTTGTTCCAACCGGTGACAATGTTGAGCGTGAAGCGGCCGCCGGAGATGTGATCGATCACGGCACCTTGCTTCGCCGCCATGATCGGGTGATTGAGCGAGACGTGGGACGTGGAGATCACGCCGGTGTTTTTCGTCAGCGCGCTGATGCCGGCGGCCCAGGTGTAGGCTTCGAAGCCGGGGCCCTGCGGGTTGGTGGCGCCGCCGAATCCCTGCCAGCGGGCGACCGGCACCAG
>DATBJU010000170.1:0-9742 GCA_036556265.1 Xanthobacteraceae bacterium | reverse complement strand
CGAAGCTCGTCGTCCTGCCAGAACTCGACGCCTGTCGCGCGCTTCCCCCTGAAACGCAGTCCCTTTACGTGCGCGTTAATGAGCAGGCGCAGGTTGGGACGATGCATCACCGGGTGCAGAAACGCGCGCGCGGCGGACGATCTGCGCCCCTTGCTGATCGTCCCCTGGAAATATCCGACGCCCTCGTTGTCGCCACGATTGTGGTCGTCGTTCGGCGGGATGCCGTGCTCGAGCGCGGCCTTCCTCCAGGCATCGACGATCTCCCAGCGATACGGGTTTTCCTGAACGCCGAGCTCGCCGTCCGCGCCGTGCGCGGCGTCAGCGCCGCGTGGATATTTCTCGATGCTCTTGAAATAGGGGAGCACGTCTTCCCACGACCAGCCGACGTTTCCGAGCTGACGCCAGATATCGTAGTCGCGCGCGTGGCCGCGGATGTAGCACATCGCGTTGATCGAGGATGACCCGCCGAGCACCTTGCCGCGTGGCACCGGCGTCACGCGGTTGTCGCAGAACGGCTCCGGCTCGCTCTCGTAACACCAATCCACCTCCTTGTTGCCGAGCAGGAACGGCAGGCCGGCCGGCGCGTGGATCCAGAAATGATCGTCGCGGCCGCCCGCTTCGAGGAGCAGCACGCGCACGGAGGGATCGGCAGTGAGACGATTGGCGAGCACGCAGCCGGCCGAGCCGGCACCGATGACGACGTAGTCGTAGCTACCGACCGAGGCTGGATCGTTCATCGATCAGAGACCGTACATGCCCCAAGGCATGCCGAAATGCAGCCGTGCAAGGCCGGACTGGAAGGCGAGGAACTGCGAAGAGGAGTGCCCGCGATACATGGCGACGTCGTTGAAATAGCGCTGGAGCTTATGTCCCTTGCGCGCGGGCGCGGAGCCCGCGGTGTGGAACAGCAGCTCGACCGCTTCGCACGCCATGCGGCCCGCGTGCTGGATCATGCCCCAGAGGCGCATGTTGTCCTCGATCGTAATCGGCGTGCCGTCTTTCACCCAGCGTGCGCAGTAGTCGGCGTACATCTCGCAGCCTTTGATCATCAGCGCCTCGGCGGCATCCGTAAGTGTCAGCGCGCCGCCGAATGACCGCTGAAAGTCGGCGTGCTGGTAGCGCGGCATCTGCGGCAGCGACAGCGTCTTCCGCTTCGTGATGATCTCTTCGTACTCGTCGAGCGCGGCGCGCGCCGCGCCAACGATCGGCATCACGAGCGTCGCGTGGAAGGGTCCCGCGAGCCGGCCGAGATACATCGGATTGCCATGCAGCCGCGTGCCCGGCGTGCCGTGCTCCATGCCGGCGGGATCGGATCCGAGGCCAGCCGACAGCTCGCCGACGTGGTGCTCGGGCACGAATACGTTTTCGACTCGCACGCTGTTCGAACCGCTCGCGCGCATGCCGAGCGTCTTGTCGCCACCCCAGTCGTCGAGGACCGAGCAGCTCCCTTTCGGCACGATCGCATGCACGTGCTTCGGCGGCTCGCCGTCGCGCTTGAGGAAACAGCCGCCGATGAAATGCGTCGCGTACGGGATGCCCGAACAATAGTCCCAGGTGCCGTCCATCAGGTAGCCGCCCTCGACGGGTGTCAGCGTGCCCATCGGCGGCGCGCGGTGCGGCGCGATGAAATGGCCGTCGCTGCCGAACAACTCCACCTGCGCCTGCTCCGGCCAGTGCGAGGCGATCTCGAAGGCGTGCGACGAGGCGAGCCCGAGGCACCAGCCGACTCCGGGATGTCCGCGGGCGATTTCGATCATTGTCCTGTAAAAGGTGGCGAGATCGAACTCGTATCCGCCGAACAGCTTCGGCTGCGTGCAGCGGTAGAAGCCGGCCTTGACGAAATCCTGGTGCAACTCTTCGGAATAAGTGCCGCGCTCGTCGTTCTCGTCCTGTTGCGCGCGTAGTTTCGGCCTGAGCGCGGCCGCGCGCGCGATCATCTGCGCCGGCGTGAGGCCCGGCTCGGGCTGCGGAATCGCCGCCCGTTTCGAGCGCGGGCCAAGCGGTGTCCCGCCCCGTTCTGCGCGAAGCGTCGGATTTGCGCGGTCGGACATCGGATTATCTTACACGCTCTGCCGTCCGCAGTCGCTTAGCCCCGCGCATCGGCCTTGAGCATGTCGGCGCCCTTCTCGGCGATCGCCATGGTCGCAGCGTTTGTGTTCCCGGTGGTTATGCTGGGCATGATCGAGGCGTCGACCACGCGCAATCCTTTCAGCCCACGGACGCGCAGACGGTCGTCCACGACCGCCATGTCGTCCTTGCCCATTTTGCACGTGCCGACCGGATGAAACACCGTGGTGGCGATCTCCCGAACGTAATTCCGCATCTCCTCGTCGCTTTGCACGTTGTCGGCCGGCCACACGGCGGGACCGCGATAACGTTCGAACGCCGGTGCCGTGAGAATGCGGCGCGCATCACGAATGCCGCGGATCAGCGTCTCCATGTCCTTATTGCCCGGGTCGGAGAAGAAATTGAACTTGATCTTCGGCGGGTCGCCCGCTTTTGGCGTATTCAGCCCTACGGTGCCGCGACTCTTTGGATGCAACAGGCACGTCGTAATGCGGTAGCCGTGTCCCCAGGCGAGCAGGCGGCCCGGCTTGCCCTGATGCGTCGCTACGAAGATGTGCTGGACGTCGGGACGATCGAGGCCCGGCTCGGTGCGAATAAAGCCGCCGGCTTCGACCAGGTTGTTCCCAAGCAGCCCCTTGCGGGCGACCGCGTAAAGCAGGAAGTGCCAGGCGATCTTCGGCATAGCCCTGAACGACACGCCGTAGGTGGCGATGCTCGGGCTCAGGAAATGGACCGGCGCACACACATGCTCCTGGAGATTCTGCCCGACGCCGGGCAGTGCGTGCTTCACGTCGATGCCGAACTGTTTGAGCGCGTCGCCGGGTCCGATCCCTGAAAGCATCAGGACCTGTGGCGACTGGAACGTGCCGGCGGTGACGATGACCTCGCGTTTCGCGTCGACGCGAGCGACCGTTCCGTTGCGGGTGAACTCGACGCGGGTGGCGCGGCCATTGGCGATCACAATTCGCGAAACCTGCGCGTCGGTCTCGATCTTCAAGTTCGGCTTCTGCTTGATCGGATTCAGGAACGCGGTCGCGGCGGACTCGCGCCGGCCGTCCTTGATAGTGACCTGGAAAATGCCGAACCCTTCGTTCTCGCCGGTATTGAAGTCGGGGATGCGTTTCTTCTGCAACGACTCCGCCGCCTCGAGAAACGCGTAATCGAGCTTGTTCGGGCTTTCCAGGTACTTGATGTTGAGCGGGCCGCTGCGATCGTGAAACTTGCCGTCGTTGTAGTCCTCGTTGTGAATGGACTTGCGGAAGTATGGAAGGAGGTCGTCCCATCCCCAGCCCGCGTTCCCGAGCTTCGCCCATTCGTCGAAATCGAGGCGGTGGCCGCGGTTGTAGATCATGCCATTGATCGAACTCGAGCCGCCGAGCGTCCGT
The DNA here is from genome assembly GCA_036556265.1 of Xanthobacteraceae bacterium. Taxonomy (GTDB): domain Bacteria; phylum Pseudomonadota; class Alphaproteobacteria; order Rhizobiales; family Xanthobacteraceae; genus JAUSIF01. The sequence continues at coordinate 6,290 of DATBJU010000170.1, read as the reverse complement.
CCGCGAGGTGCGTAGATTTGCCGATTTTTGAGCTGCGGCTCCTCCGCCGACATGAATTTCCAATTGTAGACCGGGTGAAACAGGATGCGGATGAAACCCGCGGGCATGTGAATGAACATGCTCTTGTCGGGCGGCCCGGCCTCCAACAAACAGACCGTCGCCTTGCCGTCCTCCGACAGACGGCGCGCGAGGATGCAGCCGGCTGTGCCCGCGCCGACGATCACGTAGTCGAAGCTGTCGCTCATGACGGAACTCTCCCGCTGGTGCGCAATCACTCAACGCACGGCAACTGTCGTAGTCCCCTAATTGAATGTCCAGAGCGGCAGCGTGGGCGAACGCCCATTGCGCCGGCTTACAGATAGCGGCGCAGGTCCGCGGCGGCCTGATCGGCCGGCCGCTTGAGATTAAACGGCGCGACGAACCGGCCCTGGCGATCCATGAGATAGACGATCGCAGAATGGTCCATGGTGTAGTCCCCGCCTTCCGTCGGGACCTTCTTCGCATACACCTTATAGGTCTTGGTCACGGCAGCGATCTCATCCGGCGTGCCGGTCAGACCGACGATGCGCGGATCGAAACTCGAAAGATATTGCTTGAGCTTCTCCGGCGTATCGCGCTCCGGATCGACGGTGATGAAGAGAGCGCGCGCCCTGTCGGCGTCGGGGCCGAGTCGGCGCAGGGCCTCCGACATGTCGAAGAGTGCGGTCGGGCAAACGTCCGGGCAGTGGGTGAAGCCGAAGAAGACGAGGAACGGCTTTCCCTTGAAGTCCGCCTCGGTGACCGCGTGGCCGTTGTGATCCGTCAGCTTGAATGCACCACCGACGTCGGACACACGCGTTGCCGCCGGTTCGCGCGGCCAGAGCACGAGCGTGACGCCCGCGAGCGCCGCCGCGCCCGCGAGAAAAGCCGCGAGCATGGCGAGGATGCGAGCGTATCTGCCCATCATTGCGCTCCCGCGCTGTCAGAAGCAGTAGCGAATGCCGGCGGCGATCAACTCGAAGAACACGGCTGTGCCGAGCTTCGCCCAGAGCAGCAGCGATGCCGCCAGCAACACCACGATAAACGCGCCGACAGATACGAGCACCATGCGTCGCGTGGACGCGGCGCGGGATGTCTGAAGCGTTGCACTCATCGTTTTTCCTCGCACCTTATCTGCCGGTGCGGAAGCATGGAGCGGGCGATGGGCAGACTAACAAAATCAGCAACTTGCGGCAATTTCTCTCTCTATTCTCTTGCGAGGCTGGCGTGCGGCTCCGGATAGCGATTCAGCTTTTTGCAGAGCGCACGCCAGATTTGCTTCGGCGTAACGAATGGACATTAGGCGGTGCCACGTTGTTCGACGACCTTGCCGTCGACGAAGCGCAGAATACGCAGATCCACGAGCGGAGATCGGATATGCTTACGCCACGAACCGCATGGGCACTTCGCGGCCTTTCGATCCACGTGACGTGGCGCCAAGAGATGCGATGGATCCGTCCTGGATTGAAGCCCTGATCGTGCGCCCCCGTCGACGATTGGCGGGCTTGGTGGGACGGAATTCGCCTAACTCCGCAAGCCGGGAGTTGAGGCAGATCAAGCCGCGGCTACGAGGCTTCGCCCGTAACACTGAGCCTCAGGCCAAGTCCGCTGTTGCCTGATCGGCGGCGAAACGGGAAAATGCGGTGGGGAAGGGTCTTGTCGTGGCAGGTGCACGGTCGCGATAGACACAAATGAAGGTCGTTTCGCCCTCCAAATTCCGGCTTTCCTTGCTGGGCAGTTTCGCGCTGAGCGGGCCCGACGGCACCGTCGACCTCGGCAGCAAGAAGCTCGCCGGCCTGCTCGCGTTTCTCGCGTGCTCGGCGCCCGAGCCCCAGTCGCGCGAGCGATTGAAGAATTTGCTCTGGGGATCGCACTTCGAGGAGCAGGCCGGGCAGAATTTGCGCAAGGCGCTTTCCCGGATGCGCGCGGTCCTCGGCGACGACGTGCTTCTCACCGATGGGGAGAAGGTATCGCTTGCGCCGAAGTCGATATCCAGCGATGTCGCCGGCTTCGAGGCGGTCGTCTGCGGAGGGGGCCGTGACGCGCTCGATCAGTTGCTGCAGCTCTACAAAGGGCCGCTGCTTGCCGACAACACAATAACGGAGGAGGCGTGGGTCGACTGGCTGAGCGCGCAGCGGCAGCGCCTGGAAACGCTTGCGCTCGATGCGTTGGTGCGGCTCGGCGAGCAGGAGCTTCAGCAGAATCGCCTCGAATCCGCGCTCGCCGCCGCGAACCGCGCGATTGCGCTCAACAACCTGCGCGAGGACGCGCACCGGCTCGTGCTGCGTGCGCTTGCCGCCGCCGGCCGGCGCTCCGATGCGCTCCGGCACTACGAACAAGTCGTTGCCTTGTTCAAGCGCGAGCTCAACGCGGAGCCGGACGCGAGCACGAAGGCGCTGGCGAGCGAGATGCGCAGGTTGGAAGCGCCCGGGTCCACCCTTGTCCCGGCCGCAGCCTGGGATCCGCCGCTGCCGACCGATCGCCCTTCCATCGCCGTGTTGCCGTTCGCAAACATGGGTGGCGACCCTGAGCAGGAATATTTCGCCGACGGCATGGCGGAGGAACTGCTCACCGCGCTGTCGCGGTGCCACTCGCTCATGGTGATCGCACGCAACTCGTCGTTCGCCTACAAGGGAAAATCCGTCGATGTGCGTCAGATCGGTCGCGAGCTCGGCGTGCGCTACGTACTCGAAGGCAGTGTGCGACGCGGCGGCGACCGGCTGCGTTTCACCGGCCAGCTGATCGATGCCACCACCGGCAACCATATCTGGGCCGATCGCTTCGAGGGCGACGCGAGCGACGTGTTCGCGTTACAGGACCGCTTCTCGGAAAGCGTCGTTGCCTGCATCGAGCCGCGCCTGCAGCTCGCTGAGATCGAGCGGCTGAAGCACAAGCCGCCGAACGATCTCAACGCATACGACCTCGTGCTTAGAGCACAGCAGTCGATCTACGAATGGACCGCGGAGAGCGTGGCGTCCGCGATGCAGCGACTCGAGCAGGCATTAGCCATCGATCCGAACTATGCGCTCGCTCACGCGATGGTCGCGAATTGCTACGCAACGCGGCGATTCCAGGGGTGGGGCAAGGATTACAAGGCCGAGGCGGTCGATGGCATGGTGCACGCTGCCCGCGCCGTCGAGCTCGGCCACGACGACGCCGAAGTGCTGTGGCGCGCCGCCAACGCAGTGTGGCATCTGTCGATGGACGCGCAGCGCGCGTCCAATCTGATTTACCGTGCGCTTGAGATCAATCCGAACTCATCCATCGCGCTCACAATCGCGGGATGGATCGAGCTGCCCCTCGGCAATCCGGAGAAAGCGCTGGAACTGCTGCAACGCGCCCAGCGTCTAAGCCCGCGCGACCCGCGGGGCTGGACGATCGCAGGCGGCATGTCGTACGCCGAGTACCAGCGGGAGAATTTCGTGGAGAGCGTCGCTTGGGCACAGAAGGCATTGGCCGACAACCCGCGCTTCTCCGGTGCGCTCTGGTTTCTTGCGGCCGCACTCGGCAGGCTCGGCCAGAAGGAGAAGGCGGCCGCGATTGTGGCGGAGGTGCTTAAGATCGAGCCCACCCTCACCATTTCCGGGTTGCGGGCGCGCACGATGTTCACCCGCGAGGGGATCTGGAAGTCGCTGGCCGAGGACCTGCGCCGCGCCGGGATGCCAGAATAGTCTTTCCAGTGCGGGCCAGTTGGCCAATAGTTGTTCGCGAGGACACCGAGAACGGTACGCGCGGGGTCGAGGATGGTCTACGGTCGATCCAGTGGTATTGCCTTGAACGCGGTCGGGCTCGGCTATTTCGCCGAATTCCTGATCTTTCCGCCGCTCACGATCGTCTCCACAGCGATCGCGTTCTTCGGCCCGAACCCGCCGCATCCGCTTGCCTGGGCGGCCGTCTTCGTCAGCGGGCTCGTGGTCTGGACCCTCATCGAATATTTCCTGCATCGGGTGTTCCTGCATCACGCGCCGTTTCTTTCCGCGCTGCATGAACGCCACCACAGCAATCCGCACGAGTTGATCGGCACACCGGTGTGGGCGAGCGTACTGTCCGGCATCGCGGTGGTCGCCGCGCCATCATGGCTGTTGCTGGGGTTCGAGCTAGCGACCGCGGCGACCACGGGCATCGCGACCGGCTATCTCTGGTATGTCTACGGCCACTACGCGGCGCACTACGGCAAGCCGCGCGAGGGCTCCTATTTTCACCGGGTGCGGCTGCGCCACGCGCGCCACCATCATCTCTCCGACACCGGCAATTTTGGCGTGACGACCGAATTCTGGGATCGCGTGTTCGGCACGACGCTCGACTTGTGCCGGATTGCGCGCAAAATCCGCTGAGAGCCATGGCTCGAACCCAGCCACTCGCCGTTCGATTCTTCTACTCGTCCGGTGCGCGCGCATTGTTCACGAACGCCTGGTATTCGCTCGTCTCGAAGCTCGACAACGACGCCGAAGTGACACTGATGAACTATGGCTACGCACCCGTCGACGGGAGCCGCATTGCGCTCGACACGGCGCGCGAGCCCGAGCGCTATGCGCTGCAGCTCTATCACCACGTCGCGGTCAGCGTGCCGCTCGAGGGCAGGGACGTGCTCGAGGTGGGTTGCGGACGTGGCGGCGGCGCCGCCTACATCGCCCGCGGGTTCAATCCGCGCGAGATGGTCGGCGTGGACCGTACCGTTTCGTCCATCCGCTTTGCGCGGGCGCACTTCGCTGCGCTAAGGAACCTGCGCTTCCTCGAGGCGGATGCGCACACGCTGCCATTCGATTCCGACTCTTTCGATGCGGTGGTGAACATCGAGTCTGCGCAGCATTATCGGGACATCGACCGGTTTCTTTCGGAGGTGCATCGTGTGCTGAAGCCGGGCGGGCATCTCCTGATCGCCTGCTTCGAGGATGCCAGCAAAGACGTGTATCCGCGCGATGCGCTTCGCCGCTCGGAGTTGCGTGAGGTCCGCGAGGAGGACATCACGGAGGGCGTCGTTCGCGCAATGGACCTCGACAGTGCGCGCCGCGAGACGCTCGCGCGGAAGCTCGTGCCGCCATTCCTGCGCGGGCTCGCGGGCGAATTTGCCGGCGTGCGTGGCACTGCGCTTTACGAAAGCTTCGCCACCGGCGGGTGTCCGTATCATTATTTTGTTTACCGGAAGTGATGCCCAAGCCTCTTTTGACGACGAAGCAAGCCGGGTGCAGGTAATAATCGATGCCTCAGTCGGGACGAGCAACACCGGCAGCGACGACTGCCGCAAGGGTAGGATCAGATCCCTTCACTCTGGTGGAGTAGACATCACGCGTGACAGAGCGGCGGACGCGCCGCCGCCTTACTTGGATATGTCTTGCTCTGACTGGAGCGGGCGATGGGAATCGAACCCACGACATACAGCTTGGGGAGCCAAGCTAACAAAGTCAGCCAGCCACGGGATCACGGCTGGTAGCGACTTCGCGCCAACGATTGATTGCCCTGCCTTCGCTTCGGCCCTGAGCCGTGATCGACTCGCCCAGGCAGTGACCGACGGCATTCCAAACGCTCTTCGACCTGCGCTCGACGATAACGAGATGCGGCTTACCCCACACGACGACCGTATGTTCAGTCATTTACCAACCTGAAAATCTTAGCTCGACTACCAAAAAAAGTCGTTGGATCGCAACACCAGCGGTCGGCCGGCTTGGGGCTGCGCTTCGTAGAACTTGCGCGATGCCCGCTCTTCAATTGTTTCTCGCAGTCGCATGAACTGATCTACACGCTGATCTGGCCTCACGTCACGTCTACCTTCAAGGTGGTCCATAGCCGCGGTGCTAATCGCGCACGGAATTGCGATTTCCTCATTCAGCATCGTAAACTCAACGACCATCCGGTTGAAGTCGTAGCCTTGGACCACGCCCCGCTGCAGCGACATTGAATGCTCTCCTCCGGAGGGCTCATTCCGCCATCTTTGACAGGCCGGTATCATTTTAACTTCGACGAGCAGGAGCCAGTCGGGAGGACTGCGAAGCCCGTTCGGCGCCAAGTCACTGCCGCCACGGAACACCGGCTAACCCGATGACCCAATTGAATACTCTCACGGATAAAGATCGAAAGAATCGATTTGCTCAAAAGGCACCCATCCGACCGGCGGAACTTGTAATCGCCGTCATTCAGGCCCAGATATAAACAACTTACTGCAAGTGAGAGGAGCCGGAGTCGGTGCTTTCGTGGGCACCGATTATTCGGGCATTTCATCAGCTGCCTTCGGGCAACTCTCGCGACTGCTGTACCAGCGCCTAATTCACGTCCGG
>DATBJU010000169.1:0-32885 GCA_036556265.1 Xanthobacteraceae bacterium | reverse complement strand
CGGCCTCTATCCGCCAACCTTCGACGAACTGCAGGAGAAGGGGAACGGCTGTGCCGGCTCCCCGCAGACCGTGCGCGACTACGTCACCGCCGAGGAGAAGGCGACCGGCATCAACTATCTCTGCTCCTGGCTCGCATTCGGCAACACGACGCTCGAAGAGTCGCTGAAATCGGTCGAGCTGTTCCAGCGGGAGATTATTCCGGCCTTCGATACGAAGCGGGCGGCGGCGGAATAGGCAATCGACGTGTCCCGGACGCGGCAAAGCGCGAAGCGGTGCGCCGCTGATCCGGGACCCAGGTCACGCATCGGTCCCGGTTCTGCGCCGCATCACTTCGTGCTGCGGCCCGCCCGGGACACGGATGACTTGCGGTCGCACCCGCACCGGCGGCATGATCCCGCTTGGCGAAATCAGGCGCACCTGCCGCGCCGCACAAAAATCGTTCGAGTAGGAGGAGGCGTCGATGGCTCACTGGATCCGTTACGAGAAGGGCGGCAAGCAAGGCTTCGGCACGCTCGATGGCGATACGATCAGCGTGCACTCCGGAAACATGCTCAGCGACGCGAAGCCGACCGGCGAGAAGCTGAAGCTCGCCGACGTCACCGTGCGCACCCCCTGTGATCCCACGAAGATGATCGGCCTCTGGAACAACTTCCATCAGCTCGCGGCCAAGAACAGCTTCCAGCATCCGGATGAGCCGCTCTATTTCCTCAAGGCGCCGAACTCCTTCCATCCGCACGGCCAGCCGATCGTGCGCCCGAAGACCTACAGCGGACGCGTCCTTTATGAGGGCGAACTCGGCGTCGTTATCGGCAAACGCTGCTTCAACATCAGCGAGGCCGACGCGAAGAACGTGATCTTCGGTTACACCTGCGTGAACGACGTCACCGCCGTCGACTTGATGAAGAAATTCCCGACATTCGATCAGTGGACGCGCGTGAAGAGCTTCGACACCTTCGGCGTGTTCGGCCCGACCATTGCGACCGGCGTCGATCCCGACAAGCTCGTGATCCGCACGGTGCTGAACGGCAAGGAAGTGCAGAATTATCCGGTCGCCGACATGTTCTTCCCGCCGTACAAGCTCGTCGCCGCGATCTCGAAGGACATGACGCTCGAGCCCGGCGACGTGATCGCGTGCGGCACCTCGCTTGGCGCCGGGGTGATGGACAAGGCCGAGAATACGATCGAGATCGTGATCGACGGCGTCGGCCGTCTCGTCAACAAGTTCGACCAGGTAGTGCCGAGCCCGTATCTGTTCGAGAAAGCGCCGCCTGCAAAGAAGATCTGCGTCGTCGGCGCAGGCGCGATCGGCGGCCTCATGGCCGCGAAGTTCGCGCTCGGCGGCGACGAAGTGACCGTGATCGACCAGGGCGCGCACCTGGCCGCGATCCAGAAGAACGGCATCAAGCTCGAATGGCACGACGGCAAGGTGCAGACCGCGAAGGTCAAGGCCGTGGACAAAGCGGCTGATGCAGGCAAGCAGGACATCGTCATCCTTGCGGTCAAGGCGCACTATCTCGAGCAGGTGGCGAAGGACCTCGACCACCTGCTTGGTCCCGACACGATCGTGGTGACTGTGCAAAACGGTCTGCCCTGGTGGTACTTCCAGAAGCTCGGGGGCAAATACGACAACCAGAAGCTCGACAGCCTCGATCCCACGGGCGTGTTGACGAAGAAAATCGCTGCCGACCGGCTGCTCGGCTGCGTCGTCTATCCTGCAGCGGCTGTGACCGCGCCCGGCGTGATCCACCACGTGGAGGGCGACCGCTTCCCGATCGGCGAGCTCGACGGCAAGATCACCGAGCGCGCGAAGTCGTTGCACGACACCTTCGTCAAGGCGGGCCTCAAGTCGCGTGTATTGCCCGATATCCGATCGGAGATCTGGCTCAAGGCGTGGGGCAATTTGTCGTTCAATCCGATCAGTGCGCTCACCCACGCGACGCTCGTCGACATCTGTCAGTTCGCCGAGACGCGCGAGCTCGCGGCGCGCATGATGAAGGAGGCGCAGGACATCGCCGAAAAGCTCGGCGTCAAGTTCCGTGTCTCGATCGAGAAGCGGATCCAGGGCGCCGAAGGCGTCGGCGCGCACAAGACCTCGATGCTGCAGGACGTGGAGGCGGGCCGCTCGCTCGAGACGGAAGCGCTGATCGGCTCGATCCTCGAGATGGCCAAGATCACGAATACGCCGGCGCCCGCGATCGAGTCCGTCTATGCGCTCGTGAAGCTCCTCAATAAGGTGATGCTCACCGAAGGCGCGGGGGTCATCGTCGAGAAGGCGAAGCAGAAGGCGGCGTAGCGATCGCTCAGCGCAACCGGGGCGACGCGCCTCGGTCACGCCCGAGCAGCCCGTAGACCGCGATCGCAGTGCCGATGACCGACGTCACCCCAACGATGACGTAGACGACGAACACGAGCCACTCGGAGAAATCGTCGCCCTTTGTCCCGGCGCCGGCGATCGGCGTGAGATGGCTCGATCCGGTGATGCCGGCCACCATCGTGTTCGCCCAATTGGCGTAGGCGGCGATGAACCAGGATGCGTGCATCGCAAACGCCAAGCGGCGATCAAGTCGCATCGCGGGCTTTGTCACGCCAACCGCGATCAGCACGAGCCCCCCGAGAACGCCAAGCGTGTGCGCACCTACGCCAAGGCGCGGGTTCACCATGAAGGGGGCAACGACGCCTCCGAGCAGCGCGAGGAGAATCAGGACGAAGCCCTGCCGGATGATGAGGCGGTCCATCCCGCTCGCAATGCCGCGCTCGCTGGACGCTCTTCGCCGTGCGCTCATTGCATCGTCCTGCGCCAGTCACCGCCGATGAGGTACACGCCGATGGCGAACACCACGGCGAGCAGCGCGGCACCGGCATAGACCGTTGGATGCGACCAGTTCACGCCGCCCGGATAGCGCCACAGCTCGAGCACGATCGCCGGCAACAAGAGCACGAAGAACGGCGAGATGAGCCGGCACCGTGTGCGGTCGTTTTCGCGGGCACAGCTGAGCAAGAGGATACCGGTCGCCAGAATCCAGCCGGAAAACGCGCGCGCCGTGAGCGGCGTGAATTGCCATGGCGCGATCGCGATCAATGCGGCTGGCAGCACGAACACGAGCACGGCGTAAAGCGCGAGCAGGGCGCCAAGCGCGGTCAGGACCACACGCAGGTTCGGCGGGAGCGGTTCATCGCCGGCTTTCGGAATGGGCGCGGTTCGCTGTTGATGCCAGTAGTAGAACGCGATGAACAGCGGCGGCGGCAGTAGATAGCTCACGAACCAGACATTGAACGGCGTCGTGCCGACCAAAAAGCGATCCCAGTGCAGGAAGGTCGCGAGCAGCTCGGTGGAGCTGAACAGGATCGACGCAATGACAAAGACACGGATGTTCTCCCAGCGCCGCGCGAACAACGCGAGCACATAGAAGGAGGCCGCCGCGGTGTAGAAGCCGCCGAGCAGCGCGGCGGTTGCGTCCGGCCGGATCGGCCAGGCGAAGTGGTTCGCCGTATCGTGCGGAGTGAGGCTGATCGTCACCAGCGACAGCAGGCCGAAGATGACCTCGATACCGATCCAGATGCGCAGCGGCAGGCTGATGCGCAGGTCGGCGACCACCTTCTGAGTTGTCATGCGTTGCTCCTTGCGGCCGTGCGGGCCCGGATACTTTCGATTGCCACGGCGAGCAGACCGACGCCGCCGAGCACGAGATGGAATGGGTGGTCGAATGGCTTGAGGCCGAGGCCGAACTGCTGGCCGGTGAGAGCGCCGCCGGCGCCAAGCGCGGCGTAGAACAATCCGAACCAGAGCGAGAAGCGCGATGCTCCGACGGCGCCACCGAAGGCCAGCACCAAAAAACCAATCACTCCGCTCGCGATATGCAGCGCCGAGTGGCTCGGTATCATCTGCGTCTCATGCAATAGGAAGGGGATTGCTCGATCCACCGCCGGAACGAGCAGGGCGATGAGCGTGCTCGCGCCCTGCAGGAACAAGCCGACGCTGGCGACCCACGTGTAGGCGCGCGTGAGGCTCATGCCAGCCCGCGCCCAAGCCGCATCGCGGAATAGGTGAAGGCTCCGAGCACGACGCTCGCAATTCCAAAGCCGCCAAACCAGAGGTACGCGGAAGGTCCGAACGCGCCAAAAGTGCCCAAGTGGATGTAGGACGCGATCAGAACGAGCGCCGCGAACGCAAACATCGACGTCACTGCGATCCGCAGATCGATCCAGTGGCGCTGCCAGGCGAGCAACAAGCTCCCGATGCCGTAAGAAAGGAACGGTCCGGAGTAGATCTGCGTCAGCAATGGCGTGATCCGCCAAGGCCAGAGCAAGGCCATTACGGCGGGCTCGAAGAAGAGGAGCGCCGCCAGGCCGACGCAAACAATCCCTTGCGCCACCAGGTACCAGCGGACTCCGTCGGGCACGACAGACGACGATTTGGGAGGCTGCTCAGCCCGGTACGTGTATGCGAGCCAGGCGCCGACCAACGGGTAGACGATGTAGGCACCGAACCAGAACCAAACCTGCGTCAGGCCGTAGTCGAATTCCTTGAGGTGAAAGAGGGAGACAATCAGGAGCATTCCGGTCCAGATCGCCGCCATCGGCACGGCCGTCCGCACCTCGACTTGATTCCGGGCGACGAGCGAAAGGCCCATCAGCACCATCCCAGAGAGGTACATCGCGCCGATGAAGCGCGCGTGCAGCGGCGGCACTTGCCAGGGTATGGCGCGCGAGATTTCGGCTGGGACGAAATAACCCCAGACGCCGACCCATAGCGCGAACAGACCGACAAAGGCGAAATAGACTTTGTGCGCGCGAGTCACGGGGGTCATGAACGACTCCCGCAAGCTTTGACGACACAACGCACCCCGTGGCCCCCGACGTCCCCCAAACGGTGGAGGCAGACTATCCGCTCATCAATCGCCGTTCCAGCGACGCCAGGAACACAGGCAGCGGCCTGCCGTTCTCCCAGCACGGGCCGGACTTGTCATCTATTTAACATAATGGTTAAATAAGAAATTGTACGTCGCGACAGAAAAAGGAGAGGAGAGAGCCATGGGCAATCCGTTCGTGTTCGTCGAGCTCTATACGGACGATCTCGGCAAATCGAAAAAGTTCTATACCTCGCTGCTCGATTGGAAGACCGACGAGCTTCCCAACGCCGCCGCGCCGGATGGCAAGTACACGATGATCAACGTGGGTGAGGGTACCGGCGGCGGAATGTTGAAGAACTCGATGCCGAATGGCGGCTCGCACTGGATGCCGTACGCGCAGGTGAAGGAAATCGACGCCACCGTGAAAAAGGCCGAAAGCCTCGGCGCCAAGACCATGGTGCCCAAGACGGAGGTCATGGGCATGGGGTGGCTTGCGATCATCACCGATCCGCAGGGCGCTATGTTCGGCTTCTGGCAACCCAAGGGCTGAGCTGAGTTTGCAACTTATGACGCCTCATCCGATCGGATGAGGCGTCGGGCGGCTCCGCGCGCTTTTTCGCCGAGCAATCAGGCGTGAATTGCCGGACGTAGCGGCTTTGTGCATGAATAGGCGTCGCTGAAGAAAAGGAAGGAACGCCCATGTCGAAGATTGTTTCCGCCGCGGTCATCATCGGCGCCGTTGCATTTACGCTCGTTGATCTGCGTCCGCAGACGGCCGACGATCGCGTCGGCATCTCCGCCGGAAGCTTCCAGGTTGCGCAGGATAGCCGCTGCCCCAAGGGCAAACGGTGGGACTATCAGACCGAATCCTGCAAGTGAGAGCGTGCAGTCGCGCGCTGACGTGAAATGAGCTTCACGTTTCGTTGCGTCGCGATTGCCGGTTTCGTTGCCGGCGCCTTGTTCGCGCCGGCCGTGCACGCGCAGGCCGGCCGCTCGCCGGAAATCACCATGGACGTCGGCGACGAGCCCGGCGTCGTCCCGGACGAAGACTACGAGCTACCACCGGAATACGCACGCAAGGTCGTGTTCTTCCGGACGCACGAACCGGCGGGCACCATCATCATCGAGACGTCGGAGCGGACGCTGTATCTCGTGATGAAGGACAATCTCGCGATGCGCTACGGCATCGGAGTCGGCCGCGACGGCTTCCGCTGGAAAGGTCAGTTGCGGGTGTCGCGCAAGGCGGAGTGGCCCGATTGGATTCCGCCCGCGGAGATGATCGAGCGCCAGCCCTATCTGCCGCGCTTCATGGCGGGCGGTCCGGGCAACCCGCTCGGCGCGCGCGCTCTCTATCTCGGCGGCACCGTGTATCGCATCCACGGTACCAACCAGCCGCAGACGATCGGCGAGGCGGTATCGTCCGGCTGCTTCCGTCTCGTGAACAAGGACGTCACTGACCTCTACGAGCGGGTGCCGGTTGGGACGCGGGTGGTCGTCCAGCCGTAGCGGTCGTGCCGCATTTCGTAAATACCAGCGTGCCGTAGCGGGCGCCGACCTCGGGATCGACCCACCGCATGATCATCGTGTTGCCGTCGTGCGAGACGATTTCGCGATCCTGTTGCGCACCCGGCTCGCCGCGTGGACCGAGGAAGGTGCGTCCCGCGGGAGCGCCTTTCAGTACGAGCTCCTGCGCCTCCGGTTGATCCGCCAGGTGCATGATCACACCGCCGGTCGGACCCGGCGCGATTTCGTACGGTTTCGTGCATGCGTTGCGCGCGGCTGCCTCGGTGCGGGCGCGATCCTCCTCGCGATGATACGAGCCGAGACCCCAGCGACCGACCAAAGCTTGCGCGGGGATTGCCGGCGGGATTGCCGCGGGCACCGCCGGCGAGCTCGGAGCGAACGCCTCGTTGCCTGCGCATCCGCCAAGCACCAAACAAACGAGCGCAGCCGGCATGAGCCGGGGCCAACACACGATGCGTGGCATCACTTCCCCCGTGGCGTCTCCCCCGGGGGAAGCCTAAATCAGTCTCGCGCCGCGCGCTATCGGCGTCGGAAGCAGTCAGACGTACGCGATGCCGACGCGGTCGATCGATTTCCACTGCATCCGGCAGGCGCGCTTCCAGCCGTCGATCGGAATTGTGAGATCGAACTTTTCGGGCAGCCAGTCCGGCGCGTCCACCTGAACGCAGGCTCCGCCTTCGGACATGTTGCGCACGATGCAGTCGATCACGTTAAGGCGACGGTTGAAGACGATCTTGCCGGCCTTCAGCGTGCGTAGTCGGGGGTGCTTTCTGCGGTCGTCGTGCATGGCACTGCTCCCCCTCAAAGGAGCGAGAAGGCGCGAAGCATGATCCTTATTCGTTGCGAAGAATTGAATCGATATTGCGGAAATTCCGACATTCCCGTTTTGGCACCCCGGGGACTGCTGAATTTCATGGAATTTCGGGCGTAGCGACTCGCTCAGGCCGCGACGAGCGCCGTCGCCAGACGTCCGAACCCGTCCGAACCGGGCCGGCGTCAGATCTGTCGGAGCGCGCCAGGAAAGCAGTGGCGCGCTGATCGATTCGTACCCGGAACATTCCTCGGCGTTTTTTTTTCGCGTGCGATGCGAGGTGCGCGACTTGTGGTGGCGCGACTCAGATATCTTGCCGCCATGCGAATCACGCGCGCGAGGCGGCGCGCGTCAGGAGGCCTCGCATGCTCGACTTCCGCATCGTCATTGCGGCCATCATCGTTTGTGTTTCACTGGTCATGACAGGCGCACGCCTGCTCAGCACAAGCGAGAACTTCAGCGTCGCCATCGGCCTGCGTCCGGGCGTCACGCCCATGACGGAGGCGCAGCGGCCGAAGGTCGTCGCCAGGCCGATCGTGCCTGCGATCGCCGAACCGCCTACAGGCGCGATCACGCCGCGACCGCCGGCGCGATTTGATCTGCCGACGCCGGCAATCATCGCGAGGCCACTGATTCCATCCCAGCCGTCCTCAACGACGGCCGGCGACAGGGCCATTGTATCCACCCCGCCGTCTGCAGCTGCCAAGGCGATCGAGCCGGAAGCGGTCGGGCCGGGTGCAAAGCCCACGAGTCCGCCGCCGGCGACCACGGCGGCGGCCCCAAGTCCGGCGGCGCGATCGACGCGGACGCTCAACCCGCCTGCTCCTGAGATTACCGGGTCAATTCCCGTGCACCCGGAGGCGGAACCAAACGTGGTCCCCGACTGGCAGCAAAAATCACGCCCATCACGGAATGTTGCGGCAACTCCGACGCGAAGTCGGACCGAAGATGCCAGCCCGATATTGGAGTTCTTTTACAGCAACTCGATTGCCAAATAGCGGGCGTGGGATACTCGGCTTACTCGCCAATTCCTGATGGAACTTAGTTTGGCCGATCCCCATATTGCGTCCGTCAGTAATGTGGAGACCATGCGTCAGCGTCGCTTTCCCGTTCTATTGGACACGGCCAAGGGTCGGCACCGGGCCGGTTTTTCCGCGCCCGCCGACGAGGAACCCGTGCAAATCGCGCTCAAGCTCCTGGAAAAGGGATGGACCGCCTACCGGATCCGTTTCGACCAGGAAGCGGGCGCGTGGCTTGCTTCCGTGATCGATTGGAAGCGGGCCGCCTGAGCCGGAACCGGCCGATTGGTGAAGGGCACCCGTGCGTCTTGCGGCGGGCGGAGCTCAGGTGGCTTGAATCGAATTCTGAATGACTTGAGTCAGAAGCTGCGGAACGCCGAGCAACGGGCCGAAAAGACTCGTGAATTTCTATTGAATGGCATCGAGCCCCAATCCGGCGCGCAGGAACCGCTGCGGATCGACGGCTTCGCCGTTCACACGCACTTCGTAATGGAGATGCGGCCCTGTCGAGCGGCCCGTGGTGCCAATTCGGCCAATGACCGTACCCGCGTCGACGATCGAGCCCTCACTCACCAAAATCGCGGACAGATGCGCGTAGCGTGTAGTGATCCCGTTTCCGTGATCCACCTCCACCATCAATCCGTATCCCCCGTTACGTTCCGCTTGCGCCACCTTGCCGGATGCGGCCGCCCGCACCGGCTCGCCCGGCTCGCCGCGGAAGTCGACACCCGTGTGAAGGGCGAGCTGCCGCACAAAGGGATCCAGGCGGACACCAAACGGACTGGTCACGTCGGTCGCCCCTGTCGTCGGACGAATCACGGGCACCGTCGCGAGCTCGCGCTGAAGAGCCTCGACGGCGCGTGCCGCGAGTCTGATCCGATACAATTGACGCGCGAACGGATCTTCCGGCGGACGCGACCAGGGCAGGAATGGCCCTCCGGATGCTGCTTTGGCCGTACCGCGACTGCGCGCGGTCTTCAGACCGAGGTCGGCGAATGCGCGGCGCATGCGCCGCTCGCGACCGTCGTATGTTTCTTCGGCTTCGTTCAGCGCGCGGTTTTGCGCGACTTCGAGTTGCGCGAGCTCGCGCGCCAGATTTCCTACCCGCACGTCGGTCGCACTTTCAATCTGGCCGAAATCGGTTCGACTCCCGAGCGGCGGCAGCGGACGGGACTCAAGCCGTGCTGTGCGATCGCTCGGCGGCACGACCAGAATCGTATCGGAGAGTGGCGAAGGCTTTGGTGCGGAAGCGGGCGAGGGCATGCGCGGGGCGGGTATTGCACCTGTGATCTCGGCCGTGGCCTCGCGGCTGGACGGTCTTGCGCCGACGGTCGGCAACGCCGACTGGCGCGCCTCGAGTGTGTTCTGCCGCCGCGTGAGTTCGGCGAGGGCACGCTCGACGCGTTCCTGGTCGATCAACTTAAGCGAACGCAACCGGTCGATCTCCGTGTGCAGCTGCGTCGCCTGCGACTCGTAGGAGCGCGTGATCGCAATTTGACGCGCGACGATTGCTTTCAGCGCGTCGTCGCGAAACAGGATGTAGAGGGTCGCCGCACCGGCCCAGGACGCGAGCAGCACAATCGTGCACAGCGTCGCGACCTTCCCGTTGCGCCGTGACCGGGCGGCGCGGTCGCTGTGATGATCTGGGCCATCGGCGCGATGCCGAGCAAACCCGGAATCCTGGCGGTACATCGGACCTCGTGCCGCCGGTACGCCCGGCGCAACAGCCCAATGAATGGCCCGGTATGGTTAACGCTGATTGAACGGGGCGCCCGCTAGAGCGCACGCGCCGCCGCCAGAACCTCCTCGGCGTGTCCGCCGACCTTCACGCCAGACCAAACCCTGGCGACTCGCCCATCGGGCCCGATCAGGACTGTGGTCCGGGTGATCCCCATGTATTTTCGGCCCCACATGCTCTTCTCGCCCCAGACCCCGTACGCCTTGAGCATCGCGTGGGCGGGGTCGGAGGCGAGCGGCACGGACATGCGGTATTTTGCCCTGAATTTGTCGTTCGCCTTCACCGGGTCGGCAGACACGCCGAGGATGGTCGTCCCGGCCTTCTCAAAGTCCGTTCGTAACCGGTTGAAATCTATTGCCTCGCGGGTGCAGCCCGGCGTGTCGGCCTTGGGGTAGAAGAAAAGCACCACTTTCCGGCCCCGAAGGCCCTTTAGCGACACCTCGCCGCCGCCCGCGGCCTCCAGGGTGAAATCCGGCGCGAGCTCGCCGACCTGGGCCATCCCCTTCATCTGCCTTCCTTTCGACGCCTTTTCATAGCCTTTGCTAAGTTGATGCTAAGCTGAATGTGCTGAAGTCATAAGTGGTTCGCCGAGGGGCGGATCGAGCGTGCCGGCGTAATACAGACTGCGCGTAGCGCCAGCCTACCGGGGGACGAGGGGACGGCCCAAGGCGCCATTGCCGATGCATTCAACGCACCCACACGGTCCGCACCGGGGCCAGTCTGTGCACGGACATCCGTCGCACCACCGGCCGGCCTTTGTTCGTCATCAAATTCAATATCATTCGCGCCGCCGGGGCGTTCTGGCTCAAGTCGGACAGGCCCTGTTTCGCACCCGTTACGGAAGAATCTCGCGAGCCAAGATCATCTGTCTCGGCGTTCTCGCGCTGGGATTTGTCTACGTCCTGCTGGTTCGCGGCTTCTTCCCGTTCGATGTTGCGAGCCCGTGGGTCGCCTCCGCGCTGGAGCGCCAGCTCGGTCCCGGTCACAAGGTCGATATCGGATATACGCGACTCGATCACGATTCGACCGGCGCTCCGGTGCTGCGCGTGCAGCGCATTCGCGTCTACGGTCCTGGCGGCAAGGTGATCGCGAGCGCGCCGAGCGCCGAGGTCGGACTCGACGGTGCGAGCTTGCTGATGGGCACGTTCCGCGCGCGCCGTATCGACCTGGTGGGCGCGGAGACAACGATACGCGTCGGCGCCGACGGTCGCGTTGCAATCACCGCCGGCCGAGACGCAACGCCGATAACCACCGCGGACGCGTTCGGCGAAGTGTCGAGCCCCGTGCACTCGGGCAGGACATCACCCAAGACCCAACCGCGCAGCACGCCCGTTGTTGTCGCTGAGCCGTTCCACTATCCCGAGCTCGTCCGTTGGCTCGACAGTTTTGAAAAGGGCGGTCTCGACGGCGTCGCGCTCTCGCAAATCGGGTTGAAACAAGGAACGCTTATCGTCGAGGACGAGGACAACGGACGAAAGTGGAGCTTCCAGGACATCAACATCCAGCTTGCGCGCCCCGCCGAAGGCGGCCTGCTGTTCAATCTGACGTCGAGCGGGACGAACCAGAAATGGGGTTTGACCGCAACAATCGCGCCGGTGCAGGATGATATTCGCGCAATCGACGTGGTCGCGAACAATCTCGCGCCGGGCGACATCATGCTCGCTGCCGGTCTCGTCGACGCGGATTTCCTCGCGGAGAGCGGCCTCTCCGGAATCCTGCGGGCGCAGATCGCCCGCGACGGGCGACTCGTCTCGGCATTTTTCCGTGCAAGCGCGGGCGCAGGCATTGTCGGCAGCGCAAGCGACCCTGAGGTCCGTGTGCGCGTTGACGAGATCCAGGTGCAGGCGCGCTTTGATCCCGGCCTTAAAGCGACGATCTTCGAGCCGATCATCGTTCAGGCCGGCGGCAACCGGTTTGCCGCGTCCGCAATCGTGGAGGCGCCCAAAGGCGGCGATCGCAACTGGCCGGTGCGGATTTCGCAGGGAATGGTGGCGCTCTCCAGCAGCCGCAGCGGAGAAGCGCCGCTCGTACTCGATCAGCTCACTGCGCGCGGCGTCTACGACCCGGTCCAACAGCGTCTGATCATTCAGCAGGGCACACTTGCCGGTGCCATGACCGGCGGTGCGTTCTCCGGCTCGCTCACGTTCGGATCGAAGCCGATGCTCGCGCTCGGAATTGCCGCGTCGCAAGTGCCGGTCTCGGCGGCAAAACGGCTTTGGCCCGTCGTGATCGCGCGCGGAACCCGCGGTTGGGCTGTCGAACGCATCGAGCAGGGAATGATCGATCGTATCTTGATCGCACTCAACATCCCGCTCGACGCCATCGGCAAGGCCGGCGTCGAGCTTCCCGATTCCGCAGTACGCCTCGAAATGACCGGCTCGAACGCTGTATTTCGGCCTGCGGCCGCGCTTCCCATTGTGCGCGACGCGCAAGTGACGGCGGTCGTCACCGGCAAGACTGCGCGCGTACGCCTCGCCAAGGGGGCGATCGAAACGCCGCTCGGCCGAAGGATTACGTTGTCCGATGCCGTGCTCGAGGTGCCCGATCATGTGCCGCCAAACCCGAATGGGACGATCCGCTTCCGCTTCGACGGTGCAGCTGACGCGGTGGCGGAAATCGCCGGCACCGAATTCCTGCGCGGCGAGGCGGGATTCACGATCGATCCCGCGACGGCGAAAGGTACGGCCGTCGGCAGTGTGAAGCTCGACCTCATATTCCGACAGGAGATACGCGGCGATGAAGTCTCCTATCTTGCTGAGGGCGACGTGAAGGACTTCAGCGCGGACGGGATCGTGCGCGGTCAGCGGGTGGAAGGCATCAACGCGAAGGTATCGGTCACCGGCGCCGCAGTGCAGGTCAAGGGCGACGGCAAGATCGCCGGCGCCCCGGCAAGCTTCGAGTACCGCAAGGTTAAAGCGAAGAACGAGGCCGATTTTCGCATGTCTGCCGCGGTTGACGACACCGTACGTGCGCGGATCGGGGTCGATCTCGCACCTTGGCTTCTCGGTCAGATCAAGCTGCAGGTACAGGGTCTGATCAACGAGCGCGAAAACCGGATCGACGTTGAAACCGACCTCACCAACGCGAAGATCAGCGACCTTGTGCCCGGTTGGCAGAAGCCGGCGGGCCGCGCGGCGCGGGCCACGTTCCGTGTGATTGAACGCGACAATGTGGTCAAGCTCGAGGACCTGTCCGTCACGGGCTCGGGTGCCACTTTCAAGGGCTCCCTCGAGCTCGACAAAGAGGGCGCGTTCGTGTCGGCCAATCTGCCGATCTTCAATCTCTCCGATGGCGACAAGGCGAGCTTGCGCGCGGATCGCGCTCCTGACGGCGCCTTGCGCGTGACCGTGCGCGGCGACGTACTCGATGCGCGCGGCGCGATCCGCGGACTGACGGAGGGGCCCGCGCAGGTTTCAACCAGCCGCCAACAGCGTCCGCGCGATCTCGATCTCGAGTTGCGTCTGGGTGCCGCGACGGGCCACAACGGCGAGGTCGCGCGGCAAGTCGACATGAGGATTCTGCGGCGCAACGGCGAGATCCGGAATTTCTCGCTCGTCGGCAAGGTTGGCCGGGACGCCAGCATGGTTGGTGAGCTTCGCCTGCGCGACGGCAACCGGCCGATCATCTATCTGACGACCGGCGACGCCGGCGCACTCTTCCGCTTTGCCGATTTCTATGGCCGCGTTTATGGCGGCGAGGCGCAAATCGTAATCGAACCGCCGCGGCCGGATGGCGCCCCGCAGGAGGGGACGATCCATCTCAAGGAATTCACGATTCGCGGCGAGCCTGCGCTCGATCGCATGCAGGCGGCGGCGCCGCCTGATCCCAACGAGCCGCGCGGGCCACGGCCATCGGCGCAAGGCGTCGCCTTTCTCCGCATGCAGGTCGATTTCAACCGCACGCCGGGCCGCTTCAATATCCGCGAGGCAGTGATCTTCGGCCCGTCCATTGGCGCGACCGTCGACGGTGTGCTGGACTTCGCCGGCGATCGCGTGCACCTGCGCGGCACGTATGTGCCGGCATTCGGTCTCAACAATCTGTTCGGACAGTTGCCGATCGTCGGGCTGTTCCTGGGAGGCCCGAAAGAGGGGCTGATCGCAATCACGTTTGAGGTTGTGGGTCCCGCGAGCGGACCGACGTTGCGCGTCAACCCGATGTCGGCCGCGGCCCCCGGCTTCCTGCGCAAGCTGTTCGAATTCCGCTCGGCGCCCGATGCAGTGCCAGCGGCCGGCCCGACGGCTGGCCCGCTCGATCGCTAGCGTGCGAGACGACGGCCGAAGAAGTCACACCGGCCGAAGCAATACGTGACGTTTCTTGCCGAGTGAGAGCTTGATCACGCCCTCCGGCGTGAGGTCCTTTTGCGACAACGTCAGTTTCTCATCGACGACGGTGACGTCGTTGACCTTCAAGCCGCCGCCCTTGACCTGGCGGCGCGCTTCGCTCGTCGAGGGAACGAAGCCGGCCTTTACTGCCGCCGTCAACACGCCGTAGCCGGCGGCGAGATCGGCGCGCGGGATCTCAATTTGCGGCAGTGTTTGTGAGAGAGTCCCTTCCTCGAACGTCGCCCGCGCGGTCTCAGCAGCTTTTTCAGCCGCCTGCCGCCCGTGCACCAGTGCCGCGGCTTCGGTCGCGAGCACCTTCTTTGCTTCGTTGATCTCTTCGCCTTTGACCGACGCGAGCCGCGAGATCTCCTCGAGCGGCAGAACGGTGAAAAGCTTCAGAAACCGCTCGACGTCGGCGTCTTCCGTGTTGCGCCAGAACTGCCAGTAATCGTATGGACTGATCATCGAGGCGTCGAGCCAGATCGCCCCCTGCGCGGTCTTGCCCATCTTCGCCCCCGACGCGGTCGTGATGAGCGGCGAGGTGAGAGCAAACAACTGCGCGCCGAGCATGCGACGGCCGAGATCGATGCCATTGACGATATTTCCCCATTGATCCGATCCGCCCATCTGCAGCACGCATCCGTGCCTGCGGTGCAGCTCGACGAAGTCGTACGCCTGTAGAATCATGTAGTTGAATTCGAGGAAAGAAAGCTCGTGCTCGCGGTCAAGCCGCAGTTTGACCGAGTCGAACGTCAACATGCGATTGATCGAGAAATGCCGGCCGACCTCGCGGAGGAAGTCGATGTAGTTCAGCGTGTTCAGCCAGTCGGCATTGTTCGCCATGACGGCGTCGTTTGGCCCTTCGCCGAACTTCAAGAACTTGGAGAAGATCGCGCGGATGCCCTTCAGGTTCTTCTCGATTTGCGCTTCGGTGAGGAGCTGGCGGCTCTCATCCTTTCCGGAGGGGTCGCCGACGCGCGTAGTGCCGCCGCCCATGAGCGCGATCGGCCGATGTCCGGTCTGCTGCATCCAATAGAGCATCATGATCGGGAGCAGCGAGCCGACGTGCAGCGATGGCGCGGTGCAGTCGAACCCGATATAGGCGGTAATCCGGCCGGATTTCGCCAATGCATCAAGGTCATCCGGCTCGGAGACTTGGTGGATGAAGCCCCGGCTGGAAAGCACGCGCAGGAAATCGGACTTGTAATCGCTCATTGAAGACTCTTGTGGGAGCGGCCGCGGGCGTCGCATCGGCCGGGCCGCTGGTGTAACAGGTCTGCCGTCTGATTCAAAGGAACTGGGTCGCTATGAGCGCGCTGACGGCGATCGGCCTGATGAGCGGGACCTCATTCGACGGAATCGACGTCGCGCTGGTCGAGACCGACGGCGAGTCGATCGCGCGCCTTGGCCCCACCGGCTACCGGCCGTACGCAGAAGAGGAGCGGCAGCTCCTGCGATCGGCGATCCAGGCCGCCGTGCGAATTAGGGTTCGCGACGAGCGGCCCGGCGCGGTGCGCGATGCGGAACGTCTGGTCACCGCCGCGCACTTCCAGGCCGTCGAGGCCTTCCTGCGCGAGCACGGGATCGCGCGAAATAAGGTCGATGTCGTCGGCTTCCATGGACAGACGGTGTTGCATCGCCCCGAAGCACGATTGACCGTGCAGATCGGCGAGGGCGCAACCCTTGCCCGCGAGCTTCGCATCCCCGTCGTCCACGACTTCCGCGCCGCCGACATGGCAGCCGGAGGAGAAGGCGCGCCATTCGTGCCCGTCTACCACCGCGCGCTCGCCCGCAACCTCGAAGAGCCCCATCCGATCGCGGTTCTGAATATCGGCGGCGTCGCGAACGTCACTTATATCGATGGCGACGACGATCCGGTCGCATTCGATACCGGGCCAGGAAACGCGCCGATCGACGAAATCGTGTTCGCCCGGACCGGGAAACGTTTCGATCGCGACGGCATCCTCGCGTCGCAGGGAGCCGCGCGCTGGGAGATCGTTGAGGCGACGCTGGCCGATCCCTTCTTCGCCCGTAAGCCGCCAAAATCATTGGACCGTGCGAAATTCGCACGGCTTCCCGTGGATGCACTGAAGCTTGAAGACGCTGTGGCGACAGCCACCGCGATCGTCGCAGGTTCGATCGGCCGGGCGCTGCGGCATTTGCCGAACGTGCCCGCGACCTGGATCGTTAGCGGCGGCGGCGCGCGCAACCGCACACTGATGAAATTGCTTCGCTCCAACCTGCTCGCGCAGGTTCTGGTCGCCGAAGCCGTCGGCTGGTCGGCGGACGCGCTTGAAGCACAGGCTTTCGGCTATCTCGCCGTGCGGTCGTTACGGGGCCTGCCGCTTACATTTCCCTCCACCACCGGCGTCGCGGAGCCGATGCGCGGAGGCGTGTTGTCGCGTCCGGATTGACGGCCGCCAACCGCAACGCGCAGAATTCGGGTTGTTCGAGGGACGCGCGCATCTTCGAAGCGATTGTTGGGGTGCGCGGGTCGCGGGGGCACGGTGTGTCGTTTTCATTCGATGCCTACCAATATTTTGCGTTCGTCATTCCCGGCTCGGTGTTGTTGCTCGGGCTGATGTTCCTGTTTCCCTGGATTCGTGAGCATACCGGCCCGGCAAGCGGCTCCGCCTTCGATCTTGCCGGGTTTGGCGCATTCGTCATCGTTTCGTTCGTGCTCGGACATCTTCTGCAGGGGCTCGGGCGCGATACGATCCTGCTCGAGTCAATACGAGGTGCTGAATCCGCCTACGCGTCCAATTCGGTGTTCAAGGGAGATAGTCGAATCCTGGCGGCGGACGACCGTGAGAAATTGTTCGCGTGCATTAAGGTGAACTTCGGCGTCACGAAAGACGACCTGAAATTGCTCGATGCGGGCCCAGTGAGTTCGTCAGGCGATACAGTCGGTATTCCGCCGAAACCTCTGGTCGATGAGGTCGAGTCAGTGCCGGCGGACACGCTAGCGAGGTGGCGGGGCATGGTGCGCCGGATCTATGCGGACGTGCGTGCGCAAGGGAAGGCAGAAAGCACGCAGCAACTGCAGCGAGACTATGCGCTTCACCTGGAGGTCACTAGCGCGTTCGTCGTGCTCGCGATTTGCGTCCTGTTCCTGATCTGGTGCCAGTTGATGCGGCCGAGGTGGGCGAAATTGCTGCAGGCTTCGCGGACCTCGATCGGCTTGCGGGTATTGCAGCTCGGCCTGCTCGTCCTGTGCGTCGTCGTCTTCTATCGGCGAATGGATCGTTTCGACGAGTCATTCGCTCGCGAGCTCTATCTCACCTTCATCAACTCGGACGCTTGCAAGTCGCTAAAGATTTGACTGCGCACTACGCCGCGCTCTCGCGCGTCTTCGGCAGGCGCCGGTCCAGATACTCGTCGACGAGCTCGATCAGTTCTTCGGTCTTGCCGTCGAAGAAATGGTTCGCTCCCTTGACGATCTGCTGGTCGATCACGATGCCTTTTTGCGTCTTCAATTTCTCGACCAGCGTTCCGACCGCCGCAACCGGAACGACCGAATCTTTGTCGCCGTGCACGAACAGGCCGGACGAAGGGCAGGGCGCCAGGAACGAAAAATCGTAGAGGTTGGCCGGTGCCGCGATCGAGATGAATCCCTCCACCTCCGGTCGCCGCATCAGGAGCTGCATGCCGATCCACGCGCCGAAGGAAAAGCCCGCGATCCAACACGCGCGCGCGTCGGGATTGGCGGCCTGTGCCCAGTCGAGCGCCGCGGCGGCATCCGAAAGCTCGCCCTGACCATGATCGAACACGCCCTGGCTCCGCCCGACGCCGCGGAAATTGAACCGCAGGGCCGCGAACCCGCGGTTCGCGAATGCGTAGTACAGGTGATAGACGACGGGATTGTTCATCGTCCCGCCGAACTGCGGGTGCGGGTGCAGGATGATCGCGATCGGAGCGTTGCGCGTGCGGCCGGGGTGGAACCGGCCCTCAAGCCGCCCGTCCTCGCCGGTAAAGATCACTTCGGGCATTCGCTTACTCCGATCCGCGGCTCGTTCCGGACGCACGCAGCCGATTTTCGCTGCCGGGCGGTGCGGGGAAGGTGCTCGGCGGCTTGACTCGACCTTGCGATCGGCCTATCTCTTTAGAATTGTTCTAAATTTGGGCTCCGCTCCCTAAACGCGCGGTCGCACGCTGCGGAAACGAGCGGAAACCCCATATGGCGAAATCGCGGCCCGTTGGCAAGCGTTTACGGGCCAGGTCCTGCGAAAATGACGGCGGAACGCACTTATCTCGACCATAACGCGACTTCGCCCCTGCGCCCGCCGGCGCGGGCGGCGCTGCAGGAAGCGCTTGCCCTCGGGAACGCATCGTCCGTGCACGCCGAGGGCCGCGCCGCGCGCGCGGCCGTCGAGCACGCGCGCGAGCAGGTGGCGGCGCTCGTCGCCGCGGATCCGCGGGGCGTGACCTTCACAAGCGGGGCGACCGAGGCGAATGTGCTTGCGTTGTCACCTGAGTTCCAGCTCGACGGCCGGATGTCGCGTTGCGACGTGCTACTCGTTTCCGGGGTTGAGCATCCGTCCGTGCGCGCGGGCGGGCGGTTCATGGGCGACCAAATCGAAGTTGTTCCCGTGGACCGCGACGGCATTGTCGATCTTGCCGCGCTCGACGCGTCGCTCGTGCATCATCGTGATCAGGGCCGTCGAGCCCTCGTATCGGTGATGACCGCAAACAACGAGACTGGCGTACTTCAGCCGGTCACAGAGATCGCTGCGCGCGTGCACGCGGCGGATGGCATTTTTCACAGCGACGCGGTGCAGGTGGCGGGCAAGCTTCCGTTCAGCCTTGTTGACGCGGGCGCGGACCTTATATCCATTTCGTCGCACAAGTTCGGCGGGCCGCAAGGAACCGGTGCGCTTATCGCGCGTAACGACGATTTCCGGGCGCCACCGCTCGTCAAGGGCGGAGGTCAGGAGCGCGGCCGGCGTGCCGGTACGGAAAACGTGGCAGCAATTGTCGGATTCGGGGTCGCTGCACAGCTGGCGTCAGCCGGAGCGGCAGGCGAGGAGCGCCGCCTGACCGAACTGCGGAATGCCGCGGAGGCAGGCTTACGCGCGATCGCGCCCGAGGCGGTCGTACTTTCCGCGGGCGCGACGCGGCTGCCAAATACGTTGTGCTTCGCCGTGCCGGGTGTAGCTGCGGAGACCGCGGTGATCGCCTTCGATCTGGAAGGTGTTGCGGTGAGCGCCGGTGCAGCCTGCTCATCCGGCAAGGTGGGCCCGTCCGAGACACTCGCAGCGATGCATGTCGCGTCGGAGATCGCGAAGGGCGCGATCCGCGTGAGTCTCGGCTGGAGCACAACGGAAAGCGACATTTCGCGCTTTCTTGAAGTGTGGAAGCGTGTGTACTTGAATGTCAGTCAGCGCCGGCGCGAACGCGCCGCCTGATCCGAGCATGATCCCGAAAAGTGGAGACCGGTTTTCGGATTAGATCATGTTCAAAGGAAAAATCTGGCTCACGGGTTGTGAGCCAGCCCCACGTTGCGGTCCTTGAAACCGCAAGGATGAGGAGAGAGTGCAATGCCGGCCGTTCCGGAGACCGTTGAGCGCGTCCGCTCGATCGACGTTGATCAGTACAAGTTCGGTTTCGAGACGATCATCGAATCCGACAAGGCCCCGAAGGGGCTCGATGAGAGCACGGTCCGCTTCATCTCGACCAAGAAGAATGAACCTGACTGGATGCTGGAGTGGCGCCTGCAGGCCTTCCGGCGCTGGCTGACCTTGCGCGAGCCGACCTGGGCGCGCGTGAAGTACGGACCGGTCGACTACCAGGATCTTTATTACTACTCGGCGCCCAAGAAGAAGGCGGGACCGAAGTCGCTCGACGAGATCGACCCGGAAATTCTCAAGACTTATGAAAAGCTTGGCATTCCGCTGCGCGAGCAGGAGATGCTCGCCGGCGTCGTGCGCGAGGACGGCTCGAGCCCGTCGCGCGTCGCCGTCGATGCCGTGTTCGATTCCGTTTCCGTGGTCACGACCTTCAAGGAAGAGCTGGCCAAGGCCGGCGTGATCTTCGGCTCGATCTCGGATGCGATCCGCGAGCATCCGGAGCTCGTCCGCAAGTACCTCGGCTCGGTCGTGCCGATCACGGACAATTTCTTCGCCACGCTCAACTCGGCGGTGTTCTCGGACGGCTCCTTCGTCTACGTGCCGAAGGGCGTGCGCTGCCCGATGGAATTGTCGACCTACTTCCGTATCAACGAGCGCCAGACCGGGCAGTTCGAGCGGACGCTGATTATTGCCGATGAAGGCGCCTACGTGAGTTACCTCGAGGGTTGCACGGCGCCCATGCGCGACGAGAACCAGCTGCACGCGGCCGTCGTCGAGCTGGTCGCGCTCGACAACGCCGAGATCAAGTATTCGACCGTGCAAAACTGGTACCCCGGCGATAAGGAAGGTCGCGGCGGTGTCTACAACTTCGTGACCAAGCGCGGCGACTGCCGCGGCAAGAACTCAAAGATTTCCTGGACCCAGGTTGAGACCGGCTCCGCCATCACCTGGAAGTACCCGAGCTGCATCCTGCGCGGCGACAATTCCAGCGGCGAATTCTATTCGATCGCGATTTCGAACGGGTACCAGCAGGTGGATTCCGGCACCAAGATGATCCACCTTGGCAAGAACACGAACAGCCGGATCGTCTCCAAGGGCATCGCCGCCGGGCATTCGAACAACACCTATCGCGGCCTCGTCTCCGCGCACCGCAAGGCGACCGGCGCGCGCAATTTCACCAACTGCGACAGCCTGCTCGTCGGCTCGAAGTGCGGCGCGCACACGACGCCTTACATCGAGGCGAAGAATTCCTCGGCCGTATTCGAGCACGAGGCAACCACCTCGAAGATCTCCGAGGACATGCTGTTCTATGCCATGCAGCGCGGCCTCTCGCAGGAGGAGGCCGTGGCGCTCGTCGTCAACGGCTTCGTCAAGGATGTGCTTCAGCACCTGCCGATGGAGTTCGCGGTCGAGGCGCAGAAGCTGATCGCGATTTCGCTCGAGGGGAGCGTGGGATGACGTCGCCGAAGAAGCCTGTCGTCAACATCGACGACGTGCCGCTCACGGACCGCGGCCATGGCGAGAAATTCGTGCTGAAGTGGGGTCGTATCGGTCCGCTGATCGGTGCACAGGCGCTCGGCTGCGCGCTGCATGTGGTGCCGGCCGGCAAGCGCGCGTTTCCCTTTCACGTGCATCACGCGAACGAAGAGATGTTCTTTATTCTCTCCGGAACCGGCGAGTATCGCTATGGCGACAAGACCTACCCGATCCGTGCCGGCGATATGCTTGCGGCGCCCGCAGGCGGAGCGGAGGTCGCGCACCAGATCATCAACACCGGCAGCCAGGAGATGCGTTATCTCGGCTTCTCCACGATGCTGAGTCCGGAGGCCGTGGACTACCCGGATTCCGGGAAGTTCGCGGTGTGGTCGCGCCCCGACCCCGGCGGCGATCCGCGCAAGGCCGGTCTGCGTTACATCGGCCGCCGCGCTACGACGCTCGACTATTGGGACGGCGAATAGGAATTCGAAATGCTGGAAATCAAGAACCTCCACGTGGAGGTCGCCGACCGAAAGATCCTGCAGGGTCTCGATCTGTCCGTCGCCGCGGGCAAGGTCCACGCGATCATGGGCCCGAACGGCTCAGGGAAGTCGACACTCGCCTACGTGCTTGCCGGCAAGGACGGATACGACGTCACCGAAGGTTCGGTGCGATTTGAAGGGGAGGACCTGCTCGGGCTGCCGCCGGACGAGCGCGCAGCCAAAGGTATTTTCCTCGCCTTTCAGTACCCAATGGAAATTCCCGGCGTCGCCACCATGACCTTCCTGCGCACGGCGCTGAACGCACTGCGCAAGCGCCGTGGCCAGGCGGAGCTATCCACCCCGGATTTTCTGCGTCTTGTGCGCGAGAAGGCGAAAGATCTTGCTATCGACCCGGAAATGCTGAAGCGCGCGGTGAACACCGGATTTTCCGGCGGCGAGAAGAAGCGCAACGAGATTCTCCAGATGGCGCTCCTCGAGCCGAAGCTATGCGTGCTCGACGAAACGGACTCCGGCCTCGACATCGACGCACTCAAGATCGTCGCCGACGGCGTCAACGGTCTGCGCTCGCCGAGGCGGGCGATGATCGTCATCACGCACTATCAGCGGCTGCTCGACTACATCGTGCCAGACGTCGTGCACATCATGGCCAAGGGTCGCATCGTGCGCTCGGGTGGGCCGGAACTTGCGCTCGAGCTCGAGCAACGCGGCTACGCTGCAATCGAGGCGGAGGCGGCCTGAGGGGCGGCGATGAACGAGGTTCGCCCGATCCGCACCAACGCCGAGCAATCGATTGCGGCCGCCTTTCAGGCAGCAAAGACAAAGCTGCCCGGCGGGCCTGACATTGCGAGCCTGCGCGAGCGGGCTTTCGCCAAATTCGCCGACACCGGGCTTCCGCACCGTCGCGTGGAGGAGTGGAAATACACCGACCTGCGGACGCTTCTGCGCGAGGCGGCCCCGCTCGCCGCTCCGCCCAATGCCGCCGCGCTTTCGGCGGCTCGCGAGATCGATGCGCTCGCCGCCATCAAGTTGCGCCGACTCGTCCTCGTGAACGGGACGTTCGTCGCGGAGCTGTCCGATCTACAGCCTGAGAAGGGGCTGACGATCGTGCCGCTCGCCCGTGCGCTGGCCGACAAGCACGCACTGGCGGCGCGCCTTGGAGCAATCAAGCCTGAAACGTTCGACGCCGTGCTCGCTCTCAACATGGCTTTTCTCAACGAGGGTGTCTTGATCGAGGTCGCGGAAGGTGCAGTCCTCGAGCGGCCGATCGTGATCCGCCACGTGTTCGCAGGAGGCACGGCGGCGGCGACGTTCGCCCGCAATCTCCTCGTCGTCGGCAGGGGAGCGAAAGTGACCCTCGTCGAGAGTTTCGAGGGGCCGGACGGCGTCGACTACCAGACCAACTCGGCGCTCGAACTGCATGCCGCGGATCGCGCCAACGTCGCGCTCGTTCGCTTGCAGGCCGAAGGCAACGCCGCGCTGCATCTTTCCACGCTTCTTTGCGAGGCGGCCGAAGACGCGGAAATCTTGACCTGCGGGCTGACGACGGGCGCCGCCACTTCGCGCCATAGCGCCACCATACGGCTGGCCGGCAGGCGCACCAACCTCCGGGTCGCCGGCGCCACGCTGCTGCGCGACCGGCAGCACGCCGATACGACTCTCGTCGTCGACCACGCGGTGCCGGACTGCGCAAGCCGCGAGATGTTCCGGACCGTGCTCGACGAAACGAGCCGCGGGGTCGTACAGGGGCGCATCGTCGTCCGCCCCGACGCTCAGAAGACCGACGCGCGCATGTCGCTCGGGGCGCTTCTGCTCGCGGAGGCTGCGGAAGCCGACCAGAAGCCGGAGCTCGAGATCTTCGCCGATGATGTGCAGTGCGGCCACGGAGCGACCTCCGGAGCGCTCGATCCGCAATTGCTGTTCTATCTCATGGCCCGCGGCATTCCGCGCAAACAGGCCGAGGCGCTGCTGATCCAGTCCTTCTTCGGTGAGGCGCTGGAGCAGATTGCCCACGAGGGGCTGCGTGCCGCATTCGTGGACCGCGCGACGGCTTGGCTCGCCGTCCGGGAGAAGTCGCTGTGAACGAATGGCTGCATCCCGCCGTGAAGGACGGTCGGTACGATATCAGCCGCGTGCGTGCGGACTTTCCGATTCTATCGCGTGAGGTCTACGGCAAACCGCTCGTCTATCTCGACAACGCAGCCTCCGCGCAGAAGCCGCGCGCCGTGCTCGATCGCATGCGCCACGTCTACGAAAACGAGTACGCGAACGTCCATCGGGGGCTGCATTTCCTCGCCAATGCGGCAACCGAAGGATACGAGAACGCACGCGAGACGGTCCGCGGCTTCCTGAACGCCGGTTCCGCCGCCGAGATCATTTTCACCCGTAACGCAACCGAGGCGATCAATCTCGTCGCTTCATCGTTCGGGCTCGCAAAGATCGGCGAGGGCGACGAGATCATCCTCTCGATCATGGAGCATCACTCCAATATCGTGCCGTGGCATTTCCATCGAGAGCGTAAGGGAGCCGTGATCAAGTGGGCCCCGGTGGATGAGGACGGCAATTTCCTGATCGACGAATTCGAGAAGCTGTTCACCGCGCGCACGAAAATCGTAGCGATTACGCACATGTCGAATGCGCTCGGCACCATCGTGCCTGCGAAGGAGGTGGCGCGGATCGCCCACGCGCACAACGTGCCGGTGTTGATCGACGGCAGCCAGGCCGCGGTCCACCTTGCCGTCGACGTCCAGGAAATCGGCTGCGATTTTTATGCCTTCACCGGCCACAAACTCTACGGCCCCTCGGGGATCGGGGTACTTTACGCGAAGAAAAAGTGGCTCGACGAGTTACCGCCCTACACCGGCGGCGGCGAGATGATCCGCGAGGTGACGGAGGACAACGTCACCTACGGCGATCCACCTCACAAGTTCGAGGCGGGGACACCTGCGATCGTGCCGGCGATCGGGCTCGCGGCCGCGATCGACTATGTGCGCTCGATCGGCAAGGCACGGATCCGCGCTTATGAGGATGAGCTGTTGCGCCTCGCCACCGACCGGCTTTCGCGCATCAATAGCCTCCGTATCCTGGGCCGGGCCAAGGAGAAGGGGGCGATCATCTCCTTCGAGATGAAGGGTGCACATCCCCACGACGTTGCAACCGTGATCGACCGGTCCGGAGTCGCGGTGCGTGCGGGCACCCATTGCGCGCTACCGCTCTTGAACCGCTTTGGCACGACCGCCACATGTCGGGCGTCCTTTGCGCTCTACAATACGGCCGAGGAGATTGATATCCTTGCCGAGGCGCTCTTGAAGGCCCAGGACTTGTTTGCGTAGGGACTTGTTCGCATGAGCGACGAAAAGACCGCGATCGGGCAGACGGCCGAGTCGCCGCACGTGCCGAAGATCGAGTCGGGCATCCCGGCTGATGAACTCGCACGGCTCACCGACGATATCGTCGGTGGACTGAAGACCGTGTACGACCCGGAGATTCCCGTCGATATCTACGAGCTCGGCTTGGTCTACAAAGTCGACATCGCAGACGATCGCGCCGTCACGGTAGATATGACGCTGACCTCTCCGAATTGCCCGGCGGCGGTCGAGCTGCCTGGCATGGTCGAGAACGCGGTGAGTTCGGTGCAGGGAGTCGGACCGGTCAAAGTGAACGTCGTGTTCGATCCACCCTGGGATCAGAGCCGCATGTCGGAGGAGGCTCGGCTCGCGCTGAATCTCTGGTGATGGATTGCCGGCTGCGTAGGCTCGTGTTGAGTCCGTAAGCTGCAAGTAGCGGCGATATCGAAAGAAAGCCGCCTCCCTTGCGGCTCGCTGCTGTTCACCCCATGTTGAATTGTGTAATAGTAGCTTTGGTTTAGGCCCGAACGGGCGCAGAGGAAGTCAGATGGCTGAGGTTCGACCGAAGCCCGCAGTCCTGAGCGTTACCGACGCCGCTGCCGCGCGCATCCGCGAAATTGTCGCGCGCGCCGACAAGCCGGTTGCGGGCGTGCGACTGGGCATTCGCAAGGGCGGCTGCGCCGGGATGACCTACACGATGGACATCGCAGAGACAGTTGCCAAGGGCGACGAGGTGGTCGACGCCAACGGTGTGCGCGTCCTGATCGATCCGGCGGCCGTGCTGTTTCTCTTCGGCACCGAGATGGATTTCACCGTCGACAAGCTTTCCGCGCGCTTCGTGTTCCGCAATCCGAACGAGACGTCGGCATGCGGCTGCGGTGAATCCGTGACACTTGCTCCGGCGAAGACCGGTCAAATCGAGGGTCGCGCCTGACCCGTGTCACTCGACGATCCCGAACGCCTCAAGGAACTCTTTTCAGCATTCGGACCGATTTCGATCCGTCGCATGTTCAGCGGCGCCGGCATCTATGCAGAAGGCACGATGTTCGCGCTGGTCGCCGATGGCGATCTCTATCTCAAGGCCGACGAAGAGACGATACCGGCTTTCCGGGCGGTGGGCGCAGGACCGTTTGCTTACAGCGCCAAAGGGCGACAGGTCGTGCTGTCCTACTGGCGCCTGCCGGATCGCTTGCTCGACGAGCCTGAAGAACTTGCGGAGTGGGCGCGGGCGGCCTTGCGCGCGGCACAGCGTGCCGCCGCAAACCGTCCCCCACGCCGCAAAGCCTCGGAACGGCGACGCAAGCTGCGCCATTGACTCAGGCAACCTGCGCCTCGACTTCCGGCTCGAGTGCGGTTTCCGCCACGACGCAATTTCGCCCCGCGCGCTTTGCCGCATAGAGGCAGCCGTCGGCGCGCTCGAGGAGCGTCGCAACGGTGTCGCCTTTCCGCCAGGCCGCGACGCCAAGTGAGATGGTTACCCGCCCAAGCGTCTCGCCGGTCGAGCGCCGCATCAGTTCTTTGCCCATGACTGCGCGACGGATGTGGTCGGCGACCGTCACGGCGGCCATCAGTGCGGTCTTCGGCAGCAGAACCACGTACTCCTCGCCCCCATAGCGGGCCGCGACGTCATGGCCCTTTACGTTCTGCTTCAGGGCGATTGCAACGAGACGAAGCACCTGGTCACCCGTGAGGTGCCCATAGGTGTCGTTGAACTTCTTGAAATGGTCGATATCGGTGAGGATGACCGAGAGCGGCATGTCGTTGCCGTTGGCTTCGTCGACAAACTGCTTGATCGACTCTTCGAAGAACTTGCGGTTCGCGAGCGTCGTGAGCGGATCGGTAAGCGACTCGTTGCGCACCGTCTCGAGGTTTTCCTGCAGGACGCTGATTTCCTCGCGTGAGTCGACCAGGCGCTTCTGCAGCGATTGGTTCGCCTGTTCGACCTCTTTGGTTGCGCGCACGAGCGTTTCGACGATGAACCGCAACTGATCGCGGTCGCTCGAGCTGATGATCTGCTGTTGTGCACCGGCCAAGGACTGGGAGAAATCCGTCGATTGTCCGATCGCGGCGTCGATCATCGTCATCACTTGCTCGATCTCGCCGACGATGCGCGTGCCGACCTCATCGATCCGTTCGCTGAAGCGGACCGGAGAAAGGTATTCGTTGTAGACACGCGAGAGGTCTTCCTCCGTCAGACGACCCTCGCGCACCAATGTTTCGTTGATCGTCTGATTGAGCTCTTGGTTGTGCCCGGTCGCGTACGTGTACCAGATCTCGAAATTGCGCGGCGTCGCCGGCTGCTTCAGCGCTTTGATCTGGCCGAGCGCGGTTTCGGCAAAGCTGATCGTCCGCGCGTGCTCGTCGTGGTCGGTCATACTCAAAAGCGCCAAAAGGCCGGAGCGCTCTCGAAGCTGGAGCGGCCGGGAATCCCCATCAAAACTGGCCAGAGACTAAGCGGCGGGTGGTGAAGGAGGGGTAAATCGGCAGACCGTCGACCGCCCGCAAGACCCGAAAATCTCGGAACTATTCGGCCTTCACAGGTACCGGGCGGAGGAGAAATGCGGGGAGGTGCGCTGATGCCGTCTCGGGCGCGACGGCTGGCTTGGGCGTTTGCGCGGAGCGGGGTGGTCGGCCGCGGCCCTGATCTCGTCCCCCGCGCTGCACTTGCGGCTGAGGCGCCGCTGGCGGCTGGCGTCGTTCCGCTCGAGGCTCGCTCGGCGCCTGCGGCCCGTTCCTCCAGGGGATTTTCTGCCCGATCAGTTTCTCGATCGCCGCGAGCGACTTGCTGTCCGCGGGGGAGCTTATGGTGATCGCTGCACCGCTCCGGCCCGCACGGCCGGTACGTCCGATCCGGTGGACATAATCCTCCGCGTGGTGCGGCACGTCGAAATTGAACACGTGGCTCACATCCGGAATATCGAGGCCGCGCGCAGCCACGTCGCTCGCGATCAAGAGCGCGATTTCGCCGTTGCGGAACGACTCGAGCGCATTCATCCGCGATCGCTGGTCCATGTCCCCGTGCAGTGCGATCGCCGAAAAGCCGTGCCTGACGAGCGACCGGTGCAGCTTCGCCACCTCGGTCTTCCGGTTGCAGAAGATGATTCCGTTCTTGAGGTTGCTTTCGCTGCGAATGAGGCTGCGCAAGACTTCGCGCTTTTTCGCGGGATCGGCGGCTGACGGGACGAGCACCTGCGTGGTGGCCGAGACCGTGGTGGCGGGTCGTGAAACCTCGACCTTCACCGGATTGTGCAGGAATTGACCCACCAGGCGCTGGATTTCCGGTGGCATGGTCGCTGAGAAAAACAACGTTTGCCGGGTGAACGGCACGAGCTTGCAGATCCGCTCGATGTCCGGGATGAAGCCCATGTCGAGCATTCGATCCGACTCGTCGATCACGAGGACTTCGATCCCCGACAAGAGCAACCGGCCGCGCTCGAAGTGGTCTAGGAGCCGCCCGGGCGTGGCGATGAGTACGTCGACCCCGCGTGTCAGCTTCGTGTCCTGATCGTCGAACGAGACGCCGCCGATGAGCAGCGCCAGGTTCAGTTTGTGGTTCTTGCCATACCTCGCGAAACTCTCTTCGACTTGCGCCGCGAGCTCGCGCGTCGGCTCCAGGATGAGTGTGCGCGGCATGCGTGCCCGCGCGCGCCCCTTTTCCAGAAGCGTCAGCATCGGGAGGGTAAAGGCGGCGGTCTTGCCGGTGCCTGTTTGCGCAATCCCGAGCACGTCGCGCCGCGCGAGCACGTGGGGGATTGCCTGTTCTTGAATGGGAGTAGGGTTCGTATAGCCGGAGGCCGCGACGGCGGCGAGCACCTTGTCGCTCAGGCCAAGTTGGTCAAATTGCATGCAGTTCCGTATCCAGATCCAGCGCGCTTGCGCGCCTATTTTGGCGCTCCACTTGACGCCGGGCACTCGCGACGAGGGCGGGCGGAATAGTCGACTGAGGAGCGCTTGTCTCTAGTTTACGTCGGTCGACGCAGGCGAAGATAGGAACAAACGACGCGAAGTCAATGTCGAATCACGCATATTTCTCCCGCTGGCTATGAAAGAGTGAATGCGGCGAAAGTCGCACCGTTCGACCCCGGAACCGAAGAATGTGTGCGAAACCGTTGCCTCCCGTGCTGGTCTCGGGTCGCGGATGCCAACGCTATCGGAGGGTCGAACGGCGATCACGCGACGGACGACGAATTGGTCAGCCGCCTGAGCCTGCGCTTTTGTCGCTCACTTGCTCCGAGCGAGAAATGCACACCAAGTTCGTTGTTTCGGCGCCATACAAGCTTGCAGCGACGATAGACGTTTCCGCTTTTGGAAATGCTGAGAATGAACTCGCTTGGA
The DNA here is from genome assembly GCA_036556265.1 of Xanthobacteraceae bacterium. Classification (GTDB taxonomy): domain Bacteria; phylum Pseudomonadota; class Alphaproteobacteria; order Rhizobiales; family Xanthobacteraceae; genus JAUSIF01. Next base: position 3,395 of record DATBJU010000169.1, on the reverse strand, counting down.
ATTTCGTCGATCGCGGACCCGCGATGGCCGTCGAAGGTCAGCCGGGCGCCGTTATCGGAAATGTCACGCATCACGCACTCGCAAATCTGTTTGCCGTCCGGGTGAAATAACCCGACTGGAAGGCTGAACGCCCTCCGCAAGGTCCTGCGTCGCTCTTCGGCCACGTGCCAACCCCCGCCAACGCCCGGCTGCGACTATAGAGGATCACCCGCCGGCAGGCGCCCGGCCGCGCAAAAATCAACACGAATATTTGGGGCGAAAGCGGAGCCTGACGGTCACTTGGCACTTGCGCTGTTGCGGACAATGTTCGGGATGCCGGGCCCCGCCCGCAGCGCGGCCTTGATCGCGAAGCTCGTTGCCGATCGCGGCTCTGACATGAGCTTGTGTCGTTCGAATGCTCCCGCCGGACTGATGGTCTCCAGTGAGGCGAGAATGCGGAACACGCGCTCGCCAAAATCGCTGAATGGCAGGAGCAGGCGCTCGTAGAGCACAACGCGAGCGTCGGCGTCGGCAAGCCGGGAGACGGTATACACGGGCAGCCGCACTCTTACGGCTTGCTCGTAGGTCTCGAGCGTCGGTGCTCTCGCAGCCTCTGGAAGCAATTCGTCGAGAAATTTTCCGGCACACTGACTGGCATACATCGCGCCAACGTTCTTGCCGTGGTTGTGAATCCGGAGCCGCATCGCGCCCTTGTCCACAAACACGTCCAGGAATGACAGATCGTCAAAGCAGGATTCCAGCTCCGCCATGTCGAGATCTGACCAAAGCGGCAACGGGCGTTCGGCGCGCAACCTTGTCCAGTAGGTGAACAGCCAGCGCTGACGTACCGATTTGACGATGTCGGGCGGGCAGATTTGATAGTCGGGCAATGCGCGCTGCATGAATATCCAGCAGGAAAAAACAAAGCCGACCTAGAACAGAGATCGATACGGTTGCCAAGCAGACCGATTGACACGCAACCCGGAGCCGTCGTGGGCGTTGCTTTTCGGTATGATGGTCGAACTTGAATGATTCGACCGTCACGAACGTCTTCGCCCAGGACGAAGACAGACGGAGGACGGTATGCGTGCAGCGATTCGGCCGGCGTTGTCGGGCGCGGCTGTGGCCGCACTCTTGGCCGGATGTTTCGGCCCGGATCACCCCGACCGCTCGCGCTATGAATACATGTACATCCACGGCGTCTTTCAGGCGCCGTACACATCCTTTCCCGCGGGTATCGAACGGAGCAATTGGAAGTGCTATGACGAAACAATTCGTAAGGAATTCGATTGCACGTTTGTACGCGGGGGCTGGAATCAGTATCACTATATTTACCGCGAGCGCCGTTAGCGCACGCCGGAACGCAATGCGGAGTGTAGGACCTAGCCGCGCGTGCTTCGTGTACCTCGAGTGCGCGTAACTCAAGCGGTAGCAAATCTACAATCGGAGGAAGTCAGATGGCCCTCAGAAGGAAAAGGCGCAGCGCCAAAAAACGGCGTAGCACGAAACGGCGACGCACGGCTCGGCGGCGCGTCAGTATGGATCGCAGGCTGGTATCTTCTCAGCCGAGCGAGGTGCGCCGTCTGGCGCGCAAGTTTGGCGTGACGGGTAAGGTTGTGAAGCGCGTCATCAGAAAAGTCGGACACTCACGCAAGAAGGTCGAGGCGGCGCTCAAGAAGATGTAGCCGCAGACTCCGGCGCGTCCGACTGTAAGAGTCTCGCGGCCTCACCCGCCGTCGTGCGGGTGGGGCTGCGCCGTTTTTCGGAGAGTGCGGGTGCCCGCGCCGTGGATTTTATCCGACTTGCGACTACAAGATGCGTAACGCGCGTCCACACCGCGCGATTCTACGCATTTTGCCGGAACCCACTCTTAAGAATTCGTAATTGATTGCCGGCTAAAAAGGCATGCTGCAGCTTCCGGCGTGGTTATGCAGACAATTGTCGTCGACCCGAGCCGCACCGTCCTGAAAATCGTTGGCCAGCTGCTCGAGACGGCCGGCCATCGCGCACATGCTTTCACTGACGGACGCGAGGCGCTCGACTGCCTGCGGGCCAATCACGAGATCGAAGCGCTGATCACGAGCGTCGAGTTGCCGACGATTTCCGGCATTGAACTGTGTCGTCAGGCGCGCACGCTCTCGAGCAGTCACCGGCCGATCTACATCATGGTGATGTCTTCGAACCGGGAGCAGACCAAATTGATCAAGGCGCTCGAAGGCGGCGCCGACGACTACATCGGCAAGCCCCCGGCGACGGAGGAACTATACGCGCGCTTGCGCGCGGCCGAACGGCTCGGGTCCATGCAGCGCGATCTTGCACGGATGGCCACGACCGATCCGCTGAGCGGGCTCCTAAACCGCCGCGCATTCTTCGAGCGCGGGGAAGAGGTGTGCGCCCATGCCGTTGCCGGCAGCCGTGTCGCGGCGATCATGTTTGACATCGATCACTTCAAGCGGATCAACGACACTTATGGTCATGGCGTCGGCGACCAGGTGATCCGCGCGGTCGCCGGCGTTACGGCCAGTCTCAACGAAATCGCGGGCCGACTCGGCGGCGAAGAATTCGCAATCGTGCTCCGGGAGCACGCGCTTCCCGATGCGGTCGCAGTCGCCGAACGGCTGCGCACCGACATTGCCGCGCTCGAAGTCAAGGCGGCCGGACACGCGGTGAAGTTTTCTTGCAGCTTCGGCGTCGATGAATGGGAGTTCGGCGACACGATCGACGACCTGCTGCGCCGCGCCGACCTTGCGCTCTATCAGGCGAAGGCTGCCGGCCGCAATCGCGTGACTGTCTACAATCCGTCCAGTGCGGCGGGCCGCGCCAAGGGCTCGGGCGTGGTCCGGGCCGGGGACCGTTAGGGCGCTGGCACAGAGCCGGCGGGTGACCTACGGTCTGTTCGGGCGGCCGATGAATCGGACGCCGATCTCGTCGCCGTTACGCCATACCGTCTCGCATTGTCGAAAGATATTTCCGCGCGTCGACAGCGATAGAACGAATTGTTGCGAAATCTCGACGGTCGCGGAACCTTCGCCCGCCAATTTCAGCCTTGCGCCGGTATCGGACACATCGCGCAAGGTGCATTCGCAGACAAGCGTACCGTCGGGGCGTAAGATTGCCACCGGCTGCACCATTGGGCGCCGCATATGTCGCCGTTTGTCGAACCCCATTGCGTCCTCCGAATAGGGGACGGCAGGCCGACGGATAGTGATTGCATTCTTCGCGTGGCGCAACCGGGCGTGCGCCGGCCGGTGTTGAAAAAGTGCCAATGGGAGTTAGGCGCGGGGGCCAGCTCGCTTCGGGGCCCGGCGCTACGCCGTCACTCCGTCGCGTAAACCTTTCCACTCTCCTTCGATAGCTCGTGGATGACGAACGGCTCCTTCTTCCGGCCTGTCACCTCCTTGCCCCACCGGTCGGCG
>DATBJU010000168.1:0-2214 GCA_036556265.1 Xanthobacteraceae bacterium | reverse complement strand
AGCATGCGATTCATCATCGGCACGTGGCGCGGCGACACGACCGTGCCGACACCAGACGCGCTCCGCGCGTAGACGATCTTTCCGTCGCGGCTCCGCACGCGCTCGATCACGTGTGGAATGACGCCGATGCCGCCGTTTGCGAACGGCGCGTAGGCCGCGACCAGTTCAAGCAAGGTGACTTCGGATGTGCCCAACGCGATCGAGGGATTCGCCTCCAGCTTCGAGGCGATACCGAGCCGGCGCGCTGTTTTCGCGATGACTTGCGGACCGACTTCGAGACCGACCCGGACCGCGACCGTGTTGAGCGAGTGCGAGAGCGCGGTTTCGAGCGTGACCGGCCCATAGTACTGCTTCGAGTAGTTCTCCGGCCGCCAGCCCTTGATCTGGATCGGCGCGTCCTCGCGCACGGTGTCGGGCGTGAGCCCGCGCTCGAGCGCCGCGAGATAGACGAACGGCTTGAACGCCGAGCCGGGCTGACGATGCGCGGAGATCGCACGATTGAACTGGCTGTCGGCATAGGAACGGCCGCCGACGAGGGCACGGACCGCGCCGTTCGGATCCATCGCGAGCAGCGCGCCCTGGCGCACGCCGAACTTCTCGCCCTTGGCGGCAAGCTCATCGGCGAGCGCACGCTCGGCCGCGGCCTGAAGCACCGGATCGATCGTGGTCTGCACGATCACGTCGCGCTGGATGTGCCCGATGTAGTCGTCGAGCGCGTCCATCACCCAGTCGGCGACGTAGCCGCTCGAGCCCGGTCCGATGCTCCTCACGATCGCCGCCGGGCGGGCGCGTGCCGTCTTCGCCATTTCGGCGGTGACGAATTTTTCGTCGACCATCGCGTCAAGCACGAGTTCGGCGCGCTCGCGCGCCGCTCGCGGGTTGCGCGTGAGAGCAAGACGCGACGGCGCCTTCACGAGTCCGGCGAGGATTGCGGCCTCACCGAGCGTCAGGAGGCGCGCAGGCTTGCCGAAGTAGCGCTGTGCTGCGGCCTCGACGCCGTAGGCGCCGGCACCGAAGTAGACGCGATTCAAATAAAGCTCGAGAATCTCGTCCTTGCTGAAAGTCGCCTCGAGCCAGAGCGCGAGCACGAGCTCGTCGAGCTTGCGCAGGATCGTCCGCTTTTCCGTAAGGTACAGATTCTTCGCAAGCTGCTGCGTGAGCGTCGAGCCGCCCTCGCGGATCGACATCGACGACAGGTTCACAAACACGGCGCGCGCGAGGCCGAGCGGATCGACGCCAAAATGCGAGCGGAAGCGGCGGTCCTCGATCGCGATGAACGCCTGCGGCAGATAGGGCGGCATTGCTTTGATCGGAATCGCCTCGCCGCCCGTATCGCCCCGTGTCGCGAGCACTTTTCCATCAGTGCCGAGGATCGTGACCGCGGGCGGGCGCGGCGGCACGACCAGCGTTTGCAGCGACGGCAGCCGCAGCGACACGAGAATGAAGAGGGCGGCAAGGCCGAGAACGCCCCAGATCGAGAGCACGAACGCCCAATAGGCAAGGCGGCGCGGCGTGAAACGAAGGCGCCAGCGTCGACGCTTGCGCCGCGTGCGCTTGGATTTTCCGTTCTTCGGGGCAGTGCCATTGCCAGGCGAGCGCGGCTTCGATTCCGGCGGGCCGCCCGCGCGATCGTCCGGCGCGAGCCGCAAATGAAACAGCGAGCCGATCGTATCGAGCACGGGCTCGCGTCGCTCGCGTCGCCGCCGCCAGAACATGTCCCCTTCCCGCACTCGGGCGCGTGCGCCCGGTTAAAGAAAGCTAAATCGGGCGATTTAAGGGGCGGTTAAGTCGGCTGGGACCCGAGGTCATGGGTTGGTAGTCGATGGCCGACCAACGATCCCCGCTGATTCACTTGTCAAACAGCTGACCGCGTTCGGGCGGTGCAGTTCTTCACCTCTCCCCGCGTGCGGGGAGAGGTCGCGACGGCCGCGTAAGCGGCCGGAGCGGGTGAGGGGGCGTCTCGATATGCTCAGCCTCGCCGTCGTGCCCCTCACCCGGCTCGCGCTTCGCGCTCGCCACCCTCTCCCCGTAAACGGGGAGAGGGAAAAGAATTCCGTTCCCGCGACGCCTGCGCGCCCGGGTTCTGCATGCCCTCGCGGTGCGAGGGGGATGGAGCGCCGGTCGGCGCCACATCAGTTCAAGTTGCGTCCTCTCGGAGGACGCGCGCCTTCCGGCGCTCCATCACGGCGTCTTAAACCCCGGGCCGCGCTTTTC
>DATBJU010000167.1:0-1764 GCA_036556265.1 Xanthobacteraceae bacterium | reverse complement strand
TCGATGAGCGCAAAACCGTCGACGTGCGGCATGCCGAGATCCGAGACCAGCACGCTCGGCGGCTCCGTATCGAGCTGGCGGAGCGCTTCTTCTGCGGAGTGAGCCGCACTCACCCGCGCCCCGGCGGCGTTGAGCAGTTCTGACAGCAGCGACAGCGCATCGGCGTCGTCATCGACGGCGAGGACATGCACGCCTTGCAAGTCGCCTGTTCCAATTGTGCTCAGACCAGCTGGCGAACGGGGATGGACGCGTTCCGACTCATCGGGCGTGGGATGGACGATCATCAACGGCAGTTTCAACCGGAACGTCGCGCCAGTGCCGACCCCTCCGCTGGCCGCTTCGATTGTGCCTCCATGCATCTCGCTCAACTGCTTGGCAATAGAAAGCCCCAAGCCCAGACCGCCGTGGGCGCGGGCGATCCCCGCGTCCCCTTGCCGGAAGCGCTCGAAGACATGTGGCAAGAATTCGGGCGCGATGCCGCTGCCGGTGTCGCTCACGGAGACCTCCACGTGCGAATCCACGCGCTCGAGGCGAACCTGCACCTTGCCGCCTTTCCCTGTGAACTTCACCGCATTGGACAAGAGGTTCCACAGGATCTGCTGCAATCGCTCCGGGTCACCTGAGACCGGCGCCGCTTGCGGATCGAGCACGGTCTCAACGCGCACGGCCTTCGCATCCGCAGCAGGCGTGACGGCGTCGACGGCGCGTCTCACGATGTCTGGAAATTCAACCGGTTGTACGTTCAGCCGAATCTTCCCGGACACAATGCGACTGATGTCGAGAACGTCTTCCACCATCTGAGTGAGCGATGTCGCGTTCCGCTCAATCGTCTCGATGCCCTTGTCGTATCGCTCGGGTCCCAAAATGCCCGTTCGAAGCATGCGAGCGTAGCCCAGGATGGCGTTCAAGGGCGTGCGCAGCTCGTGCGACAGGCTGGCGAGAAAGTCGTCCTTCAGCCGACTCGCCTCCTGAGCGGCCGCATACATCCGCGCATTCTCGAGCGCCACAGAGGCCCAGGAAGAAATCCCCACCGCAAGTCGCTCATGTGCCTCCGTGAAGCGGTCCGGTTCCGGGTGCCCGAAGAACAGTCCTCCGATCACGGCTCCTGAGCGGCCCTTGACCGGAACGGCGAGGTAGCTTCGCACCGGCAGGTGACCATGGGGCATCCCGTGATGCGGCGGATTATGGCCATAGCGCGGGTCCTTCGTGATGTCGCCGCTACGGACGATGGCGAGGCCCTTGAACGTCGGCTCGAATACTTCCGTGTTTCGCGGCATCGGGAAGTTCGAGAAGGCGTCTTTGGGAACCCCCGCAATCGTGTACAGCATGTACGATTCGCCGGCATCGTTGACCACGTTGTAAAAGAACGCGCCGAATTCCGCGGTCGTCAACTCCGTCGCCGCATCCGTGACGGCCTGGACCACCTTGTCACGATCGAGGTCCGACGCCACGATCGCGCCGACTTCATTGAGCGCGGTCGTGATGGCCGCATTCTCCTCGAGCAGCCGGACGCGCTCCCGTTCTGCAACCTTGATCGCGGTAATGTCACGCGCGATTTTCGATGCGCCGATAATCGTCCCCGTCGCATCGCGGACGGGCGAAATGGTCAGGGAGACTTCGATCGGTCGTCCGTCTTTTCTGATCCTGACCGTCTCGAAGTGATCGACGCGTTTGCCGGCCCGGAGTTGCGCCAGGATGGCGTCTTCTTCGCTTTGACGATCCTGAGGGATCAGCATTCGCACGGGCTTGCCCACGAGCTCGGTC
>DATBJU010000166.1:0-2851 GCA_036556265.1 Xanthobacteraceae bacterium | reverse complement strand
CGGTCGCCACTTCCTCAGGCCTCGGCGCGTTTGTCGGCATTCCCGCGACCGTCGGCTACATGATCGCGGGTTGGTCGCAGCAGTCGCTGATGCCGCCACTCTCGATCGGGTTCGTCTCGATCATCGGCTTCCTGCTGATCGCACCTGCCGGTGTGCTTGCGGCGCCTTATGGCGCGCGTCTCGCCCACAGACTTTCCAAGCGCAGGCTCGAAGTGGCGTTCGGCATATTTCTGCTTTTGATTGCCGCCCGTTTCGCGCTTTCTCTCGTTGCTTAGCGGCTGCGCGACTGTCGAGAGGCTACTTCGCCCGCATGATCAGCCGGCCGCCCGTGACTTCGAACGAACGCAGGCGGTTGAGGAAGCTCATGCCGAGGAGGCTCGTGCGAAGATCGCCGGGCGCCGAGACGAGCGCCGGCACGCGTCGCTCGACGATCCCGCCGACCGCAATCTGATCGATGACGACGGCAGCCGCGCGTGCCCGCCCGCTCGCAGTCTCGATCGGCACGTCATACTTCAGGAGATCGATTGGCAGATTCGCGGCCTTCGCCGCCTCCTGCGTGAGCACGACACTCGACGCGCCGGTATCGACCAGCATGCTGACGGGTTTTCCGTTGAGTTCGACCTGCACGGAGAAATCGCCGCCGCGTGCGCGCGCGACCTGCACGGTCGCGCCGGTCACGCCCGAAGTGGTCGCCGGCCGGCTGATCAGCAGCTCGGACAATACGCGTTCGGAGATCGCCTCGAGCTCGAACCGGTAGCTGTAGGCAAGCGCAAGCAGGAGGGCGATCATAACCCAGAAAAGCGTGGCGCGGATCATCTCCCCGATGCGGCTGTAATAAAAGAAGTAGCCGAAGCCGGTGACGAGGACGAGCAGCGCGGCGAAATACGCGAGACGTGCAAACTGATCGAGCTCAAGTCCCGCGACCGTGCCTTGCTGGTTGCGAAGCGCGAGTGCGATCACGGTGAAGCCGAGAGCGGCGATCACGATCCAAAGCAGGCGGTCGGAGGTCACGGGCTGCTTCTTTTTCATGGAGTGCGGGCGAACGCGAGCACGGCGACAAGGAACGCGATTTCGGCAATGAGCTCCGCGGTCCCGGTAAACAGTCGTCCACCCTCGGACTCGGACCGTGGCACGAACGCAGTGACTAGTGCGGCCGCGCCGATGGCCGCGGCGAGCCCGGCAATCGTCGCGCCGACGCCGAACCCCGGCAACACCGTTATGATTCCGATGCCGAGTCCGGTAGCCACAAGCCACTGCAGTGCAGCCTGATCTCGTTGCGTGTCGTCACCCGGCGCGCCGGGTCGAATGATCGCGAATGAAGTCGCCGCTGCGCGCGATACGGCGCCGGCGCCAACGAGGACGAATGCCGTCGCGACGACGGCATTCGCGGTCAATGCTTCGAGCGCGCCGACGCGCAGAAGTACCGCCAGCAGAATGGCGAGCAGGCCGTAGACGGACATCCGAGCGGTGACCACCACGCTCTCTTGAGTGTGATGACGGAATTTGTCGGCGATACCCGCAAGCGAACCGTGGTGCTCCGGCTGCCCGTTCGACCCGCCAAAGATTCGTTCCACCAGCGCGGCGAACGCGAGCTCGGAATGGCCGTGTGTCGCCGCGATGAGCATGAGGGCCGCAGCCGCCGCGGCGACGAAGGCCGAAGCACCCAGCCAGGACACGATCACGAGCACGATCCCTGCCGCCACGCCGATCAACGCGCCGGCGATCGGCACCGCCTGCGCCGTGCGCAGCGGATCGGGCGCGGCCCCCGCTTCGCTCTCGCCGGGTAGCGTCGGCAGCGGGAGATGGGTGTAGAAGCGGAGCCAGGCGACCGTTTCATAGACGAGCGGCGGCATCGTCGGATCCTCGGTTGCTCGGGTGGTGTCGCGGCCGACTCATTCGGCTGACTCGAAACTATCGCCGGCGGCGCCCGACGGCAAAGCGTACTGCATCTGATTTCCGCTATTGGGCCGAAGCGTGGCCCGTCGGCTGGCTGACCCGGGCCGGCGCGCCCTGCGCAGGTGCGGGCTGAAGCGGCGCACGGTTGGCGACCGGCGGCAGTGCCGCCATGACGCGGGAAGCGGGGAACGTGACGATCACCTCGGTGCCTTCGCGCAGCTTCGACCGCAGCGTGAAGGTGCCACCGTGCAAGTCGACGAGCCCTTTCACGATCGGGAGGCCAAGGCCCGCGCCCTGCTCGGCCGTCTTTATGGAGTTGCTGCCCTGGCCGAACGATGAGAGCACGACCGGTATTTCCTCTTCGGGGATCCCAGCGCCTGTGTCCCGCACGCTCAGATATTGGCCGCCCGAGGCGGTCCAGCCGACCTTGAGCCAGACCTCGCCCCCCTGCGGCGTGAACTTGATCGCGTTGGAAAGTAGATTGAGGAAAATCTGTCGCACGGCGCGCTCGTCGGCCCAGAGCTTGGGCAGTTGTGGCTCGAACAACTCATGCAGCGTGATGTTGCGATTGGTGGCCCGCAACTTCATCAGATAGTGACAGTCCTCCGCCACGGCGGCGAGACTGACCGGCTCCTCGTTCAGCTCGTACCGCCCGGCCTCGATGCGGGAGAGATCCAGGATTTCGTTGATGAGCTGCAGGAGATGCCGGCCGCTGTCGTGGATGTTGCCGGCATACTCGCGATAGCTGTCGTTCTGCATCGGCCCGAGCATTTCGCACTTCATCACCTCGGAGAAGCCGAGGATGGCGTTGAGCGGCGTACGCAGCTCGTGGCTCATGGTGGCGAGGAAGCGCGATTTGGCGACGTTGGCGGCTTCGGCGCGCCGGCGGGCCTCGTCGGAGATCGACTTCTCCTCCTCGATCTCGGCGATCAGGGCGTCCTTCTCGGCGCGAAAC
>DATBJU010000165.1:0-8749 GCA_036556265.1 Xanthobacteraceae bacterium | reverse complement strand
TCTCCCCGCTTGCGTGGAGAGGGTGGCGAGCACCGAGCAACGCGAGGTGCGAGCCGGGTGAGGGGCAACCACGGAGCGACAAGCCGCAATACGCCCCTCACCCGCCTCGCTCGCTACCCCTCGCTCGGCACCCTCTCCCCGCTGATGCGGGGAGAGGGAAAAGCGCATTCTGCTCGATCGCTTCATTGCTTCACTCCGCCGCGACCCGCACCGGATCGGGGTGCGGGTTCGCGGCGTATTGATCGATGCGCCGTTCGATCTCCGGACGGAAGTGGCGCAACAGTCCTTGCACGGGCCATGCCGCACCGTCTCCGAATGCGCAGATCGTGTGCCCCTCGATCTGCTTCGACACGTCGAACAGGAGATCGATCTCGCGTTTGTGCGCTCGGCCCTCCGCCATGCGCGTCAGCACCCGCCACATCCAGCCCACGCCCTCGCGGCACGGCGTGCACTGGCCGCAACTCTCATGCTTGTAGAAGTAGGCGATCCGCGCCATCGCCTTGATGATGTCGGTGGACTTGTCCATCACGATCACGGCCGCGGTTCCGAGGGCGGACTTCACCGCCGCAAGGCCGTCGAAATCCATCTTCAGGTCCTGGCAGAGTGACGCCGGCACGAGCGGCATGGACGAGCCACCCGGGATCACGGCGAGCAGGTTGTCCCAGCCGCCGCGGACGCCACCCGCGTGCTTCTCAAGCAGCTCGCGCAGCTGGATTCCCATCGCCTCTTCCACATTGCACGGTCGCTCCACGTGGCCGGAGATGCAGAAGAGCTTCGGCCCGGTGTTGTTCGGCCGGCCGATGGAGGAGAACCACGCAGCCCCGCGCCGGCAGATGTCCGGCACGTCGGCGATCGTCTCGACGTTGTTCACGGTCGTCGGGCAGCCATAGAGGCCGACGTTCGCCGGGAACGGCGGCTTCAGCCGCGGCTGGCCCTTCTTGCCCTCAAGGCTCTCCAAGAGCGCCGTCTCCTCGCCGCAGATGTAGGCGCCCGCGCCGTGATGGACGTAAAGATGGAAGTCGTAGCCCGACCCGCAGGCGTTCTTGCCGATCAGTTTCGCCCGATAGGCCTGTTCGACCGCAGCCTCCAGCCGCTCGCGCTCGCGAATGAACTCGCCGCGCACGTAGATGTAGCCGGCGTTTGCCCCCATGGCGAAACCGGCAATCAGGCATCCCTCGACCAGGAGATGCGGGTCGTGCCGCATGATCTCCCGATCCTTGCAGGTGCCCGGCTCGGATTCGTCCGCGTTGACTACGAGATACGAGGGCCGCCCATCCGGCTGCTTCGGCATGAAGGACCACTTGAGTCCGGCCGGGAAACCCGCACCGCCGCGGCCGCGCAAGCCGGACGTCTTCACCTCGTTGATGATCCAGTCGCGGCCCTTTTCCAGGATCGCCTTGGTGCCGTCCCATGCACCGCGCGCGCGTGCGCCCTCGAGCCCCCAGTCATGGAGGCCGTAGAGATTTTGATAAATGCGATCCTTGTCCGCGAGCATCGTCATGCCTTTGCCGACTTGAGCGTGGTCGCACCGCCGACCGGTGCGGAAAGTTGTCGATCGATCTGCGGCCCCGGCTTCGGCTCCTTGCCCGCCGCCAATGCGTCGAGGATCTTTTCGAAGCTCTCGGCAGTCAGATCCTCGTAATAGTCGGCGTTGATTTGCGCCATTGGCGCGTTCACGCATGCGCCAAGGCATTCGACTTCCATCCAGGAGAATTTTCCGTCGGCGCTCACATGGTGCTCGTCGCCGATGCGCCGTTTGCAGACTTTCTTCAGGTCCTCGGCGCCGCGCAACATGCAGGGCGTGGTACCGCAGAGCTGCACGAGGAACTTCCCCACTGGCTCGAGTTGGAACATCGTGTAGAAGGTCGCGACCTCAAGCACGCGGATCTGTGCCAAGCCCAAGAGATCCGCGACATAGCGGATCGCAGGCTCCGGCACCCAACCCCCCGCCTGCTCCTGCGCGCGCCACAGGATCGGGATTACCGCCGACGCCTGTCGGCCCGGCGGATATTTCTCCATCTGCCTCCGCGCCCAGGCGAGATTTTCGGGCGAGAAGGAGAATTCCTTCGGCTGAAATTCGGGGGGCGCGAGGCGGCGAACAGCCATTAGCGATCCACCTCCCCGAACACGATGTCGATCGAGCCAAGGATCGCCGAAATGTCCGCGAGCATGTGACCGCGTGAAAGGAAATCCATCGCCTGCAAATGCGCAAAACCGGGCGCGCGGATCTTGCACCGGTACGGTTTGTTGGTGCCGTCGGCCACGAGGTAGACGCCGAACTCTCCCTTCGGCGCTTCCACCGCCGCGTACACCTCGCCCGCCGGCACGTGATAGCCCTCGGTGTAAAGCTTGAAATGGTGAATGAGGGCTTCCATCGAGCGCTTCATCTCGGCCCGCTTCGGTGGCACCACCTTGTTATCCTTCACGGTCACCGGCCCCGCACCTTCCGCGCTCCGCAGCTTGGCGACGCACTGTTTCATGATCTTCGTCGACTGCCGCATCTCTTCCATGCGAATGAGGTAACGGTCGTAGCAATCGCCGTTCTTGCCGACGGGAATATCGAAATCGAGTTCGGAATAGCACTCGTAGGGTTGCGCCTTGCGCAGATCCCAGGCCGCACCCGAACCCCGCACCATCACGCCGGAGAAGCCCCACGCCCACGCGTCGTCGAGCGAGACGACGCCGATGTCGACGTTGCGCTGCTTGAAGATTCGGTTGTCGGTCAGCAGCACCTCGATCTCGTCGCACACCCTCGGAAAGTTGTCGCAGAACGCGTCGATGTCATCGATTAACTGCGGCGGCAGGTCCTGGTGCACACCGCCGGCGCGAAAATAGGCCGCGTGCATCCGCGAGCCCGACGCGCGCTCGTAGAAGACCATGAGCTTCTCGCGCTCCTCGAAACCCCAGAGCGGCGGCGTGAGCGCGCCAACGTCCATCGCCTGCGTTGTGACGTTGAGGAGATGCGACAGGAGCCGTCCGATCTCGCAAAAGAGCACCCGGATCAACTGCGCCCGCTTCGGAACCTCCAGACCGAGCAGCCGCTCGATCGCGAGGCAGAATGCATGCTCCTGGTTCATCGGGGCGACGTAGTCGAGACGGTCGAAGTACGGGATCGCCTGCAAATACGTCTTGTGCTCGATCAGCTTCTCGGTGCCGCGATGCAGGAGCCCGATATGCGGGTCGACACGCTCGACCACCTCGCCGTCGAGCTCGAGCACGAGCCGCAAGACGCCATGCGCCGCGGGGTGCTGCGGCCCGAAATTGATCTGGAAACTGCGGAGATTGGGTTCGGCCATCACGCGGCCCCCGCCGTCTGCGCCCTCACCTTCTCCGCCACACGCTCATTGAACTTGTCGTAATTGACCACCGCCCGCTCATGTCGGCCCTCGCCGATCGCCTCGACGCCGTCATGCCCACGCACGAAGAAGCTCACACGTTTGCCGTCGACCGCCGTCACCTCTGCATCCACCGTGACCGTGAGGCCGGGCGGCGTGGCGGCGAGGTGGCTGAAGTCGACGTGAATACCGAGGCTGCCCTCGCCCGGTTCGAGGTGCTTGTTCAGGAGCTCCGTGCAGCACCACTCGAACAGGCCAACCATGTATCCGGTCGCGAACACCGGGGGCATCGCTCGGAACATCGGCGACTCCGGATAGAAGTTCGGAACGGTCTGCCGGTCCGTGACGCGAAAGCTGAGGCGGTGCGTCAATCCCGGCTTGAGCGAGGGCTTCATGCCGGCCCCTTCCCGTTCGCCGGCTTCTCGCTCTTCTCGTCGCCCGGCAGTACGTAGTCGGTGCCTTCCCAGGGCGACAGGAAATCGAAATCGCGGAACTCCTGGGCGAGACGCACGGGCTCGTAGATCACCCGCTTTAACTCATCGTCCCAGCGCACTTCGACGAAGCCTGTCAGTGGGAAATCCTTGCGTAGCGGGTGGCCGTCGAAGCCGTAGTCCGTGAGCAGCCGCCGCAACTCGGGATGACCGCTGAACAGGATGCCGTACAGGTCATAGGCCTCGCGTTCGAACCAGTTGGCGCCGGGATAGACTTCGCACAGCGAGGGAACGGGCGTCGTCTCGTCGGTCTGCACCTTGAGACGCACGCGCAGGTTCTGCTTCGGCGACAACAGGTGATAGACGACGTCGAAGCGCTTCTCGCGCGCCGGCCAATCGACGCCACAGATATCGATGATGCTGACGAACTGACAGCGCTCGTCTTCACGCAGGAATTTCGCCGTGCGCACGATCCCGCTCGAGTCGACGTCGATTGTCAGCTCGCCGTGGTCCACACGATAGCCGCGGACGGCGCTCCCAAGCGCCTGCGTGACCTGCTCGCCGAGTTCGCGCAGCGTCTCTTCCATGGAAATCCGGCCTCAGCGTTCGATCGTCCCGGTGCGGCGGATCTTTCGTTGCAGCAGCAGCACCCCGTAGACGAGCGCCTCCGCGGTCGGCGGACAGCCGGGAACATAGATGTCGACCGGCACAATACGATCGCAGCCTCGCACCACCGCGTACGAGTAGTGATAGTAGCCGCCGCCGTTCGCGCACGAGCCCATCGAGATCACGTAGCGCGGCTCCGGCATCTGGTCGTAAACCTTACGCAGCGCCGGCGCCATCTTGTTGGTGAGTGTGCCGGCGACGATCATCACGTCCGATTGGCGCGGACTGCCACGCGGCGCGAAGCCAAACCGCTCCAGGTCGTAGCGCGGCATCGACGCCTGCATCATTTCCACCGCACAACAGGCAAGGCCGAACGTCATCCACATCAGCGAGCCGGTGCGCGCCCAATTGATCAGATCGTCGGCGGCGGTGACGAGGAAGCCTTTGTCGGCAAGCTCATCGCTCAGCCCCGAGAAAAACGGGTCCTCGCCGCGCGTGACGCCACCGGTGCGCGGATCGATGAGGCCCTGCGGCCGCTCGATCAATCCCATTCGAGCGCTCCCTTACGCCATTCGTAGATGTATCCGACCGTCAGCACGCCGAGAAATATCATCATGGACCAGAACCCGTACCAGCCGAGCTCACCGAAGGTGATCGCCCACGGAAACAGGAACGCGACTTCGAGGTCGAAGATGATGAACAGGATCGCGACGAGGTAGAAGCGCACGTCGAACTTCATGCGCGCGTCGTCGAATGCATTGAAGCCGCACTCGTAGGCCGAGAGCTTCTCCACATCCGGCGCACGGTAGGCGACCAGGAACGGCGCGATCAGCAATGCGAGGCCGATTGCCGCCGCCACCCCAATGAAGACGACGATCGGCAGATAGTCGACGATCAGCGCGGTCATCATTGCCTCGCGTGCGGACATGGGCATCCCCCGGCCGGGCGCCATGACCGGCCAATTCCCCTGGGGCGCGCCTTCGATCCCGCAGTTGCGAAGAATTCGAAAGATGAGTTTGGCTTAACCCAGCGTCCATGGTCAGGCAAGGCCGCCAAGGGTCGCGTGTGCGCGCCTTCAACACGAAAAAGCGGTTCAATTTCCGCTATTTGCGTTGGACTGCTGCTTGTCTCCCCGGCGTGGAACTGCCACCTGGTGCACCGCGAAGTAGAACGGGTGGCGGGAGCGACGGGACTCGAACCCGCGGCCTCCGGCGTGACAGGCCGGCGCTCTAACCAACTGAGCTACGCCCCCGGGGAGGGTTCGGACTTAAGCCCCACCCCCTGGCAAGTCAAGGTTAGGCCCGAATGTCGGGCATAAAATGGTAGATTCGCGCCGATGGCCTATGGCTAGACAGGCCTCGAATCGCATATGCCACAGGCGTGAAGAAAACGCGTTTGAACGCCAAACGCACATTACGAGGGGTCGCGCAGCCATGGCATCGAAATCCGCACCGACGGTCACCTTGAAGCATCTCGCCGCCGAACTGGCGGAGGGCCACGACATTTCGAAGAAGCAAGCCGAGACGATCCTGAACGACTTGGTCGATCGGATCGTCAAGCATCTGAAGAAGGCCGAACGCATTCGTATGGTCGGACTCGGCATCCTTCAGGTTCGCCATCGCGCGGCCCGCATGGGTCGCAATCCGGCGACGGGCGAGCCGATTCAGATCAAGGCGAGCAAGAAGGTCGCCTTCCGTGCCGCCAAGGAATTGAAGGAATCGATCTGATCGAGAGCGCCCGCCTCCGCACCGGATGGCGGGCATCCTCGTTCGGTTGGCCGGCAGATTTCGAACCCGATCCGCCTGCGCGGCCTCCGAGGCAAGGCTGGTGGGCGGTGACGGGCTCGAACCGCCGACCTTCTCGGTGTAAACGAGACGCTCTACCAGCTGAGCTAACCGCCCGGACGAGCTTTACCCCTCATCGCCCTCGCGGGGCAACGCCGCCGAAATCACCCGCAAGACGCGAATGCTCCCGCAACCGTGGGAGCATTCGACGTTTCGGAAATGCAATGCGCGACGTTCTAAAGATTTACAGCGTCCTTGAGGCCCTTCCCCGCGGAGAATTTGGGAGCCTTGGATGCGGCGATCATGACTGGCTGCCCGGTTCGCGGATTGCGGCCCTCACGCGCCTTGCGATCGACTACCGTAAATGTGCCGAAGCCGATTAGTTTCACTTCATCGCCTTGCTTCAGAGCGCCGGTGATGATGTCGAACGTGGCTTCGACCGCCTTTGCGGCTTCCGTCTTGGTCATTCGCGACGTATCGGCCACCGCGGAGATCAGCTCATTCTTGGTCATCGGACGATCCTTCTCCTGGATCTGCGAGAATCACCGGCTGCTGCCGGAGACGGCGGAAAGTCCTCACAATCCAAGGCAAAAGCAAGTCAACGCCCCACCAAACCCGCGCCAGTGCAGGGTTTCCGGGGATTTCGCGCCCGCACGCGCGCTCACCCAGCGCACCGAGCCCGACTAAAGCATTGATTTGAAAGAGGTAATAGCCGGCCCGTTGCGGGCCATTCTGTCCCGATTGCGAAAACCACCGGTTAACCGGCCACAAAAAAGCTGGCACCGGTTCCTTTCAGAGACCGGCGCCAGCCTTCGATTTCTCGCCTTCAGTGGGCGATCACGCTCGACGAATCCTCTTCGTCGGTCACCACCGGCTCGACGGGTTTCGCTGTGGCTTCATCCCATTCGATAGGCGTGAGCTTCCGCGTCAGCGCCTGCACGAGCACCTCGTCCATCCGGGAAACCGGCATGATCTCGAGGCCGCTCTTGATATTGTCCGCGATCTCCGCGAGGTCCTTTGCGTTCTCCTCCGGGATCAGGACTTTCTTGATGCCGCCCCGGTGTGCCGCAAGGAGCTTCTCCTTGAGCCCGCCGATCGGCAGCACGCGGCCGCGTAGCGTGATCTCACCGGTCATCGCCACGTCCCGACGGACAGGAATGCCGGTCATGACCGAAACGATCGCCGTGACCATTGCGACGCCAGCCGACGGACCGTCCTTCGGGGTGGCCCCCTCAGGAACGTGCACGTGGATGTCCTTCTTCTCGAACGTCGGCGGCTCGATGCCGAAGTCGACCGCACGCGAGCGCACGTAGGACGCGGCCGCCGAAATCGACTCCTTCATCACATCGCGCAGGTTGCCGGTCACGGTCATCTTGCCCTTGCCCGGCATCATCAGGCTCTCGATCGTGAGCAGCTCACCGCCGGCGTCGGTCCAGGCGAGACCTGTAACGACGCCGGTCTGATCCTCCTGCTCGGCCTCGCCGTAGCGGAACTTCGGCACGCCGAGGTACTTCTCGATGTTGGCGATCGTGACCGAAACCTTGTCCCGCTTCTCGGCCATCAACTCCTTCACCGCCTTGCGGATGAGGTTCGCGAGCTCGCGCTCACAATTTCGCACGCCCGCCTCGCGGGTATACCGGCGAATGAGCTGCAGCAGCGCTTCCTGGTCGAGCGACCACTCCTCCGACTTCAGACCATGCTTCGCAAGGAGCGCCGGGATCAGGTGTTTGCGCGCGATCTCAACCTTCTCGTTTTCGGTGTAGCCGGCAATACGGATCACCTCCATCCGGTCGAGAAGCGCCGGCGGGATGTTCAGGGTGTTGGCCGTCGTCACGAACATCACGTTCGACAGATCGTAGTCGACCTCGAGATAGTGGTCGTTGAACGTGTGATTCTGCTCGGGATCAAGCACTTCGAGCAGGGCCGAGGACGGATCGCCGCGGAAATCGGCGCCCATCTTGTCGACCTCGTCGAGCAGGAACAGCGGGTTCGACTTCTTGGCCTTGCGCATCGACTGGATGATCTTGCCGGGCATCGAGCCGATATACGTGCGCCGGTGGCCACGAATTTCGGCTTCGTCGCGCACACCGCCGAGCGACACGCGTACGAATTCGCGCCCAGTCGCACGCGCAATCGACTTTCCGAGCGACGTCTTGCCCACGCCGGGCGCACCGACGAGGCACAGGATCGGACCCGTGAGCTTGTTCGCGCGGCTCTGCACCGCGAGATACTCGACGATCCGCTCCTTGACCTTCTCGAGACCGTAGTGGTCCTCGTCGAGAACCTTCTGGGCGAAGTCGAGGTCCTTCTTGATCTTGCTCTTGTTGTTCCACGGGATCGAAAGCAGCCAGTCGAGGTAGTTGCGCACGACCGTTGCCTCGGCTGACATCGGCGACATCTGCCGGAGCTTCTTCAGCTCGTGCGTTGCCTTCTCGCGCGCCTCCTTCGAAAGCTTGGTGCGCTTGATCTTGTCCTCGATCTCCTGCAGCTCGTCGCGACCTTCCTCGTCGCCGAGCTCCTTCTGGATCGCCTTCATCTGCTCGTTGAGGTAATACTCGCGCTGCGTCTTCTCCATTTGACGCTTCACGCGCGT
>DATBJU010000164.1:0-6776 GCA_036556265.1 Xanthobacteraceae bacterium | reverse complement strand
CAAAGACGCTCGACAAGGCCATCGAAGCACAGACCGAGTACTACAAGACCGCGTACGAAGGCTTCGTGTCCAAGGCGACGAAGATCAGCGAGCTCTATGCCAACATCGCCAAGGAAACCTACAAGCCAATCGAAGGCGCGTTTGCGAAGGCGAGCAAGCAGTAAGCCTCTGCGATGGACGTCGCGATCGGCGTCTCGCGAAAGGAAAAAGCCCGGCCAACGGCCGGGCTTTTGATTTGTCAGAACGTCCGCCAGACGCTTACTTCATCAAGTGCAGGCTCGCGATCTCGGCACCGATCGTATTGAAGACGCTGGAGAGCTCCGCCGCGTTCTGCACGTCGTAGTACATGCTCGGGCTTGTTGCGCAGTTGCGCAACAGGTCGGCGTTGCCGTCGATCACCCGCACGGTGTACAGCCTGATGCCGTCGGCCTTGACATTGGCGCAGGCCAGTTCCGTCCGTGCGTCGATCTGCGATTGAGTTGTCGTCCAGCGGTTTTGCGTGTTGTCGCCGTCAGTCAGCAGAATGATGAACTTGGTGAGGTTCGCGGTGCCTTTGGACGCGCCTTCGGTGAGCGGCGATGTCGACGTCAATGCGTGCCACGCCCAAGCGAGGCCGATCGTCACGTTGGTGTTGCCTGCAGCGGACATCGCGTCGATTTTGTTGCCGAGCGCCGTCCAGTCGTAGTTCAGCGGCATGATGGAGACGACCGAGCCGCACTTCGCTGCGGGGTAGTGTGTTGCGGGAATTGCCGCGTCCGGCGCGGTGTCCTTCACGTCGTTGTCGGTGCCGGCGGGATCCTTGTCGCGATCAACCACGCAACCGTTCCATTGATTGTGATTTGTCGGGGTCCAAACGCCCGCGGTCCATGTGCCGCCGTTGCCCTCGCACTTTTTCTTCGTGCTACCGCTCGCCCCGACGCACTTGTGATCAGAGGTGCAGGAGGTCTGGTTGGAGTTTCCGGAAATGCTGCAGGTTCCGTATTTCTCGTCCCAGTAATCCCACTTGATCACGTTGGCATTTAGGTACGTGTTCATGGACACGTTGACCATGCGATCGAATGGAATGATCGCAACCTTGGCGTCACCGGGGACCTTCGCCGCGACCTGCAGCACGTTGAGTAGGTCATGAGCGGCCTTTTTCAACTCGACAAGCTTGTTGTTGGAGGACATTGATCCGGTGTTGTCCAGAGCGAGCGCAACCTCGACCTTGCCGAGGCTCCACTTCGCCGTGGCCTCTGTACTGATCTCGAACGAGCTCAAGCCGAGCACGTTTGCGATCCTCGGCGAGTAGGTACCTGAGGCGCGGATGCGTACCTGACCGACATCTGGCGTGATCACGAGCGCGAGATTGTCGAGTGAGTTGGGCCCCATGCTCGCAAGGAAATACTGCAAGCCCACGGTATCGAGCGTGGACTGGCTCGCCGGCATGATCTTCGACAATGCGAGCGACGTGGAATCCAGCGCCTTCTGCATGTCGGTTCGATAGGAGTTTGCGAGGCTATAGTCCGCGGCTGCGCCGATTGCGCCGACGACGGGCACGATTGCAATCGCGAACAGGACGGCGATATTTCCGTCCTTGTTTGACCAGAAGCGTCGCATGGCAGTCTCCGAGCCTTTCCTGCGCAGATTGCGCGTCGATCGTTGATCAATTCCTTCTTTGAATCGAAGTTTAGGAGAATTCGGCGCTGGCCGGTTCAGGATCGGTTAAAGCCGTTAAGGTTTTGGGCGTGGCTTCGATAAAATTGTATCGATCGGCCGCCTCCTCAGCGGGAAAGGTGTAAATTGGCGATCTCTGAGCCGATCGAACTGAAGATGGCGGAGAGTTCGCTGGCATTTTCGACCGGCTTGAACATGTCCGGGGTCGTGGCGCAGTCCCGGAGCAGGTCGTCATCGCCGTCGATCAGGCGAATCGTATAGACTTTGATGAGGTTGGTGCCGTCGGCCTTAGTCAGGTTCCGGATGTTCGTACAAGTGGCCCGCGTGCGCGTATTCATCGTCGATTCGGAATCGTTGAAGCGGTTCTTCGTGTTCTCACCGTCGGTCAACAGGATGATATATTTTTGCAGATTGTCGGTGTTGTTGGCCGCAGCTTCGATCATCACGGCGGTGTCGCTCAGGGCGTGCCAGCCCCAGACAAGGCCGATGGTGATGTTGGTGTAACCCGAAGGCTGCATCTGATTGACCTTGCCATGCAGCGTCGTCGGGTCCGTGCTCTCACCGGTTCCCCAATTTATGGTGAGCGGCAGCATCGGCGAAACCAGGTTCGGGTTGCTGAGCCCATGGTTGCACTGCCAGGCGGGATAGTTCGTCGCGCTGTTCGTCGGTGCGGCGTCCAGCGTGTCGTTGGACTTGTCGCGATCCCAGACGCATCCGTTCCAGGTGTTGTGGTTCGCGGGCGTCCAAACTCCGTTGTTCGAAGTGCACGAGCTCTGTGACGTGTACTGCGACTTGCTGCACGTGCCGTTGGCGGCGTCCCAGTCGTTCCACTTGAGCCATGCGGCGCCGACGTTTGCCGTGCCGACGTTCACGCGCGAGTCGAACGCGATGATGGCCACCTTGGCGTCGCCGGGAGCCTTCGCCGCGTTCTGGAGCACGTCGAGCAGGTTGTGCGCTGCCTTCTTCAGTTCAGTCATGCGCCCGAGCGAGTTCATCGACCAGGAGTTGTCGAGGACGAGTGCGATCTCAACTTTGCCGATGCTCCACTTGGCTTCCGCACTAGTGCTGATGTCGACCGTCTCGGCGCCAACGATGTGAGCCATTTGCGGTTTGTATTTGGCCTTGGCGGAGAGCTTCAGCTTGCCGACGTCGGGCGTCACAATGAGCTGAAGGTTCGTCAGTGTGTTCGGGCCGAGGTTGGCCTGAAAGTACTGGTTGCCGACCGCGTCAAGCGTTGCCTGGTCGGCCGGCATAATTCGCGTGAGGGCGAGGGCGGTGGCATCGAGCGCCTTCTGGATGTCGGTGCGGTAGGCGGACGCCATGCTGTAGTCGAGTGCGACTCCCATCGATCCGATGACCGGAATCATGGCGAGCGCAAAGAGGAGGGCTACGTTGCCCTCCTGGTCTGACCAGAAGTGACGCATGGCAGGCTCCGGGTGGCGTCCGTGCCACACTGCGCAGGGTTCCTTGACCGGTTCTTGCGCGAATCGCGGACATTCTTGCCAATTGGCGGGATCGCCCTAGGTAGTTAACCAAGTGCAGCGGGATCGCTAAAATTGGGGCAATCGGCAGCGCCCCGGCGGCTAGGCCGGCCGTTGTCGCTACCATATGATCGGGTGCTTCCCTGCGTCGCAGCGGCGGGCAAGCCCTAAGGAATTGTCACTTCCAAGCCGAATTTGGCGTCCAATACCCATGAACCGGCCCGAGACCAGACTTCCCTTGACTGCCAAGATCGTACGCCGCGCCGCTCAGCTGATGGCCAACGACGATCGGACTCGCCGTAGCGACGAGGAGGGGACCGGAACGGCCGTCGTCACCCGCGTGAAGCCGCAGACCAAGCGGCCGAACCTCTACCGTGTGCTGCTGTTGAACGACGACTACACGCCGATGGAGTTCGTGGTGCACGTTCTGGAGAGATTTTTCAACAAGTCACGCGAGGACGCGACACGAATCATGCTCCATGTGCATCAGAACGGAGTCGGCGAATGTGGCGTTTTCACGTACGAGGTCGCCGAGACGAAAGTCACGCAGGTCATGGATTTCGCGCGCAAGCATCAGCATCCTTTACAATGCGTGATGGAGAAGAAATGATTGGGCTTCACGGGACGAGGATCTGATGCCGACGTTTTCGCGTAGCTTGGAGCAATCCCTGCATCGTGCGCTGGCGCTCGCCAACGAGCGGCACCACGAGTACGCGACGCTTGAGCATCTGCTGCTCGCGCTGACCGATGACCAGGACGCGGCCGCGGTCATGCGCGCGTGCAACGTCGATCTGGATCGTCTGAAGCGCAACCTTGTCGACTATATCGATGGCGAGCTGGACAACCTGGTCATGGACGCGAGCGATGACTCGAAGCCCACGGCCGGGTTTCAGCGCGTGATCCAACGTGCCGTGATCCATGTCCAGTCGTCGGGACGGGAAGAGGTCACCGGTGCGAACGTGCTCGTCGCTATCTTCGCCGAGCGCGAGAGCCATGCCGCCTTTTTCCTGCAAGAACAGGACATGACTCGCTACGACGCCGTGAATTACATCAGCCACGGTATCGCGAAGCGTCCAGGCATGTCCGAAAGCAAGCCCGTGCGCGGCGTCGAGGATGACACCGACACGAAGCCGGGCGAAGACGGAAAAAAGAAAGCGGATGCGCTCGATGCCTACTGCATCAACCTCAACAAGAAGGCGCGCGACGGGAAAATCGATCCGCTGATCGGCCGCGAGAACGAGATTGCGCGCACGATCCAGGTGCTGTGCCGGCGACAGAAGAACAACCCGCTGTTCGTGGGCGATCCGGGCGTGGGCAAGACGGCGATCGCCGAAGGATTGGCGCGCCGCATCGTCATGGGCGAAGTGCCGGACGTGTTGAAGACGTCGACCGTCTTCGCGCTTGACATGGGCACGCTGCTCGCAGGCACACGCTATCGCGGCGACTTCGAGGAGCGCCTCAAACAGGTGATCAAGGAGCTCGAGGCGTATCCGAACTCGATCGTATTCATCGACGAGATCCACACGGTGATCGGGGCGGGCGCCACGTCGGGGGGCGCGATGGACGCGTCGAACCTGCTCAAGCCCGCGCTGGCGTCGGGTACGCTTCGCTGCATCGGCTCGACAACTTACAAGGAATACCGCCAATATTTCGAGAAGGACCGCGCACTCGTGCGCCGCTTCCAGAAGATCGATGTCAATGAGCCGTCGGTGCCGGACGCGATTGAAATCCTCAAGGGATTGAAGCCCTATTTCGAGGAATATCACCGGCTGCGCTACACGAACGACGCAATCAAGGCGGCGGTCGATCTTTCTGTGCGCTACATCCACGATCGCAAGCTGCCGGACAAGGCGATCGACGTGATCGACGAATCCGGTGCGGCGCAGATGTTGCTACCCGAGGCCAAGCGGAAGAAGACGATCGGCGTAAAGGAGATCGAGGCGACCGTCGCGACCATGGCGCGCGTGCCGCCGAAGACCGTGTCGAAGGACGACGCGGAAGTATTGGTCAATCTCGAGGCCAATTTGAAGCGAGTGGTCTACGGCCAGGACAAGGCGATCGAGGCGCTCGCCGGCGCGATCAAGCTCGCGCGCGCCGGCCTGCGTGAGCCGGAGAAGCCGATCGGCGCATACCTATTCTCGGGCCCGACCGGCGTCGGCAAGACCGAAGTTGCGCGGCAGCTCGCGGCGTCGCTCGGTGTGCCGATCCACCGCTTCGACATGTCGGAATACATGGAGCGGCACACGGTTTCTCGGTTGATCGGTGCGCCGCCGGGGTATGTCGGCTTCGACCAAGGTGGGCTACTGACGGACAACGTCGACCAAACTCCGCACTGCGTATTGCTGCTCGATGAAATCGAGAAGGCACATCCCGATCTGTTCAACATTCTTCTGCAGGTGATGGACCACGGGAAGCTGACCGACCACAACGGCAAGCAGGTGGATTTCCGCAACGTGATCCTGATCATGACGACGAACGCGGGCGCGTCGGATCTCGCGCGCGCGGCGTACGGCTTCACGCGCTCCAAGCGGGAAGGGGACGACTTGGAGGCGATCAATCGCCTGTTCACGCCCGAGTTCCGCAACCGGCTCGACGCAACCATCACCTTCGCGCATCTCCCGCCGGAGATCATCAAGAAGGTGGTCGAGAAGTTCGTGCTGCAACTCGAGGCCCAGCTTGCCGACCGCGCGGTGTCGATCGAGCTTTCGCCCGAGGCGGCGGACTGGCTCGTCGAACGCGGCTACGACGAGTCGATGGGCGCGCGGCCGATGGCGCGACTGATTCAGGAACACATCAAGAAGCCGCTGTCCGACGAGGTGCTGTTCGGTAAGCTCAAGACCGGCGGGCACGTACGCGTCATCGTGCGCTCGGACGAAGGCGAGAGGACACTCGGCTTCGAATATCTGGAGGGTCCGATCACACCGCGTCCGGAAAAGATGCCGCCAAAGAAGAAGCGGCGCGCGACACCGCGCCCCAAGGTGAAGACGAAAAAGCCTGGCGGCGACGGAAGCGGCGGGCCGCCGAAACCGGGCAGCCCGGTCCCGAAGGTGCCGCTCGTTCGGGCCTAGCGCGCCCGCGTTTTCTGCAGAGCTGCCATCCATATTGTCGATCGCGCTGTGGTGCTGCCTTTGCTCCGCTAATGTCCCTCCGTGTCTGATTCCGCCGCGTCCACTGACGGCCCGGAACCCGCGCCGCCAACGAGCAGCGCGCGCCGGGTCCTGCAGGGCGCTTGGGCGGCCGGGACGTCGGTGCAGGGGGCGGTGCTGTTTGCGAGCTTCATCGGCTTCGGCGGGCTCGTGCGGGACATCGGATTTCCGCTCGGCGCGGCGATCTTGTCGACGCTCTTGGTCTGGGCGTTGCCTGCGCAGGTGCTTCTGGTCGGCGGCTACGCCGCCGGCAACGCCGCGCCCGTCATCGCACTCGCAGTCGGTCTCTCCTCGGTGCGGCTGTTTCCCATGGCGGCTTCGATCCTGCCATTCTTGCGCGGCGAGCGGCGCGCCGGGGTGCAGTTCATCGCTGCGCACTTCGTGGCGGTGACAGCCTGGATCGAGGGCATGCGGCATCTGCCGAAACTGCCCGGCAAGGAACGGTTGCCGTTCTTCTTCGGACTTGCATGCACGCTCGTATTATCATCGATGA
>DATBJU010000163.1:0-5319 GCA_036556265.1 Xanthobacteraceae bacterium | reverse complement strand
GCGTCTCGAAGGATGAGGCGTCAGAACGGAATCTCGTCGTCCATCTCGTCGCGGCGGGTGCCGGCGGCGGCCGCCGGGCGGCGCGCACCCGACATCGGGCCGGTGGCGCCGAATTCGGAGCCGCCCGCATTCTCAAGCGCGTCGCCGTTCTTGCCGCCGCGGCTGTCGAGCATCGTCAGCACCGAGTTGAATCCCTGCAGCACGACTTCGGTCGTCCAGCGGTCCTGGCCTTCCTTGTCCTGCCACTTGCGGGTCTGCAACTGACCCTCGAGATAAACCTTCGCGCCCTTCTTCAAATATTGCTCGGCGATCTTGGCGAGCCCTTCGCTGAAGATCACCACGCGATGCCACTCGGTGCGCTCGCGTCGTTCGCCCGTTGTCTTGTCGCGCCAGGATTCGCTGGTGGCCACGCGCAGGTTCGCGATCGGCCGGCCGTCCGCGGTGCGCCGGATTTCCGGGTCGGCGCCGAGATTGCCGATGAGAATGACCTTGTTGACGCTGCCCGCCATGACGCTCTCCGTTTTTCGCAAATTGTGGCCGCCGTTCGGCTCCGCCTCACCCTAGCCCGCTTTCAAAATTGCGGCCCCGAACACAGCCGGCGTTAAGGTTTTTTCCACAGGGCGGAACTGATCGGGGAAAGTTTGGCCGTTCTCGTTTCGTTCTAATGGCATTTTCCCTTGCCGGCAAGCCGGAAAGTCGCCGATGTGCATTTCCTGTTAGCAATGTGGATTAAGGCTCTTCGGGTCAAATGTTCGCCGTCTGTGCTCAGCAATTTCCCCAACGAAATTAATAATTTGGGCCGGGAACGCGATGCCGTTTCATCGCCTAAATTGCATGCCGGGCGCGATCTTGTTTTACCTCCACGACCGTCGCGTCGGAATGCGTGGTCCCTGTTGGTTGGCAGCGTCACTCCCGCGGGAGGCCAACGTGATCGACGGCGACAAAAGGCGTACTGGTTCCGACAAACCGAATGCAACGGCCATCGAAACGGCAATTCGGTTGGCTCTTTTGGGCCTCCTTCTGTTCTTGTCATTCGTAATCGTTCGTCCGTTCATTGAGATCATCGTATGGAGCGTTGTATTGGCCGTGGCGCTTTATCCGGTTTTTAGTCTGGTAGCGAAATGGCTCGGCGGACGTCGGAGACTGGCAGCGGCACTGATCACAATTCTGCTTCTGCTGGTCGTCCTTGGACCGGCCACGTGGCTCGGAATAGATCTGGTTGAGGTCCTGCGAACGACGTACGAACGGATCGAATCCGGAACGTTGTCCGTTCCTTCGCCTGCCGCCGCTGTCAAACAGTGGCCATTGATTGGCGAGCCGCTGTTCGAATATTGGGAAGAGGCATCGAAAAATCTCAAGGCGGCGCTTGTCAAAGTCGCGCCTCACTTAAGGCCGCTCGGTAGTACCCTGCTTGAAGCGGCAGGGAGCGCCGGCCTCGGAATTCTTCAATTCTTTGCTTCTGTAATCATAGCAGGATTTCTGTTTTCGCCTGGTCCATCGCTGGTTGAGGCCGTCGCCGCGTTTTTACGTCGACTTGTTTCGAGGCGTGGCGATGAATTCGTGCAACTGGCTGGTGCAACAATACGAAACGTGTCGCAAGGCGTCATCGGCATTTCAGTCTTGCAGGCTCTGCTCGCGGGTATCGGTTTGATGATAGTCGGTACACCGGGGTCCGGCCTGATTGCGTTCCTTGTTCTTATCCTGGGAATTGTTCAAATTGGTCCGGCGTTGATTTTGCTTCCGGTCATTGTCTGGAGCTGGATGACGATGGAGACAGCAACGGCGCTGCTCCTTACAGCCTACATGGTGCCGGTGGGCTTGATCGATAATATACTGAAGCCGATCATTATGAGCCGCGGTTTGAGGACGCCGATGTTGGTGATTCTTATCGGCGCGATTGGCGGCACCCTGTCCAGTGGGATCATCGGTCTTTTTATTGGCCCGATCGTGCTGGCCGTTGCCTGGGATTTGTTAGTCGCTTGGGTGCGCGAGGACGCCACTATTTCGGCCTAGCCCAATCCTGATGCGCCGGATCATCCGCGCGGCAGTTTCTGCTTCACCTGGAAGTATCCCTTCCACGGATCGCTGCGCGGGGCGGAAAAATCGTCGACGTGCATTGGCTGCGCGTTCTTGAGCCGGCCGAGGGACTCCCAGCTCACCGGAATCGCGATGCTCGCGTTCTTGTTCGCGCGTGAGGAGTACGGCGCGATCGCGGTCGAGCCGCGCTGGTTGCGCAAGTAGTCGACATAGATCTTTCCGCGCCGCTTCGCTTTCGACATCACCGCGGTGAAGTGGTCGGGCTCCTCCTCGGCCATCAGCCGCGAAATGGCCTCCGCGAAATCGCGGTGTTCCTCCCAGGAATGTCCGCGCGTGAGCGGCACCACCACGTGGATCCCCTTCCCTCCCGTCGCCATCGGGAACGACTTCAGGCCGAGCCGCTGCAGGCGCGCCCGCAGGTCGCGCGCGGCCTCGATCACCCTCTTGAACGGGATGTCCTCGTCCGGGTCGAGATCGAGCACGAGGCGGTCCGGTTTCTCGACCGCGTCGACGCGCGCGCCCCAGATGTGCAGCTCGAGCACGCCCATCTGCGCCGCGGCGACGAGGCCCGCCGCGTCGTCGATGTACATGTACTCGTCGCTGCCCGACTTCTCGCGGATGCGGATGCGCTTGAATGCGTCGGGCCAGCCTTGCGAAGCGTGCTTCTGGAAGAAACGCTCGCCGTCGACGCCATCCGGGCAGCGCACCAGCGCGAGCGGCCGGCCGGCGATGTGCGGCAGCATCCATTTTGCGGCCTTCAGATAGTAATCGATCAGGTCGCGCTTGGTGATCTTCCTCTCGGGATAGAACAGCCGGTCCGGGTGCGTGATGCGGACGCCCTCGACCGCGCCGCCCTCCTCGCTGCCGGGGTTGCCGGATTTCTTCGCGGACCTCACCGCCTCTGTCTTCGGCACGGGCACCTCCCGTACGACCTCGCGTGCGGGCTTGTCCCCGCGCAGCCCTTTGAACGCACCCGCGCGCACAAGACCGTCGCGCGTCCAGCCGCGAAACTCGATCTCGGCGACGAGCACCGGCTCGACGAAGCGTGCCTTGCGCGCGATGTCCGGCGGCACATCCGGCACCGGCGGGCGCTTGCGCGCATGCCGCTCGAGCTTTGACGCGAGATCGCCGAGCCGCTGGTCGGAGAAGCCGGTGCCGACGCGCCCTGCATAGCGCAGCTTGCCCTTGTCGTGCACAGCGATCAGCAGTGATGAGAACGGGCGGCGCGGCTTGTCCGACGGGCGCCAGCCGATGATGACGAATTCCTGCTCGTCGCCGACCTTGCATTTGAGCCAGGAGCGTGTGCGGCCCGAGCGATATTGCGCGTTCGCCTGCTTCGAGACGATGCCCTCGAGCTTGAGTGCGCGCGCACGCTCGAACACGCGCGCGCCTTCGCCCCGCACGTGGTCTGAATAGAGCAGCGGCCCGCGGCCGGCGTTCTTGAGGAGCGCCTGGAGCCGTTGTTTCCGCTCGACCAGTGGCTTGCGCCGCAGGTCGGCGCCGTCGAGGTGCAGGAGATCGAACAGATAGTAGTTGTAGCCGCCCTTGCCCTTGGCGAGCGCGTCCTGCAACGCGCCGAAATCCGTGTGGCCCTTCGCGTCGGCGACGGCGATCTCGCCGTCGAGCAGCGCGGTGTCACAGGGAAGGCGGGCGAGTGTCGGCACGAGGGCGCGGAAGCGCTCGGTCCAGTCGAGGCCGGTGCGCGTGCGGATCACGACGCGGCCCCCGGCGATGCTCGTGACCGCGCGATAGCCGTCGTACTTGATCTCGTGCAGCCAGTCGTTTCCGGCCGGCGCCGCCTCGACGAGCGTCGCGAGC
Organism: Xanthobacteraceae bacterium; assembly: GCA_036556265.1. Classification (GTDB taxonomy): domain Bacteria; phylum Pseudomonadota; class Alphaproteobacteria; order Rhizobiales; family Xanthobacteraceae; genus JAUSIF01. Next base: position 1,464 of record DATBJU010000163.1, on the reverse strand, counting down.
TGCGGGGCGACGAACTGAGGCAGCGGTAGATCTTTCCCGGGGTTTACGATCTCCGGATCACCTTTCTTTCCTGTCGCCGGGCGCGAGTGCCAGACCTTCCGGCCGCGCGCGATCTCCCGCATCTCGCGGCCGCTCTTCACGCTGGTCTTCTCGCGTTCGATCAGCGGGCGCTTGTCGTCGCGCGCGATGTCGTCGCGCTCCTTGATCAAGAGCCAGTTCTCGCGGCCGCGGTCGCCCTTGCGTCCCTTCAGGCGCACGAGTGCCCAGCCGCCCTTGAGGCGCTTGCCGTAGAGATTGAACTTGAGCTGGCCCGCTTTGAGCCCCGCGTCGACATCGAGCCGCGGCTCCCAACTACCGCGGTCCCAGAGCATCACGGTGCCGGCGCCGTACTCGCCCTCCGGGATCGTGCCTTCGAACTCGCCGTACTCGAGCGGGTGATCCTCGACGCGGACCGCGAGGCGCTTGTCACCGGGATTGAGGCTCGGCCCCTTCGGGATCGCCCAGCTCAGGAGCGCGCCCTTGTGCTCGAGGCGGAAGTCGTAGTGCAGCTGCCGCGCGTCGTGCTTCTGGATCAGGTAGCGGAGCTTGCCCTTCGACTTCTTCGGGCGCTTCGGCGCGGGCTCGGGCGTGCGGGAGAAATCGCGCTTGGCGCGGTACTCTTTCAGCCGGTCAGAGTCACGGAGCACGGCTCAGGCCCTACGATCCCGAAGCAGGACTTGTGCACTTGAGTCCTGTCATCCCGGAACCCGCGCAGCGGCTATCCGGGATCCAGGAACATCTATCGTGAAATTTGTCGACGAGCGGTGGTCCTGGATCCCGGCTCTCGCGCTGCGCGCTCGGCCGGGATGACATTGGTCACGCCGCACTCCGCCGGCTCGCGCCGCGGCGTGCGGATTTCGCCGCCGAGCGGCGCCGCTTGCCTTCGCCGCTCTGGCCGACGCTCTTCTTCAGCGCCTGCATGAGGTCGATGACCTTCGCGGTCTGGATCGGCTCCTCGATCTGGCGCACCTTGCGGTGCTCGGCCTTGGCGTCGATCAGTTCGCGCAGCGCGACGGTGTAGGTGTCCTTGAAGGCCGTCGGGTCGAACTTCCCGCTTTTCTTCTCGATCAGCTCCTCGGCAAGCCCGACGAGATCCTTGTCGACGTCCTTCTTCGGCAGATCGCGGAAATAGGTCTGTGGCTTCTGCACCTCGTCGGCGTAGCGCAGCGTCTCGAGCATGATGCCGCTGTCGACGGCGCGCAGCGCGACGACCGACCCCTGCCCGCGGATCACGAGCTGGCCGAGCCCGACCTTCTTCGTGCGTTTCAGCGCGTCGCGCAGCACGATGTAAGCTTCGTTCGCATCCTCGTCATCCGGTTGCGGCATGACGAAGAACGGCCGCTCGAAGTAGAGCGGGTCGATCTCGTCCTCGTCGACGAATTGCGTGAGGTCGATCGATTTCTTCGCCTCGAGCTTGACCTCGTC
>DATBJU010000162.1:0-9574 GCA_036556265.1 Xanthobacteraceae bacterium | reverse complement strand
AAATCGCGCATCCAGCGGATGGCCTCGGCCGCCAAGATGATCAGTCCGATGCCGATAAGCGTCCATCCCCAGCCGATACCGGTGAAGATCGCGACGCCGATCCAGATAAAGAATGCCGCCCAAGCAGCGGAGTCCAGACGGTCTACTGTTCCCTGGCGCGCGTTCATGATTTTTCTCCTCAATAATTTAAATAATAGCTTGGCCTCAGTTGACTTCTTTGCGGTGGATCAACCACGTGTGCAGGATCGGGAACGGGCCCGCAGGGCGGAATAGCGAAGCGTATTCTGCAGTTCCCTAGCCGAGCGCGATTTCAGTCGGCAGCAATCGCTGCGCTATTGCGCCCTGCACTTTTGCCGGGAGCGAACGCCCCTACCGGTTTGAACGGGCGGCAAGTCCGGCACCAGCGACGGCGAGCGCACGACCACCGCGGATGCAGCCTCGAGAGAAAGGATCTCGAGCGGATCCGTCGTCTGGCAGGCGCGCAGAAACACGGCGGCGAGCTCCTCACCGCCGATAACCGCCAGAGTCCGCGCCTCATCGGCGGCAATACGGTCGAGTATTTCGCGATAGCGCCCCGGCCTTCGCCTCGCGGCCGCGCTCGCCTTTGTCCGCAGGCGCACCCAGGCGCAGCGGAGCTGCAATTCGTCCGCCTGCTCGCGCGCAGTCATGCCGCGCGCGCGACAGTCGCGATCCCACGCTTGATGGCGCTGTTGATATTCTTCCGCCGCGGCACGCGGCCGCTTGAAGAGCGCAACGAGTCTCTGGACGGCGCGCATCATGTTCGCCTCCGACTGCATCACGGAAAAAGCGGGATTGCGCGAGAGTGTATCGCATGCGCTCGCGACTCGAAAATCAAAAATGTTTTCAGCGAGCGGATTCCAGAATGCGTCGGGTCCGATTTTCAGGCGGCAATACGCTATTGCGCCCTGACTGCTGCTCGCTTATTAAATTTGTTGCCTTTCGACCCAGTGGTATGGTTGCTGCATGACAAAGTTGCTCAAAGAAGCGATTGACAAAGTTCAGAAGCTCCCCGAGCTGGAGCAGGACCGCGTCGCAGAACTTCTCCTCGGCTTCGCCGAGAGTGACCAGGCACGCTATCACCTTACCGACGATCAACTTGCTGAAGTCGAAGCGGCGCGTCGCGAGGCGCGTGAGGGCAAGTTCGCGAGCGACGAGCAAATGGCGGCCCTGTGGCGCAAGTTCGGCCTCTAAGTCTGCGATTCACCGCTCGGGCGCTTTCGCAGCTTCAATCGATCCAGCAGTACATCACAGAGCGAAAATCCGTCTGCCGCCCGTGCCGTCGGCGTTCGCATGCGGCTCGCCCTGGACATGCTGTGCAGCTTTCCCGACGCCGGGCACACCGGACGCGTGCCCGGCACGCTAGAGTGGGTTGTTCGCGGGCTGCCTTACATCGTTGTTTATGAAATCCTGCTGGAGCGGCCGAACGAACTGATTGTACTCGGCGTATTCCATGGCGCGCAGGAACGTGAGAGCCAGTAGGGCGGAATAGCGAAGCGTAATCCGCCCTACGACCGGCTTTTCCCCACTCGCCACATTCGGCCATTGATTTCATTCGCGAATAAAAAAAGTTTTCCTCACCCCTCCGGACGTCACTTAGCTTGCCCGCGTCCTGCTTAGTGAGGGCGTCTTCCGGAGACGTTCGGCTGACGGAGCGGGATGCGGCGCCTGCGGGCGCGGACGAACGTTGTCCGCGCACCCGGGAGGCCTCGGACCCCGCCCTACGGGTACTACGGCCCGTGCGCGAGGAGCTCGCTGTAACGGCTTGGATTTCGGTCCAAGTACGCAAGCGCGGCCCGAGGTGGGCGGCAGGGTATCCATCCCCTTTCGCCAGAACGCCGCGATGGAGCGCCGGAAGGCGTGGCGTCCTCGCGAGAGGACGCAAACTGAACTGATGTGGCGCCGACCGGCGCTCCATCCCCCTCGCATGGCGAGGGCAATGAATTTGCCAAAGCTCGGGGCGCAATGCGTCCGCGAGAACGATCGCGGCTGTTTGAAAGGGTGAAAGAGCCTACTCGTCGTCCCGGACGCGACGCAGTCGCGATCCGGGACCTTGCGCGGCGAATCGAGGACGGTCCCGGCTCTCGGCCCTGCGGGTCTCGGCCGGGACGACGGAGAAAGTTACGCCGCGAGAATGGTGCGAACGGCCCCACCCGGCCTCCGCCCGCTTTCGCGGGCGTCGGCCACCCTCCCCGAAGGCGGGGAGGGATTTCGACACGGAACTCAAGCGTCCGCCCGGCTCCAGGGCGCGACCCGGCGCTCGACCCATTTCAGCGAGCCCGTCAGCGCGACGCCGAGGATCATCAACACGATCACCGGCACAAAGGTCTTGTCGGTCTCAAACACGTTGGCGTAGCGCGTGATCATGAAACCAAGGCCGGAGATCGTCGTATAGAACTCGGCGATCACCATTCCGACGAGACCGCGGCCGATCGCGAGCCGGATGCCCGCGGCGATATACGGGACGGCAAACGGCAGCAGCACGTCCTTCCACATCTGTCGCTCGGACGAGCGGAACGAGCGCGCGACTTCGAGCAGGTTCTTGTCGCATTCGCGGACGCCCTGATAGGTGTTGATCAGGATCGGGAACACCGCGAACAGGAACACGACAATGATCTTGGCCTGCATGTAAATGCCGAACCACAGCACCAGCAGCGGAACCAGCGCAACGATCGGCGTCGCGTAGAGCGCGTTGATCGGCAACTCGAGCGCCCAGTCCACCGGCTTCACACGCGCCATCAGAACCGCGAGCGGAATGCCGAACGCGATCGCCGCGGCAAGCCCGTAGAACAGGATTTGCAGGCTCTCGGCGGCGTAGTGAAGCAGCTCACCGTTCAGCGTGAGTTCGTAGAATGCGGCCGCAATCTTCGAGGGATAGGAAAACAGGATGGGATTGACCAAAGGACCGAATATTTCCCAAAGCCCCAAAATGACTGCGAGGAACCCGTAGCGGAAGAATTCGCGCTGCTGCCAAAAACGCCGGCGCGCGGCGGCGGCTTTCGCCGGACGGTCGGCGACGCCGGCGGCGCGAGCCTCGTCGGCAACGGTCATGCTAGCTGCTCCCGCTCGTGGTCGGCCCGGCCGGGATCAAACCGGCGCCGCGCGCCGGTCCGATCCGGATCATTCCTCGGACGGGCAGAGTGGGCCTTTGTATTCGCCGAGCTCCTTGATCGACTCGTTCGCGAACGAAAGATCGACCAGATCCTCATATTTCGGAGCCTCGCCCTTCGGAATGTTGCCGACGCGCTCCATCAGCGCGGCAGTGCCGTTCACCCGCTTGGGGGTGAGGCCGTGGTTGGCGTCCCAGATGCACTTCTGCACCATGAACTCGAGCGACTTCTCGGCGACGTCCGGCGGCAGCTTGGTGTATTTGACGATGATCGGCAGCACCTTCGCCCGATCGGTATAGATGAGCCGGGTCGCCTCGATGTGGCCCTTGACCACCGCCTTCACCGCCGCCGGATTGTCCTTGATCAACTTCTCTGTCACGACGAGCGCGTTGTACAAATTCTCCGGCTGGATTTCCCACATGCGGGCGATCGCATGCAGGCCCGGAACTTTCTGCTGGGCGATGATCTCCTGCTCAACGTGCAGGATCGCAGTATCGATCTGGCCGGTGACGAGCGCCGGCACGTCTTCCGTGGCGATGCTGACGAAATTGACTTCCTTGGGATCGATCTTGGCCGCCCGCAGCACGCCGCGCGCCAGCGTATCGGCAAAGCCGCCCGGCTCCTGGATGCCGATCCGCTTGCCCTTCAGGTCGGCCATCGTCTTTATCTCTTGATTGACGACCATCGATGCCTCGAGCTTCGGCATGTTGGCCACCACCATCTTGGTCGCGGAACCCTTGGAGCGGGCGACGGATGCGAACGGCCCCGGCGCGGACGCGACATCGGCGCTGCCGGCTACGACCGCGCGAAAGGTGAAGACACCGCCCGCCAGCTCGATGACCTTGACCTCCAGCCCGTACTTCTTGAACAGGCCGAGATCGTTGGCGATGTGCATCGGCATGTGCACGATGTTCGGCGGCGTGGTCGGCATCGCGACCGTGAGCTTGTGTTGCGCGTGCGCAAGGGCCGGCGCCACGAGCAGCGCAGCAGCGAAAGCGACGGACGTCATGCGAGGAATAGACATTGCCTTCCCCTCCCTGTCTCCGATCCCTGCCGCATCGAGTTGATTGTTATCGTTGGTTCGGGCCCTGGAAGCCCAAACAGCGCGAAATGGTAGGCGTTTTCCGAAGCGGTTGAAACCCCGGCCGGACATCGACGCCGACCACGCCCGATGCCGCGCCGTGTCCGCTATTTCTTCGGTGGCGGCAGGTCACTACCGGATCGCGTGCCCGGGTCCGGAATCGCGATGACGCCCTCGGTCGTCTGCTGCGTGACAAGGCTACCGGGCTGCTTCTTCTCCTTCGCCACCTCGGCCTTCATGTTGCCGCCGTCAATCTTTTTCGCCGTCGATGTCTTCATGCCGTCCAGGTCCATGCTGAAATAGCCGGGCACATAGTTTCGGCCGCCTTTGGTGAGCCCGGACGGGCTGGATGGCGCCAGCGGCGTCGTGAAGGCACCGGAAGGATTCGCGCCGTGCGGCGGGATCTTCGATGGCCAGGCGTTCTGGATGTTGTAGGTGGGGACCGATTGGTTGCCGCCCTGCCCGAGCGCGTAACCGCCCGCGAGCGTAAGCGTCGCGGCGAAGGACGTGGCAATGACGGCGCGGATCATGACAGCGCTCCCGCAACAAGCCGCAAACCACCCCTGGCCCCGACCGGGATGCTAGGCGCGCAAGGGAGGCACGGCAAGCCGCGTTGCGCCCGGGAAACGTCATCAGCGTTTCAACCCGCAAGCACCTGCACGAGAAACCGCTTCGCTGCCGGATAGATTCCCGGCACTTCACTTTCGCGCGGCCCGCCCACGCCGAGCTTGCGCGGCTGTTTTGCCTGCAGCCAGGCGGCGACCTTGTCGACGGCGCCCGTGTCCGCGAGCGACACGAGGAGATACGGCTTCGCGTAACGTTCAGCCGAGCGGATCGCGAGATCAGTCCCCTTCGACACCTTCGCTCCTCGCCCGTCGACAAGAATCAGCAGCGCGTCGCTGTCGCGCACGTTCCACTCGGTGCGTTGCGCCGGATCAGCGAGCGGCGTTTCGCGCAGCATGGGATATTTCGCGAGCAGGCCCGGCGGCTCGGTGAAATCCTCGGCCCAGCCGCCGTGCGGGCACCAGCCGGAGCAGGGAATCGCGTGCTCGATCGCCACATCGAGCGCGGCGCGATCAACGCCGGTCTGCCCGCCGGTGACGATCTCAAGCGGCCATGCGATCCGCTCCGTTTCATCGGCCATGGCGCACCGCATCCGCTCGAGGGCGTCCCCGACGAGACTACACCGTTGTGGAAAGCGCCGGCGGCCGAGGAACCAAATCCGTCCTGGACGAATTCTCGAATGGCGGAACCGTCGTGTCCTCAATGCGGAGGCGATGCTGCCGGCCGCGGCGATCGAAACGCGGGAGGATCGAATGGCTTACCGTTATGGATGGCGGTCCACGTGGCTCACACCGCCCACCAAGGTCGTCTTCGTGATCTCTGTGGTGCTGGCGTTGCTTGCCGTCGTGGTGTGGCTCGGGTTCGTCCGCATTCCCGTCGTTCAGGCAAACCTGTTTGCGACCCTCCTGATCGCTTACGGGCTCTTGCTTGCGGGAAATTTGGTCCGGGGAATGTAGCCGTCGATCGCGGTCGATGCCGGTCTGGCGCGGGTCGCCGAAGCGGGCTCCCGCGCCTCACTCGACGATTTCGGTTTCGCTCTTCAGTCCGCCGATAGACTTGATGCCACCCGTCTTTGTCTGTCCCTTTTTCGTGCCGGGCGTGTCGAGACTGATCGCGTTGGAGCCTCCGGCCTTGCCGGCGGAAGGTTTCTCGGCGTCGCGGCGCACGCCTAGCGACGTGCCGTAACCGCCCTGGGAGGCACCCGCGCCCGGCGCCGCCGGTCCACTACCGACGCTGTTGGGTAGCCACAGGAAATCGGGGTGGCCGGTGTTGCTTCCGCCGGGCGCGCTTCGGACGGGTGCTCCGGGCGAGGCGCCCTGCCAAGGCTGCTGCACGCGCATCCAGTTGCTCGAGTTGTTCTGCGCGGCCGCGCTCGTCGCAGCGATCGTCGCCGTCGTCAATCCGAGAAGAATTGCGCGGACCATGACAGGACTCTCCTGATGCACGCCCGCCCCGCAGCCCCAACGCAAGATACGCGCGCAATTCGGAGGCGGCAAGCAAGCCGGCCCTCAGGCGAAACCCCTGAGGTGAATCAACGTTTGTGGGCGCTACCGCCGTATTCGAACCCCTGATAAAGGAGATGCGCGATGCGCACGCTGGTCGTTCAGTATTCGCTTTCGTTGGCAACACTCACGCTGGCGGCGACGCTCATGGCAACGGCCGCGTTTGCCGCGGATGCCGACCGCGGGCGGCGTCTCGCGCAGGAGCAGTGCAGCTCGTGCCACGCGGTCGCTGCGCCTCGCGGCAACGAAGTCGCCGACGCCCCACCATTCGCGGTCATCGGCCGAAAGTACGGTTTCGAAATCCCAGCCGTCGCCGCCGCGATCCTCGGGCCGCACCCCAGGATGAATTTCGCACCGGCGCCCGCCGATGCCGACGACATCGCCGCCCATATCGGCACGCTTGCGCGCTAAGCTGACGGCGGAAAGAGCCGAGCAAGAGGAGCAGCGAGATGCCGACAAGAACAACGTCCGGCCGCAAGCGTTGGCGCGACGGCGTCGGAGACTACGTGCCGGACCTCGTGTACGGAGCCAACGATGGCATCGTCACGACGCTCGTGGTGATCGCGAGCGTCGCCGGCGCGGCGCTCGGGCCGAGCGCGATCCTGATCCTCGGCTTCGCGAATCTGGTTGCCGACGGTTTTTCCATGGGAACGAGCAACGTGCTTTCCATCCGCTCGCGGCTGACCGTCGCCACGCGGCCGAGCCTGCGGCAGGCATCGCGGAACGGGATGGTGACGTTCGCGGCTTTCGTCGTGGCCGGATTGCTGCCGCTCGCGGCCTACTTGCTGCCGTTTCCGGCAGATACACGCTTTCCGATCGCGTGCACCACGGCGGCTGTTGCACTTTTTGTCATCGGCGCGTGCCGGTCGCTTTTTTCCGACCGGCCGTGGTTCAGGGCCGGGCTGGAGATGCTGGCGCTTGGGGCAATCGCGAGCGTCGTCGCCTATGCGGTCGGCGCGGCGGCGGCGATGCTCGTGGCGTGAGTCCGAAGCGGCTCGATCACGCCTGCGGCTTGCGCCGCCGCTTCAACAAGCGGCGAGCTTGCGGTGACGGCCGTACACCATTCCGGCGACGCTGCCGAGCGTCTGCGTGCCGATGCGCCAGGGCTTGTTCGCTCCGCTGACGACGGAGACGAGCTTCTGGATTGGCAGGCGGGAAATCTGCTCCGCCGGGCGCGACACGAACAGTTCTGCGTGGAACAGGCCGTCGGACTCGCGGCCATGCGGATCGAGGCCGCGCTCCTCGACCGCGCTGATCGCGGCTTGCATCTCGTCTCTGTTCGCGAAGCGGCGCTGCACGAAGGTGGCGCCTTCGAAGCGCTCGGTCTCGAGCCCGAGCGTACCGAGCGTGGCCTCGATCTCCTCGTAGCCGAACATGCGCAGCACGAACGAGGCGACCCACGCCGGCCGTCCGCGGCGCGCGAGCTTCGCCAGCCGGCGAAAGGTATTTTTGCCGATATAGCCGACGCAGCCGGTGGAAATAATCAGATCGACACTCTCCAGCACCCTCGCCTGCTCCAGGGTGGGGTCGTAGGTCTCGAGGTCGAGCGGCAAGGCAATATCGATCGTGCCGACCGATTGCGCGTAGCGGACCGCGTTCTCGGAAGGATCAAGGCCGATCACGCGCACACCAGGCCGCCTTGGCCACGACTGATAGTAGTTGCGGTCGAGCTCGCGCAGCGCCTCGCTCGACAGGTCTTTCAGGGCGGGGTCGGTGTAGCGTTCACGCAGCGCGTCGTAGCGCAGGCCGTACTTCAAGAGTGCGCCGTTGAGGCCGTAGGAGCAGCCGAGATCGAGGATCGTGATCGGCTCTCGCTGGGTTTCCGCGCGGGCGCGGATCAACTGGTCGAATATGGGCTGGGCGAGGTGTGGGATAATGTAATCGAGCTGTCCGAGCACCCGAAAATACTCGCGCGGATCGCGCTGATGATAGATCTGACTGAAATCGGTCTTGATCTCGTTGAGCTCGGAAAAGCTGGCGTCCGTCATCAATAAATCCTCCGGATTGCCGTCCGTTTGTTCACTCCGTGTGAAGGAATCGGCGCGATTTGCGCGCGAATTCAAAAGTATAGAGGCCGCGGCGGTTTGGGGCAACCCTGCGGCGGATTTTTGTCAAGGCTGTGCTGCGGAAAACTTCTGTGGTCGCGCTGATGCGTCGCTAATCCGTCGCGCGGCATTGCAGCAGCGCGCGCCGCGCGACACGAGCGGCGATCGGACGTTTAGTCGTCGTCGTCGAACTGCCAGCGGCGGTCGCGGCGATCACGCCAGTAGCGCTCCGGCAGCGGAACGTAGCGCTCGACGTGCGTCGCGCCGCGAACGCTGCGCGTGCGGTTGCCGCTGGTCGTGATCGACCAGTCATGCGTGTGGAGGCACGTGGTCCTGCCGTTGCTGGAATTGCATGAGGTGTTCGAGCTCGAGTTCGACGAGGTGTTGCCGGCCTGAACCGGGAGGGCCGTCGCAACAAGAAGCGCGAGCGAGGCGAGAACGATCGATCTCATGGCGTCCTCGAAGTTTTGTGTAGTCGCCGCCTGCACAGAAACGCGGGCGAGCGCGCGCCGTTCCGCCGCGTCGCGCGCCTTATTCTGCTCGCCAAGTTGAACGGCGGATGAACACGAAACCCATCTGCGATTCATGTACGTGAAAAAAAGATAATGCGGCGTTCCGCAATTCTATCGGGCGCGCAAGCGTTAGCTACCAGGGGGCCGTCACGATCGCTCTGTGGCGTGACGCAACAGAGAACAAGAGGAGACTCGGATGAAGGCCACTCTAATCGGGCTGAGCGCGGCGTTGGGACTCGGCTTGCTCGCAAGCACGCCCGCCTCGGCGACGTACGTGTACGGGAGCTATGGCTACAGCCCCTCGTACCACTACTCGCACTACGATCGCGGTCATCACTACGGGTACTACAAGCGGCACAAGCACCGCGGCTTCACCGTCGTCGTGAAGCGCCATAAACCATACTACCACAGCTACCGATACGACCATGGCCCGTACGGCTATTACCGTTGGTAGCTGGCGACCGTGAGTAATGGTCCGGCTCCGCCGCGCGGCGGGGCCGGACTCTTTTCGGCCTTGCAACGCTTGGCAAGCCGGCGCGTTATAGAGCGCCGCCAAATAGCGGCTCGACTCACGAGAGAACGCCGCCATGCGCGATCCCGGCCTTAACCTCCTGCTCATCCTCATCATCGGAATCATTGCCGGCCTGATCTTCGACCGGTTCAAGGGGCCGGGCTGGCTCGCGCGGCAGTTCACCGGCGCGCGTGGCTACGTAACGAGCGCGCTCGTCGGCATCGCCGGCGC
>DATBJU010000161.1:0-48393 GCA_036556265.1 Xanthobacteraceae bacterium | reverse complement strand
ATCACTGGCCATTCCCCGCGGTGGGCCACCTCACGAAAGAAGGCGCGGGCTATCGCCTAAATCCGGTCGCCTGGAACTCGATGCTCTGAGATTCCGAGCTTCCCCGCCCCCGCGGGAGGCTGCATCGCAAGTCGATGCAGCTTTCTTTTGGTGCTCGTCATCCTGAGGTGCGAGCGGGCGCAGCCCGCGAGCCTCGAAGGATGACGGGCTACTGATCCCTTGGTCTGCCGGCCCTGCGCTTTGCCATGGCGCTAATTCGACGCCAATCGTCTTTGGCAAGCGCTTCTTTTTTCGCGCGGCTCCATCCTTTGATCTGCCTCTCCGCAGCGATAGCGTCCGTGATTCGATCGAAATACTCCGACCTGACGAGCACGACAGGACGCCGGGAATACGTATAGCCCTCGTACTTGCCGGCGTTGTGCTCCGCGACGCGCGGTGAAAGGTCGCTGCCCGTAGCTGAACCTACGTAATAGGAGCCATCCGCACAGCGAAGCATGTAGACGAACGCTCCCATCCACCCTCCGTGCCAGCTCGGCTAGTTCGAACAGAAGCGACCGTCATCCTTCGAGGCTCGGCCGCTTCGCGGCCTCGCACCTCAGGATGACGCTTAACACAGCTGCTTTAGTGCGATTACTCCGCCGCGACCCTGGGCACGACCGCCGGGTCGTACGACAGGATCGGCGCGAGCCAACGCTCCGCCTCGTCGACGCCCCATCCCTTGCGTCTCGCGTAGTCCTCGATCTGGTCACGGTCGATGCGGCCGACGCCGAAATAGGCGCTTTCCGGGTGCGAGAAATAGAGTCCCGACACCGCGGCACCCGGCCACATAGCGAAACTTTCTGTGAGCTTCACGCCGATCGCAGCTTCAGCATCCAGCAGCCGAAACAGCGTCGCCTTCTCCGTATGGTCCGGCTGCGCCGGATAACCGGGCGCCGGCCGAATTCCGCGATATTTCTCAGCGATCAGCTCCTCGTTGGTGAGCTTCTCGTCCGGCGCATAACCCCAGAACTCGGTGCGGACGCGCTGATGCATGCGTTCGGCAAACGCCTCCGCGAGCCGGTCGGCAAGCGCCTTCAGCAGAATCGCGTCGTAGTCATTGTTCGCGCCCTTCAGCGCCTCGGATTTTTCCGCCTCGCCGATGCCGGCGGTCACCACGAACGCTCCGACATAGTCGGCAACGCCGCTTTCCGCCGGCGCGACGAAATCCGAAAGCGCGAGGCACGCGCGGCCTTCGCGCTTCGGCATCTGCTGCCGCAGAAAATGCAATGTCGCGAGCCGCTCGCGCCGCGCCTCGTCGCGATAGACTGCGACGTCGTCACCAGCGGCGTTCGCCGGGAAAAATCCAATCACCGCGCGTGCCGTCAACCACTTCTCCGCGACGATCTTCTCCAGCATCGCCTGCGCATCTGCATGCAGCTGCCGCGCCGCTTCGCCGAGCTTCTTGTCATTCAGAATGTCGGGATATCGGCCTTGCAGGTCCCACGTGGCGAAGAACGGCGTCCAGTCAATCACCCGCGTGAGCTCGGCGAGGTCGTACTTATCGAACCGCCTGGCGCCGAGGAACGTCGGCCGCGGCGGCACGTAATTCTTGAAATCCGGCTTCAAGCGGATCGCACGCGCCTCCTCGATCGGCAGCCGTCGGGTATCGGTCTGCGCCCGCGCGTGCGTCTCGGCGATACGGCCGTACTCCGCGCGCACCTGCGCGATCGTGCGCGAGCGCACTTCCGGATTGAGCAGGCTGGATACGACGCCCACCGCCCTGCTCGCGTCGATGACATGCATCGCCTGGCTGTTCCGGTAACGCGGCGAGATTTTCACTGCCGTGTGCACCTTGCTCGTGGTCGCGCCACCGATCAGCAGCGGCAGGTCGAAGCCCTCGCGCTCCATCTCCTCCGCTACGTGGCACATCTCGTCGAGCGACGGCGTGATCAGCCCGGACAGCCCGACGATGTCCGCCCGCTCCAGGCGCGCCGTCTCGAGGATCTTGTGCGCCGGCACCATCACGCCGAGGTCGATCACTTCGTAGTTGTTGCACTGGAGCACGACGCCCACGATGTTCTTGCCAATGTCGTGCACATCGCCTTTGACGGTCGCGAGCACGATCTTGCCCGCAGCCTTGCTTTGCTCAAGGCCGCTCCGGCGCTTCTCCTCCTCCATGAACGGCATGAGATAGGCGACCGCCTGCTTCATGACGCGCGCGGACTTGACCACCTGCGGCAGAAACATCCTGCCCGAGCCGAACAGGTCGCCGACCACATTCATGCCCGCCATCAGCGGCCCCTCGATCACTTCGAGCGGCCGCCTGGCGCCTTTGCGCGCCTCTTCGGTATCCGTCTCAATGAATTCGGTCACGCCATGCACGAGCGCATGCTCGAGCCGTTTCTCCACCGGCCACTCGCGCCAAGCGAGATCCGCCTCTTTCTTCTTCTCCCCGCCGCCTCGATAGCGCTCCGCGAGCGCAAGCATGCGTTCGGTCGAGTCACTGCGGCGGTTGAGCACCACATCCTCGCATGCCTCACGCAATTCCGGGTCGAGGTCGTCGTAGACCGGCAGCTGCCCGGCATTGACGATGCCCATGTCCATGCCGGCCTTGATCGCGTGACATAGGAACACCGAGTGCATGGCCTCGCGCACGCGCTCGTTGCCGCGGAACGAGAATGAAAGATTTGAAACGCCGCCCGAGACATGGGCGTATGGAATTTTCCCGCGGATCTCGCGTGCGGCCTCGATGAAAGCGACTCCGTAGTTGGAATGCTCTTCGATGCCCGTGGCGACCGCGAAGATGTTGGGATCGAAGATGATGTCTTCCGGCGGGAATCCGACCTCGTCGACGAGAATACGGTAGGCCCGTTCCGCGATCGCGACCTTGCGTTCGAGCGCGTCGGCCTGTCCCTTCTCGTCGAACGCCATCACGACCACCGCAGCGCCGTACCGGCGCACGAGCCGTGCGTGATGTTTGAACGCGTCCTCGCCCTCCTTGAGCGAGATCGAGTTCACGATCCCTTTCCCCTGCACGCATTTGAGGCCGGCCTCGATCACGGCCCACTTAGACGAGTCGACCATGATCGGCACGCGCGCGATGTCGGGCTCAGCGGCGATCAGATTGAGGAACGTCACCATCGCCTGCTCGGAATCGAGCAGCCCTTCGTCCATGTTGACGTCGATCACCTGTGCGCCGTTCTCGACCTGGTCGCGCGCGATCGCGAGCGCAGCACCATAGTCGCCGGCGGTGATCAGCTTGCGGAATTTGGCCGAGCCGGTGACGTTCGTCCGCTCGCCGATGTTAACGAACGGAATCGCTTCCGTGAGCTCGAACGGCTCGAGCCCGGAAAGCCGCAGCCGCCGCGGCAGTGCAGGCACTTGCCTCGGCTTCTTGTCCGCTACCGCCGCTGCGATCTGGCGAATGTGCTCCGGTGTCGTACCGCAGCAGCCGCCGATCACGTTGACAAGCCCGGCTTCGGCGAACTCGCCGAGCATCCGCGCCATGAATTCAGGGCTCTCGTCATAACCGCCGAACTCATTCGGCAAACCGGCGTTTGGATATGCGCAAATGAGCGTATCGGCCACCCGCCCGATCGCATCGATGTGCGCCCGCATCTCGCGCGCGCCGAGCGCGCAGTTGAGGCCCACCGAGAACGGCCGCGCATGCGCGATCGAGATCCAGAACGCCTCGGGCGTCTGGCCCGACAGCAGCCGCCCCGCCCGATCCGTGATCGTGCCCGAGATCATCACCGGGAGACGGATGCCGCGCTCCTCGAACAGTGTCTCGATGGCGAAGATCGCGGCTTTGGCATTCAGTGTGTCGAACACAGTCTCGATCAGCAGGATCTCGGCACCGCCATCGATCAAACCCCTCGCCTGCTCGCCATAGGCGGCGGCAAGCTCGTCGAAGCTCGTGGAACGGAAGCCGGGATTGGAAACATCGGGCGAGATCGAGGCCGTGCGGTTGGTCGGCCCGATCGCGCCCGCTACGAACCGGCGTCGTCCGTCCTCCCGCTGCGCGACGGCCGCCGCCTCCCGTGCGATCCTGGCACCCGCGACGTTCAACTCATAGGCGACCTGCTCCATTCCATAGTCGGCCTGCGCAATGCGCGTGGAGGAGAACGTGTTGGTCGCGACGATATCGGCGCCCGCGCGAAAATACGCGAGGTGAATATCGCGGATGGCGTCGGGCCGCGTGATATTGAGGAGATCGTTGTTTCCCCGTACCTCGCGATTCCACGCGTCAAAGCGCGCGCCGCGAAATTCGGCTTCGTCGAGCTTGTAGGACTGGATCATCGTGCCCATCGCGCCGTCGAGCACGAGGATGCGCTCGGCCGCAATGCGCCGGAGCGCCTGCTCCACGTCGTCGCCGTCTATTTTTTCCGACTCCGACATCGCCCCCTCACGCAGCAGCCCGCGCGGCGGCAGGACGCAAGCCGAGCTGGTGGCAGATCGCGAACACGAGCTCGGCGCGGTTCATGGTGTAGAAATGAAAGTCGCTGACGCCCTGTGCGGCGAGACCGAGCACTTGTTCGGTGGCGACGGCGGCCGCGACGAGCTTGCGTGTCGCGACGTCTTCATCGAGCCCCTCGAAGCGATCGGCGAGCCAGCTCGGCACCGACGCGCCCGCGCGCTCCGCGAAATTCTTCGCCTGCTTGAAGTTCTGTACCGGCAGAATCCCCGGCACGATCGGGATGTCGATTCCGCGTGCCCGGACCTGGTCGAGAAAACGGAAGTAAAGGTCGTTCTCGAAGAAGAACTGTGTGATGGCGCGGCTCGCCCCCGCGTCGATCTTGCGCTTCATCACGTCGAGATCCTGCTCGATCGACGTGCTCTCGGGGTGCCGCTCGGGGAACGCTGCGACCGAGATTTCAAAGTCGCCGGCGCGGCGGATCCCGGCGACGAGGTCGCTCGCGTAGGCGTAGCCGTCGGGATACGGCTCGTACTTGGCGCCGATGCCGGCCGGCGGATCGCCGCGAAGCGCCACGATGTGACGCACGCCGGCGGCGCGATAGGCATGCACCACTTCGTCGACTTCCTCCCGCGTCGCCGCGACGCACGTGAGGTGTGCGGCGGGCACGAGCGTCGTTTCCGTGAGAATCCGTTTGACCGTCGCATGCGTGCGCTCGCGCGTGGAGCCGCCCGCCCCGTAAGTGACCGAGACGAAGCTCGGCTCGATCGGCGCAAGCCGCGCGATCGAATCCCAGAGCGTTCGCTCCATCTCCTCGGTCTTCGGCGGGAAGAATTCGAACGACACACGGAGCGGCCGGCGCGACGCGGCACCCCGGGTCTCGTCGATTTTCATTTGCCCCATGGCGTGCTCCAAACGTGCCGCCTCAACGGCCAATGGGCCGACAGAGTTTCATAGATATAGAGTGTTGAACCATAGAATTTAGAAGTGCCATACATTTATTTAAGTAGCTGTTATTATGACTTTTTATTGTTGGGACTGTTCGTTGGGACGAAAATTGGGACGCGTCTTGATTGGGACTAGAAGTGGGACGCTTTTGAATCTGCTGCAAAATTTCGTGCTGCGGGGCAGAAACTTGACCGGCCGCCGCGTTCCGGATTTGATCGCAGCTGATGCAGGTGGTCCGACCGCAAGGCCGGGCCATGGGAACGCGGTGACGCACGAGCCATCTCGGGCCATTCCGCGGCTGCCCCCGCAACTGTAAGCGGCGAGCCTCTTCCGAAGAGCCACTGGGCGCGAAGCGTCCGGGAAGGTGGAAGCAGGCAATGACCCGCGAGCCAGGAGACCGACTTGCATCGGTCACCCATCCGGCGTGCGGGGCGCGCGCACGGGGCGGTCGATCCGCAGCGGTGACGTTGTGTCAACCGTTGCGGAGAGCCACGTGGGGCGGCTTCCGAAATCCGAGTACGACGACGCGCGGACCGAAGGTCCGAACCGCGATCGCAACTCCGCGACTTGTCCACCGACAAAGAACGGAGGCGCGCCATGGCGCGACGAACGCTTGTTTCGGTTCTTTTCCTGACGCTTTCCCCGCCGGCCCTCGCGCAGGTCACCGACCTGCCCGAACTCGTGATCTACGCCAACCAGGCGCCGACCGAATCCGGCAAGGTCGGATCGTCTGTCACCGTGCTGCGCGGCGCGGAGCTGCTCGCAAAAGGTTACTCCAATCTCGCTGACGCGCTGCGCACCGTCCCGGGCGTCGCCGTCAACGCGCTCGCAAGCCGCGGGACGTTTGCCCACGCTCGCATCCGCGGCGCGGAAGCCAACCATCTCCTCGTCTTGATCAACGACGTGCCGGTGAACAGCCTGACCGATGGCGACTTCAACTTCGCCGACTTCGTGCTCGAGGATATCGAACGAGTCGAGGTGATCCGCGGCCCGCAGTCGGGCATCTACGGCGCAAATGCGCACGCCGGCGTGATCTCGATCGTCACCAAGAGCGGCCGCGGCCTTACCCGCCCCGAGGCGAGTGTGCGCTTCGAAGGGGGAGCGATGCAGAGTGGCGCCGTCGGCGCGAGCGTGCGTGGCGCGGCCGGCGGCGCCTACGGTGCACTCAACGTCGACTACAACACGACCGAGGGCTACAACCACGCGCTCAATGGCAGCGAGCGCGACGGCAGCCGCGGACTCACCGCCACGGCCAAGGGCGGCATCGACTTCACGCCGAATTTCAACGTGGAGGGCTCGGTACGCGCGGTACGGCGGCAGACCCAGATCGACCCGCAGCCGTTCATGGGCCCGTTCGAGGGACTGGCGTTTGATTCCTCGCCCGACTTCAACCGCTTCGACGGCCTCACCGCGCGCGTCGCGGCGACGTTGTCGTTGTTCGGCGGCGCCCTCGTCCAGCGGGTCTCCGCGGGCCGCTATGAGGAACGTCGCAACGACGACGACACGATCTTCGGCTTCTTCCGTTCACAAGGGCACCGCGACCAGCTCGAGTACAAATCGACGCTGCGCGGCGAGAGCCAGGTGCTCGGCGGCGAGCGCCACATGCTGACCTTTGCTGCCGACCGTCAGATGGATTTCCTGACGATCGACTCCGCGTCATTCGCATTTGATCCGGACGCAGCTGCCTTCTGGGCAAACGGGGCCGAGCGCACCCGTACGGGGATTGCCGGCGAGTACAGCGTGGACCTGGCCTCCGGCACGACGCTCACAGGCGCCGCCCGTCACGATTGGAACAGTGGCTTCGAGAACGCATTCACCTGGCGCGGTACGCTTTCCCAGCATCTGCCGATGGCCGCGCGCCTGCATGCGAGCATCGGAACCGGCATCACCAATCCCACATTCATCGAGCAGTTCGGTTTTTTCACCGGCTCCTTCATCGGCAATCCGGCGCTGAAACCAGAGCGCTCGCTTGGCTGGGATGTCGGCATCGAGCAGGCGCACCTGAACGGCCGCGTCGTGACCGACGTCACCTATTTCGCGTCTGATTTCGAGGACAAGATCGTGCTCGTCGGCTTCCCCACGACGCCGATGAACGTTCCCGGGATCAGTCCACGCCGTGGCGTCGAGGCCACCATCAAACTCATTCCCGTCGATTGGCTCACCTTCGCGGCGGCCTACACCTACACAGATGCGCGCCTCGCCGACGGAACGCCCGAGATCCGCCGACCGCGCCATTCGGCCTCTGGCTCGGTGACGGCGACGTTCGCGAACGGCCGCGGACGCGCGACCATGAACGTCATCTACAACGGCGCGATGCCGGACACCTGGTTCAAGTTTCCCGTCGTCCCTGTCACGCTCGCCGCTTACAACGTTGTCGGCGGTATCATCTCCTACGATGTGACCCCAACGACCACCTTGTTCGTGCGCGCCGAAAACATTTTCGACGCGGACTACCAGAACGTCTTCTCCTATCGTGCCCCGGGATTTGCCGCATACGCCGGCATCAAAACGCGCCTCGGCGCGAACTGACCGCGCAGGAGGTCGGCCACACGCGGCCGGCCTCCTTCGCTCTCTATTTCGCGCCGGCCGTCTCTTCCATGATCCAGCCGATGTAATCCTTGTCGCCGCCGCCCGTCGGCAGGAACACAATCGCCGGCGTCGAAAACGGATGCGTCTCGCGCACCGCTACCGCAACCCGGTTTTGCAGTGACGCCCGGGTCTTGATGATCATGATTACCTCGCCGCCGCGTTCCACCTGGCCTTTCCAGCGGAAAATCGAGACCATTTCCGGCACGATGTTAACGCAGGCAGCAAGTCCGGCCTCGACCAGGGACCGCCCCGCCTTCTCCGCCTCGACAAGCGAAGGATAGGTCGTATAGACGAAGGCCGGCGCATCCATCGCTTCGCTCCTTTTGGCCCGGCTCGCCTGCCGGATTTCCGATGAACAAGGCAGCCACACGCTACGACAAGATCGCCTTCGTCGCGAGCGCGCATGAGGAAGCGGAAGCCGCGCGCCGCGAACTTGCAGCGCGCTACGGTGGCGCCGAGGTCGACAGGGCCGACGTGGTCGTCGCTCTCGGCGGCGACGGCTTCATGCTCCAGACGCTGCATGGACTGAAGAACGGCAACACGCCGATCTATGGCATGAACCGCGGCTCGGTCGGCTTCCTGATGAACGAGTTTGGCGTCGACAAGCTGAAGGAGCGCATCGCATCCGCCGAACGCGTCGTGATCCATCCCCTGATCATGGAAGCGACCGATGTCGCCAAAAAGACGCACAGCGCTCCGGCGTTCAACGAGGTCTCGCTCCTGCGCCAGTCATATCAGGCCGCAAAGCTTCGCATCGCCATCGACGGCAAGGTCCGCCTTGCCGAGCTGGTCAGTGACGGAGTCCTTGTCGCGACGCCGGCAGGATCGACCGCCTACAACCTCTCGGCGCACGGGCCGATCCTCCCGCTCACCGCCCCGCTCCTCGCGCTGACCCCGATGAGCGCCTTCCGGCCGCGGCGCTGGCGCGGCGCCCTCCTCCCCGACCGGGCGCGCATCGAGATCACTGTCCTCGAGGCGGACAAGCGGCCGGTCAACGCCGTCGCCGACCATTTCGAGGTGCGCTCGGTGGTACGCGTGACCGTCCACATGGACACCTCGACGTCCCGGATCATGCTGTTCGACCCCGGTCACAGCCTCGACGAGCGAATTCTCGCGGAGCAGTTCGGTTACTGAGCCCTCCGGACGCCCCTTCAACGAATTCTTAAGCCTAACTCCCCCTAATAGGGGGCCCTATCCCGGGGCCGGCCACGTTGCCGTCGTAGCGTCGTCATGATTCGTATCGACTTTCACCGTCTGCGTTTTCTCGTAGTCGATGACAACGCGCATATGCGCCGCATCGTGCGTCAATTGCTCCACGGCTTCGGCTCGCGCGAGATCTATGAAGCCGAGGATGGCGCCTCCGGTCTCGAAGGTTTCACCGGCCACAACCCGGATATTCTGATCACCGATTGGGCGATGCCGATCTTCGACGGCATCGAGTTGACCAAGACCATCCGCCAGCCCGGCGGCAACGCCAATCCGTTCGTGCCCATCATCATGTTGAGCGGCCACTCCGAGAAACGCCGCGTGATGGAAGCGCGCGACGCGGGCGTCACCGAGTTTCTCGCCAAGCCCATCGCCGCCAAGTCGCTTTACGAGCGCGTCCTGAGCGTGGTGCTCAACCCGCGCCCGTTCCTGCAGACGAAGACCTATTTTGGGCCGGACCGCCGGCGCAACGTGATCTCCAACTACGCCGGCCCCGAGCGACGCAAGGGAGCGGATGGCGCGAAGGTCATCCCTGTGACCCCGCTCGACAGCCGTCTGAAACCGCGCGGCGAGGCAACACCGGCTCCGGCAGTCCAGCCGGCGCCGCCGGCCGACCAGGCCGCCGCAGGCGGATCGGCAAGCTGAGGGCCAGCAACAACAATGTCAAAACCCAATCCGGCGCCCACCGAAGAGACTCATTACGAGGACCATTCGGTCATCGTTCCGCCGCACCGGCTCAAGAACGCGGTCATCCACACGTCCGAGCCGGGCGAGATCGCCATGGACGCGATCGAGAAGGCCGAGGCGGCACTCGCCGCCCTCAAGGACGAGTTCACCGGCTGGATGGCTTCCGAGTGCGATCGTCTCGAAGCGGCGCGCCAAGCCGTGCATCACGCGGGAGCATCGGTTCCGACGCTCAAGGTCCTGTTTCTCGCCAGCCATGACGTCAAAGGCGACGCCGCGACTCTCGGGTATCCTCTGGCCGGCCGGATCGCCGGCAGCCTGTGCCGGCTGCTCGATCATTTGCCTGACCCGAAGCGCTGCCCAATGGCACTTGTTGACCGCCACGTCGAAGCGATCCGCGCGGCGTTCCGAGAGAGCCGACGCGACGTGATTGGCGGAGCCGGAGCCGAAGTTGCCGAACAACTCGCGATCCTGGTCGAGAAGTTTCTCGCCGCTGAGCTCAAGGAGGCTTATGCGGAGATCGCCGGCGACGCCTTTGCCCAAGTCGATTATCCGGGCCGCGAAAAGGGCATCTCCGTCTAGGCCGCGGCCACGAGGTCGGCCGTGTAGTAGCGCGCTTCTTCGCGCGCGGCTTCCGCGGCAAATCGCTTAAGCATCGCGAGCAGGTGATCGAGTTCGCCTTCGGCAATGGACTCATAGCGGGTCAGCACGCGCTCGATCATCCGGCGCTTGAGGGTCGCCGCGCCATATGCATCGCCGACGAATCCCGTCTCGTTCATCACCTCGATTGCCACGCGGAACGCGCCGAAGGCTGCCGGCGGCAGGCCGGCACGCTCATAGAGCGCGCGGAAGCCGTGCGCGTTGCGATCGGACAGGATCGCAGCGACGCGTTCCGGCCGGATCCCCGACAGCTCCGCGAACGCCTCGATCAGGAACTGCATGTTCCCGCACAGGAGCGCCCGCAACATGAGGTTTCCGGTGAGTTGCCCGCTCGCAACGAGATGCTGCACGAGAGACGTAACCTCATCCGCTTCCGTGCCGCAGGCGATCGCCACCGTTGCGCGATCGCACGCCTCGCGCACGACGCGCTGTGCGCGGTCCTCGGAAATCCAGTCGCGATCGGTGACGAACCATGCGAGCGTTTCGGAGAGTCTCGCGATCAGCGCCTGGCGCGTTTCGGCCGGCAGGTCTTCGCGCGGCAGAAGCGCTTCACGGATCACAGCCAGGCGCCCGTGCCGCACAGCGATGCGCGCCAGCGCGCTCGGCGAGAGCTCGGCGTGCGGGTTTTCGATCAGAACAAGACAGGCTGCTGCGCCCGCGACCTCGGCGAGTGCACCGGCAAGCGCGCGCGACACGGGTTGGCGACTGGCGACCGCGCTCTGCACGCCACTTCCGATTCCCGCCGCGAGCTCAAGCAGCTCCGCATCACATAGGATAGGCGAGCGCCCGATAACCGTCGTCGCGATTTCGGGTTGGTCGTGCGCGAGACCGATGATCACGCCATGCGGCGCCTCGGGCGAACTTGCGAGGGCGTCGGCAAGTGCGCGGCGAACGAGCGGCGAAGGATCGTCGAGCAACGTGATCATCGCCGCTTCGGCCGCAAGCCGGTCTTCGCCGGACAGGTCTGAATAGAGGTAGGCTCGCGCAAGCGCGCTGGTCGCTTCGGCGCGATCGCCGGGGGGAGCCGTTTGGACCCAGCAGAGAAATTGGCGGACGATCATGCACACACTCGATCCTGCGCGAATCCGATCATCACGCGCCGACGCTTAAGAAAGCGTTCACCCTGATTGTTTGGCATTCGTTAAGGAGCTGAATGCGCCGGGCGTTCAGAGCTTGCGGCGCCCACCTTGAGCGACCGAAGGCTTCATATGCTCGAGCAGGTTGAGGGGGCCGCCCACTCCACCGGGCGGACTGAGCGCCGTATCGGGCACGGTCGAGGCGAGACGCCGCGGCAGCCTCTCGGAGCCCCAGATCTGCCGCACCGCGGACGAAAGCGGCTCGCGCGAACCCGCGCCGTCGCGGAACAGCGCCTGGAACGCCGGACCATCCTCGGCCGCGAACGCCGAACGACCGGGATTGATCGGATGCTCGAAAATGACTTTCGGGACGACTGCGACCTTTCCCGGCTTCGGCATCGGATCGGCCGGCAACGTCGGACGCAGCTCCGCGAATGCCGTTGCCGGTTGTACGAGTAGCGGCGGGGCGTTCTGGTGATGCTGGGTAAGCATCGCGAGCACATCGGCCGCGCTGCGCGCCTTTCCGTCGCTTCCATAGAAGACAGACTTGTTCGCGCGCGCCGCTTCCGGGAATGCCGCAACCGCCGACGCGCCGGGATTGCTGCGCTGGAGCGAGATCAGACGCTTCGCGCCCGCCGCACCCAGGAAATGTGCGAGGTAGAGTTCGCCGGCGGTCGGCTTGCGTCCGAGCGTGCGCGACAGGTCTTCCGCGTTGCGCTTCGCAAGCGCTCCCGCCATCACGGCGGAAATCTCCGGATCCTCGCGCAGCTTGAGGATATGTGCGCGCGCGACGGGATCGCGCACGAGGTATTGGCCGCCTGCTCCCTCTTCGATGGATGCGGCGTAGCCGCCGAGACCGTACTTTGGTCCCTCCTCTTTCAGCATGGTGAGCCACGTCGACTCGATGAATTGATAGAGACCGCGCGCAGAGGACGTCTTCGCCGCCGCACCGGGATCGAGCGAGGATTCGCGAATCGCGGTCCGCAACAGATAGTCGAACGTCGCCCCGGTGGTCCGGCTCGCCGACCGGATCGCCGTGGTGACGCGATCGCCGGAGCCGGCAATGGCGTCGAGGAGCATGGCTCCTTCCCCGGGCCCGCCGTGATTCGTGACCGGCGGACCGACTGGCGAGAGCCTTGGGCTTCTATGGTAAATGAATGCTTAAGACGACGCGCTGCGAAGGAGGAAGACGATGCCTGCCGAGCCTGCACGCCACCCGAGGGGCGGCATGTATTTCGAGGACTTCGAGCCCGGCCGGGTATACGAGCACCGGCTGCGCCGCACCGTCACCGAGATGGACAACATGCTGTTCTCAAACATGACGCTCAACCCGCAGCCGCTGCACATCGACCGCCACTTCTGCGAAACCGAAACCGAGTGGGGCAAGCCGCTCATGAACTCGCTGTTCACGCTCGGGCTGATGATCGGGATGTCGGTGAGTGATCTCACCGTTGGCACAACGATCGCCAATCTCGGCATGGTCGAGGTGAAATTCCCCAATCCGCTGTTCGAGGGCGACACGGTGCACGCCTCGACCGAAGTGATCGGCAAGCGCGAGTCGCGCTCGCGGCCGGACGCCGGCATCGTCGAATTCCTTCACCGCGCGTTCAAGCAGGACGGCACGCTCGTTGCCGAGTGCAAGCGCCAGGCGTTCATGAAGAAGCGGCCCGCGTGATGCGCTCGCTGCTGTTCGTTCCCGGCGACAGCCCGAAGAAGCTTGAAAAATCGATGAGCGCGGGCGCGGATGCGCTCGTGCTGGACCTCGAGGACTCCGTCGCGGCCGACGCGAAAGCCGGCGCCCGCAAAATCGTGCGCGATTTTCTCACGACTGCACGCGGCAGCAAACCACGGCCGCTCCTTTACGTGCGCGTGAATGCACTCGACACCGGTTTGCTCGATGGTGATCTCGACGAGGTGCTACCCGGCGCGCCCGACGGCGTGATGCTGCCGAAATGCACGGCCGCTGCCGATGCCGTTCTGCTCGACGCCAAGCTCGCCGCCCGCGAGGCGATCGTTGGACTCCCCGACGACTGCACGCGTGTGATCGCGCTCGCGACCGAAACGCCCGGCTCGATCTTCGCGCTCGGCGGCTATCGTGGCGCGACCAGACGGCTTGAGGGACTCTGCTGGGCCGGAGAGGACTTGTCCGCTGCCGTGAGCGCAGAGAGCAACCGGCTGCCGACCGGCGAGTACACCGAGCCTTATCGCGTCGTGCGAGCGCTCTGTCTATTCGCGGCGCACGCGGCGGAAGTCCTGCCGATCGATACTGTCTACACCAACTACCGCGACCTCGACGGCCTGCGCGCCGAGGCCATGGACGCGCGCCGCGACGGTTTTGCCGCGAAGCTCGCGATTCATCCCGCGCAGGTGCCGGTGATCAACGCGGTGTTCACGCCGACCCCGGAAGCGATCGCACACGCAAAGGCCGTGGTGGCCGCGTTCGCAGCAAAGCCGGGCGCGGGCGTCGTCGGCCTCGAAGGCGCAATGCTCGACCGCCCGCACCTCGTGCGCGCGGAACGCCTGCTCGCGCAGGCGAAGGCCGCGGGCGTCGCCTAGAGTTTGCTCACGATGTCTTCGAGCTTGGGCCGCGGCCGGTCCTCGACCGCGGCGATCGGCTTGCCGATATGCACGAAGCCCGCGACGCGTTCGTTTTGCGCGACGCCAAGCAGGTCGAGGCAGCTCCGGTCATAGGCCGCCCAGCCCGTCACCCAGTTCGCACCGTAGCCGAGTGCGTGGGCGGCGTTGACAAGGTTCATGCATGCGGCGCCCGCGGACAGGATCTGCTCCCACTCGGGAATCTTCACGTGCGGACCAGCACGCGAAATCACGCCAATGATAAGGGGCGTGTCCCTGTAGCGTGCACATTCCTTCTCGATCTGATCCGGAGTCGCCTCCGGATGATCCGCTCGGAAACAACGCGCGAGCGCTTCTGCGAGGGGCGCGCGTCCCTCCTTGCGCAGCACGAGAAAGCGCCAGGGCGCGAGCTTGCCGTGATCCGGCACACGCGACGCGACGGTCAGCAGCGTCTCAAGCTCCGCGTCGTTCGGGCCTGGTTCTGCGAGATCCGGTATGCGCGGGGAGCGGCGTGTCTTCAGAAGATCAATGGCTTCTGGCATGAATGGCTCGGTTGAGACGGCGGCACGGCCCTAGCATGGGGTCCGGCACGCGCCAACGCCCGGTCTTGCTTTCGCCCGGTCGAAGCGCGAAAAGACGGCATGCATCGCGTCATCGGCTGGTTCGCGATCAGCGGGTCAATCCGCCTCGCCGTGCTCGCGGCCGGCACAGCGCTGCTCTCTTTCGGGTCGGGCGCACTTCTCGCGCAGACGGCACCCTTCACCGGCCAGCCCGGCCAGGTTTTTTCGCCGCCTCCCTCCCCGCCCGCGCAGCCTTCGCCGCGACCCGCCCCCGGCGCGCAACGCGATCCGCATCAAAGCGTACCCGCGGTTCCCGCAGGCAAGGTCGCGCTCGCGCTTGCCGCGCGCTTCAGCGAAGGCGGCCCATTCATCCCGCGTGGCATGCAGTGGCGGGTGTTCCTGGCGAAAAACGAGCCGAGCGGTCCGCTTATACTCGCAGGTGAGGCCACCGACGCATTTCCAGTGTTCGCGCTCGCGCCCGGCGACTACGTCGTGCACGCGGCCTACGGACTCGCCGCCGCCACGCAGCGTGTGAAGCTCAAGGACGAGGCGCGCCGCGAGACCGTGATCGTCCCAGGCGGCGGCTTGCGTCTCCAGGGGCGCGTCGGCGACGCAGTCATCCCGCCGCAGCGGCTGCGCTTCGAAATCTACGAGGGAAGCTTTCTGCAGCGTTCAGGCTCGGGCACCCCCACTGGAGGGCGCGCCGAGCGGCCTCCCGTCGTGCGCAGCGCCAACGCAGGCGATCTCGTGCTCCTGCCCGCCGGCACCTATTACGTCCAGTCGATCTACGGCGAAGGCAACGCGATGATCCAGGCCGACGTGCGCATCGAGCCCGGCCGGTTGACCGACGCGACCGTTCATCATCGCGCGGCGCAGATCACGCTCAAGCTCGTCAACGCCGCCGGCGGCGAGGCGATCGCGAACACGCAGTGGTCGGTGCTGACGCCGGGCGGCGACTCGATCAAGGAGTCGATCGGCGCCTTCCCGAGCGTGGTGCTCGCCGAAGGCGATTATCTTGCCGTCGCGCGCCACGACGGCAAGACGTATCAATCGACGTTCCGCGTGCAGTCCGGCCGCGATCGCGAGATCGAAGTGCTCGCGCGCTAGCGCAAAACGCGCGCGATACATCCCAGGGAATTGTCCAACTTCACGACCTAGCTTGGCGCCCGCCGAAACTCCGGATCAAACCCAAGCTCCGCCCGCGCCTTGTCGATGGTCACCGCACCGTCGTCCTCGGCGATGTTGTAGATGCCTGGCTGGCCGCGATCGACCGCGAGCAGCGCCGCGTGCGCTGCCGCGTCCACGTGCACCGAGCCGCGTGCCCAAGGCTTCTCGACGCCGGTGCCCGGCCCGTAGAACCAGCCGTATCGCAGCACGACCCCCTCGATCCCGGGCGTCGTTGTCACCTCGCGCTCGAGTGCAACGACGCCTTCAACCGATCGCTTGAAGCGCGGATCGGCTTCGTTGAGAGGATCACTCTCGCGGTGCGGCTCCATACCCGGCGCGTATACGAACGAGATGCTCTGCGCGATCAGCCGCCTTGCGCCCGCCATTAGCGCCGCGGCGACGAGGTTCGCCGTGCCCTGCACCCGAATCTGCGCGTTTCGTTCGAGTGCCTCGGCACGCGTTGCCGCATCCGAGAACAACGCGAGATCCGTGAGTTGATGGATAACGACGTCCGGCGCCACGTCCGCGACGGCGGATTTCAGAGCCATTACATCGAACACATCGACCATCACAGGCTTGACGCCGGCATGACGCAAGACCTCGGCTCGCTCGGACGAGCGTGTAGCCCCGGTCACCCGATGCCCGGCTTCGATGAGCAGCGGCACGAGCCGCCGTCCGATCACGCCGCTCGCGCCGGCGAGAAAGATCGATTTCCCCACTGCAATCGACGCCATGCGTCACTTTACTCGGGACGCGATGCTCGTCACAATTGCTCCGGGACTCGCTCTTGGAGGGAGCCCATGCATCGCGCGTACGTCGTTCTCGCGCTCGTCGCAATGCTCGGAAACCCTGCCGCCGCTCAGGCGCCGACGACAGCTCCGAAGCCGATGGGCGGCGCGGGGTTCGATCTGAATCTTCCGTCGACCTCACTCTTGCCGGGCAACGCCGCGCCGAACACTGGCTTGACTCCAAATACCGGTGTCACTCCCGGATTCAACGTGCCCTCCCGGACATTCGTCGGACCGGCCCCGCATACCGACCCAAAAATGAATACGAATGCGACGCCCGATGTCATTGTTGATACAAGCAAGAAGACAAAACTGGGAACCACGAGCGAACCCACCCTCGGCGCGGCCAATGAGTCCCCAGTGACTATTCGGTCATTCGACAAGACCCATCGCCTGACCCGCGGCAGAAAATCGGACACGGAAGGCTACGCCAAATCCACAGAACAGCGAACGTTCCTTCCTAAGAACTTCGAAGCATCGATGGACGGGTCAACTAGAACTACGAAGATCGATGCGTTTACGGTCAAACAAAAAGCGGTGGAGGACAAGGCGGGCGAAGCGAACACCTATGCCAAGGCGACGACCAAGAACAAGACCCCTCCGACCAAGACCAACACCTCCGTCAAGACGAACTCGCCGGCGTGGCTGACATCGCCGTTGGATTGACGGCGATAGACGGCGATAGCCAGCGATCGCCGACAGCGCGTATCACGTACTGCGCGTTGCAAGCTTGCATGCGAGCCCTTCCCCGCCCCAGCCCATCACGACGCCGTGGTTCCAGGCGAACACCGGCCGCGCGATCGGTGCGACGAAGCGCATCCAGGGCTGGGTCACTTCCACCCGCCAGTCGTAGCGCACGTGCGTCTTGTCCCGGTCACCATCGACGGTCCAGCGGCCGACACCGGTGAGTTCGCCCTCGGCGCGGCCCTCGATCACGGTCATGGGCTCTACCCGCACCGTGCGCATGTCGAAGGTGAGCGAATAGGGCAGTGCCGTGCGCCAGGTCATGCGGCGTAGCGCGCCGACGCCATGCTTATCGCCCGGCTCCAGCAATTCGACCCGAGCCACCGCGCGCCACCAGGCCGGCCAGTCTTCAGGCTTGGTCAATTCGGCCCACACCGCTTCGCGCGGCGCATCCAGCGTCCAGTTCGTGACCAGATTGAACTCGGTTGCTGACACTGCCGTCTCTACCCCACCTCGAGCGCACGCCTCACATCGGGCGGCGTGCCTTCCGCCGCCAACGCAGCAAGCGCTGCATCAAGTGGCATCACGCTCTGCTTTTCACTGCCGAGCCGCCGGATCGAAACCGTCCGCTCGGCCGCTTCCTTCTTGCCGACCACGAGCAGCACTGGGATTTTTGTGACCGAGTGTTCGCGGACCTTGTAGTTGATCTTTTCGTTGCGAACGTCCGCCTCGACGCGGAGGCCAGCCTTCTTCGCCGCCGCGACGACATCCCCGGCGTAGGCATCCGCGTCCGAGGTGATGGTAGCGACGACCGCTTGCTTCGGCGCGAGCCAGAGCGGGAAATGCCCGGCGTGGTGCTCGATCAGGATGCCGGTGAAGCGCTCGAGCGAGCCGCAGATCGCGCGATGCACCATAACTGGCTGCTTCTTCTCCCCGTCTGCATCGATATAGAACGCGCCAAAGCGCTCCGGCAGGTTGAAGTCCACCTGGGTGGTGCCGCACTGCCAGTCGCGGCCGATCGCATCGCGCAGCACGTATTCGAACTTCGGCCCGTAGAAGGTACCTTCCCCGGGATTAATGCCGGTCTTGATGCGGTTGCCGGATCGCGCCGCGATCTTGTCCAGCACACTGCGCAACACATCTTCTGCGTGGTCCCACATCGCATCCGTGCCGACGCGCTTCTCAGGCCGGGTCGCGAGCTTGATCAGGATATCCTGCTCGAATCCGAAATCCGCGTAGACGGACAGGATCAGGTCGTTGATCTTCAGGCATTCCTCGGCGAGCTGGTCCTCGGTACAGAAAATATGTGCGTCGTCCTGCGTGAAACCGCGCACGCGCAGCAACCCATGCATTGCGCCGGAAGGTTCGTAGCGGTGCACGACGCCGAATTCGGCCAGGCGAATAGGCAGGTCGCGGTAGCTCTTCAGCCCGTGCTTGAAAATCTGCACGTGGCCCGGACAGTTCATCGGTTTGAGCGCGAACCAACGCTTGTCTTCCGCCTCATCGCCCGCCGATTGCGCAGCGAACATGCTCTCGCGGTACCAGCCCCAATGCCCTGACGTCTCCCACAGCGACTTGTCGAGCAGCTGCGGTGCGTTCACCTCGTCGTACTCGCCTGCGAGGCGTCGGCGCATGTAGGCGATGATCGACTGGAACAGCGACCAGCCCTTGGCGTGCCAGAACACGACGCCCGGGCCCTCCTCCTGGAAGTGAAACAGATCGAGCTCGCGGCCGAGCCGCCGATGATCGCGCTTCTCTGCTTCTTCGAGCTGGTGGATGTAGGTGTCGAGCTCTTGCTGTTTCGCCCATGCCGTGCCGTAGATGCGCGTGAGCATCGGGTTCTTCGAATCCCCGCGCCAATAAGCGCCCGCGACCTTCATCAGCTTGAACGCGTTGCCGACCTTGCCCGTCGACGTCATGTGCGGCCCGCGGCAAAGGTCAAACCAGTCGCCCTGCTTGTAGATCTTCAGCTCTTCGCCCGACGGGATCGCGTCCACGAGCTCGACCTTGAACGTCTCGCCTTTCTCGCGGAAGACGCGTTTCGCCTGCTCGCGCGACCACACTTCCTTGGTGAAGGGTTTGTCACGCGCGATGATCTCGCGCATCTTCTTCTCGATTGCCGGGAGATCCTCCGGCGTGAACGGCTCATTGCGGAAAAAGTCGTAATAGAAGCCGTTCTCGATCACCGGCCCGATCGTCACCTGCGTGCCCGGCCAAAGCATCTGCACTGCTTCCGCCATCACGTGCGCGGCGTCATGCCGGATCAACTCCAGCGCACGCGGGTCTTCGCGCGAGATGAATTCGATCTTGGCGTCGCGAGAAATCTTGTCGGTAAGGTCGGCGAGCGTCCCGTCCAGCGTCATCGCAACGGTACGCTTTGCAAGCGAAGGCGAGATCCCCTTCGCCACTTCGACGCCAGTGATGTTGTCTGGATAGTCCCGGCATGCGCCGTCGGGAAAGGTCAGCGCGACCATCATTCACTCCTGTTGCTCACTCGCTGCCTACGAATGCAGGTAAGCGTGGATACGCGCCGATGTACGTGCGCTGCCCACGGATATAGCAGTGCCGGATGTTGACGCAACCGCCGCTCAGGAACCCCCGAGAACACGCCATCTTGGCGCTACTGGTTGCGACGCCTCGGGCCGAGCGCTCGAACTCGGTGAAGCTCTCCATCGACGGACCTGGAAGCAGCCTTGATGACAATGCGACGACAGTGCGAGCGGAGTCATTTGCGCTGAGCCGGGGCCGAAATTCCTAAAAAGGAAGTTCGATCTTACCGCCCGAGAGCTTCGCCCAAATCGCGGGCGAAAAAACACGCGCCAAATTTCTCGCGCCAAACAATACCCCGCGAGCGCCACAATCGTTGCGAACTAGCGTCACAATTGCTGAGAAGATTCGCGATGGAACAAGAACGAGAAAGAACCTCGTACCGGCCGAAAAGAGCCGGAACAGGCTAGCGGGGTGACGCGACGGTCTTCGGGGCAAATGGGACTGTTGCCAGTCAGGGAGCGGCTTCTTGTTGGGGCACCATGCCTCGACCTGCCGTCGTGCGTATGCGTGCAAAAGTGGCGTCGGCCGTAATTGTTTGTGTTGCCTGCCTTATTTCGATCCCCGCCAGCGCTCAGGACTCCAGGCCCCTCAAGCACACCCGTGCTGATGGTCAGGTCGCCAACAACCTGGGCTACCAGGTCAACAAGGATACGATCGGGATCATCTCGGGCAATATCAACGGCACGTACCTCCGCCTCGCGTACGATATGGCGGCCGTGCTCGACGACGAAAAGAAGGGCGTCCGCGTTCTGCCGATCATTGGCGCGGGCGGCGGCGGCAACATCCGCGACGTGCGGTTCCTCAAGGGCATCGATCTCGGCATCACCCAGTCGGTGCTGCTGAACCGCTACAAGCGCACCAACGAGATTGGGCCGATCGACGACAAGATCGTCTACATCACCAAGCTCAACAATGAAGAAATGCACGTGGCCGTGCGCGCTGACAGCGGCATCAACTCGATCGAGCAGCTCGCCGGCAAGAAGGTGAATTTCAGTGACGTTGGCAGTGGCTCGCACCTCTCGTCGGTGGAAATCTTTGAGCGCCTGAATATCAAGGCCATCCAGGTGAACATGGGCCAAGCCGATGCGTTCGAGGCGATGAAGCGCGGCGAGATCGCCGCGAGCCTCCTGATCGCCGGCAAGCCCACGGGCTCGACGCGCACGCTCAAGGCCGCCAATGGCTTCAAGCTCCTGCCTGTCCCATATTCAAAGCCGCTCCAGGACGACTTCTTCCCGGCTGTCCTCACGCACGAGGACTATCCCGATCTGATCGAAAAAGGACAGACGGTCGATACGGTCGCGGTCGTGTGCGTGCTCATCGCCTACAACTGGGCCAAGGACACCGATCGCTATCAGCGCATCTCGCGCTTCGTGGAAGCCTTCTTCCCGCGGATTGCGGATTTCCAGAAGCCGCCGCGCCATCCGAAATGGAAAGAGGCCAACCTCACCGCGGTCGTACCCGGCTGGAAGCGCCATGACGCCGCGGAGGAGTGGATCCAGAAAAACCTCCAACCCAAAACGGACGCCGAGCGCAAGCAGTTCGAGGAGTATCTCGGCGCCCAACGAGGTCGTGCTCAGGCGTTCGCGCCCGAGCAACGCGAGCAGCTTTTCGAAGAATTCCTGAAGTGGAGGCAAGCGCGCGAACGACGATAGCCCGGGAGCCACCAGGCTGATCCTCGAACTCGATCCGTTCAGGCTAAGGGAGGCACCGATGTTTCCGCATCACGGCTACCGTCACGAAGAGCCAAACCGTCGCGAAGAGTCATATCGCTCCGAAGAGCCGCAAGCCCAATCCGGCGAAGTGGCCTGGGAAGAGAACCCGCCGGTCGCACCTGACGCGCCTCCCCTGCGCGCGGAAGAATTCGATCCGGTTTGGGTCGCCGAAACTGAAGAGCAGCAACGCGAGGCGATGACGCAGCACGATCTCGATCGCCTCGAAGAGATCATCACGTCCGAGCATTTCCGTACGCGGCGGCAGCGTTCGCCCAACTACGTCCCGCCTCCGCCTCCGCTGCTGCGCCGGCGCCACGGCGGGCTGCGCTGGACCGTTGGCACGTTCGCCGCGCTCGTCGCCTCATCCTCGCTGATCGCGCTCTACGCGACCGGCGGGTTGCCGCTACCCAAGGAATGGCAGGAAGGCGTGACGAACCAGGGCACGCGTATCGCCGCACTGGTCGCGCCGGAGGAGACGTCGAATTCCGGTGGGGAGACAACCACACCGAAGCCGGCCGAACAGGCCAAACCGCGGCTCGTCGTCAAAGGAGCGAGCGCGGAGAACAACGAGGAAATCCTGCTCGGAGTCACGGTCGAGTCGCCGCGTGAAGGTGCGACGGGCGTGATCAGTGGGCTGGCGCAGGGCACCACCCTCAGCAAAGGCAAGCCGTGGGGTTCGACCGGCTGGGTCCTGCCGGCCTCCGAGCTCGCCACCGCCTTCCTGCGCCCGCCCGCTGGCTTCACCGGCGTGATGGAATACACCGTCGCACTTCAGCTCGCCGACGGTACCGTCGCCGATCGCCAGACGATGCGTCTCGAGTGGTCGGCGCAAGCCGCCGCACCGCAGCAGCCTGCCCAATCACCGCAGCAGCAGGCCCAGTCACCGCGGTCGGCAACGCCTCCCGCGCAGCCGCCCGTTGGAGCCCGCAACCTCGACGCGCAGGAAATCGCCATGATGGTAAAGCGCGGCGAAGAGCTGCTGAACACCGGCGACATCGCGAGCGCGCGGCTCCTGCTGCGCCGTGCGGCCGAAGCACGTGACGCGCGCGCGGCCTTCACGCTCGCCACCACCTACGACCCGATGGTGCTCAAGCGTCTCGGCGTCTACGGCTCCTCGCCCGACGTCGCCGTCGCGCGCGATTGGTACGAGAAGGCTAAACAATACGGATCCAGGGAAGCGCCTCAGCGGCTCGAGTTGTTGGCGAGTCAGTACCGCTAGGGTGCCCGGACGCGCCGGCGGCCCCGCCTCGCGCCGCCGGCGCGTTCTTCTACTCCCCGCCATCGGCCATAGCGCCATGGCAGGTACCAATGCGAGTGCGGCGGCAAGCGCGCCGGCACGAAATCCAGTCCAGACGTTCCCCACGGATGACAGCGACAGACGCGCGCGAGCGTCATCCAGCCGCCGGCCCAGAGTCCGAATCGGTCGAGTGCCTCGTCCGCGTACTCGGAGCAGCTCGGAAGATGCCTGCACGTTCGGCCGATCAATGCCGAGAGCGTGTAGCGGTAAACTTGGATGAGACCGCGACCGGCGAGTCGCGGGCCTTTTGCCGCAGCGGCCAAAAGCGCGTTTGCCGAGTCGTTTGCAGTCCGCTCATTCCCGCGCCGCGCTGGCGAGCGGAGCGAGCGGCCAGCGCGGCCACTTAATAGAGGCCGCGCCGGACACTCGCCCTGCACCGGGCTCGTCGGCGCGGCAGAGCGGGAATCCAGCGCTGGGTCCCCGCTTTCGCGGGGACGAACGGGGCTGGGAGCTTTGGCCCGGTGCTTCACCCGACCGCACCGCTTACTCGGCCGCCCGTCCGCTGCGCCTGGCCTCGATCTGATCTATCGCCGCGACCACCGCGTCAAACGTCAACATCGTGGACGCGTGCCGTGCCTGATAGTCGCGCACCGGCTCGAGTACGGCGAGATCGGTCCACTTGCCCCCCGGGGGCGACCCCTTCTCCTTCAGCATGCGCCGCATCTGCATCCGGATATCGCGCAACTCGTCCGCCTTCGATCCGATCACGTTACGGGCCATGATCGACGAGGACGCCTGGCCGAGCGCACAGGCTTTCACCTCGTGTGCAAAATCGGTGACGGTATCCCCTTCCATCTCCAGATCGACCGTGACCGTCGAACCGCACAGTTTGGAGTGGGCCGTAGCGCTGGCACCCGGGTGGGCCAGCCGGCCAATCCTAGGAATATCAGCCGCCAGCTCCAGGATCCGGCGATTGTAGACGTCGTCGAGCATGTTTGCTCCCGGCCGGGAGTTTGCCCCGCAAAACCGGCTCAATAGATAAGGCTGCCAGCGACTCTTTGCTACGGGCGGTAGGCGGTTAACGCTGCTTGAATTTTGCCTTGATCGGCCACTAGATATCAGTCAACGCAGGCTTTGCGATCCTGCGGGTGGGCGTCGAGAGGGTGCGATCCCCAAGTCGATTTCGTGCTCGCTAGGGACAGGCGGAAGGCTCCGACAGTCGTCGGGGTTCCCTCTGCCGAGGATTTCTGCGGCCGTTCGTCTCGTCCCGGACGTGCGCCGAATGGAATGGAACGCCGAAGTCACTCGACCGTTTACTAGCGGTCGAATGGGGAGCTCAGGATCGTCATGGATGCCGTGGTAAAATCGTTTCCGCCGCGCGTAGATAGTGTGGCCAAGCCCGAGCGCGTCGAAAAGCCGACGCGCGACCAGGCGGAGGCCGCCGCCCGCACGCTCATCGCTTGGATTGGCGACGATCCGAATCGCGAGGGCTTACTCGACACGCCCGAACGTCTCGTTCGTGCGTACGAGGAATTTTTCTCCGGTTATCAGGAGCGACCCGAGGACGTACTGCATCGCACTTTCGGCGAGATCGGTCACTTCGACGATCTCGTGCTCGTGCGCGACATCTCGTTCTACTCGTTCTGCGAACACCACATGTTTCCGGTCGTCGGGCGCGCGCATCTCGCGTACATTCCGAACGGACGCGTCGTGGGACTGTCGAAGATCGCGCGCGTGATCGACATGTACGCGCGCCGCCTGCAGACGCAGGAGCATCTCACGTCGCAAGTGCTCTCTGCGATCGACGAAAATCTCAAGCCGCGCGGCGTCGCGCTGATGGTCGAGGCCGAGCATATGTGCATGGCGATGCGCGGTGTGCAGAAGTGCGGCACGTCCACGGTCACCACGCAGTTCAGCGGAATCTTCCGCGACGACCCGGCCGAGCAGGTGCGCTTTATGACGCTCGTCCGCCGCAACGGCGCGTAAATCGACGATCTGGTTCAGTCGAGATGAGAAGCCCCGGGCACTCCCCGGGGTTTTTCATCTCTTCACCGGGCACCGCTTCTGCCATACGCTCTCCGCGCCGCTCCCAACAAGCTTGCCATCCTTGATCGAGTATTCACCGGTATCGACGTTTCTGTTCCATTTGGCGCGAATGCGGCCATCGCTTCCCTTCATCATGACGAATTGTCGTGTCTGCGAAAGACCTTCGAAGCGGATCAGCAGTTCGATCGAGTTGTCGTTCGTGATCTTCGCCAATAGCACCGCATTCGCATCCCTGCGATCGCCGAACTCTCGTTCGTGATAAACTCGTCCTTCCCTTGCCGTGTACGTGAGATAGGAGTTGCTTCCGCTCGCCGGTTTGCTGCAGTCGACCGACCAGGTGCCGAGCAGTCCCCACTTCTTTGCCGAGTCGGCTACTGTTTGACCCAGCGCCACCTCGGCAGTCGCGAAAATTGACGCGACAGCGGCAAGCATTTGAATTGACCCACGCATGACAACACCACTCCCCGCTCCGGGCGGACGCCTCATTTCGCCGATCGTAGGAGAGTGCATTGGACGCCCGCAACGAAAATCTGATATCCGCAGCGAGGCGGCCTTGCGCCAAGGAGACCGCAATGACCCAGTTTGCAGCGCCCGGCGACGCCGACGCCGTCGAGAACGGAACCGGATTCACTCCGCGCTTCGACGCGCACGGCCTCATCACCTGCGTTGTCATCGACGCAGGCGACGGAGCCGTGCTCATGCTCGCGCACATGAACGCCGACGCGCTCGCACGGACGATCGACTCGGGCGAGGCCTGGTTCTGGTCACGCTCGCGCGGCGCGCTCTGGCGCAAGGGCGAAACCAGCGACAATACCCTTCGCGTGGAGGAGTTGCGTGTCGACTGCGACCAGGACGCGCTATTGCTGCGCGTGCGGGTCGGCGGCAAGGGCGTCGCCTGTCACACCGGTCGCCGTTCGTGCTTCTACCGCCGCCTGGACCGGCGGAACGGAAAGCCCGTTTTGGAGTTCATTAACGGGTGACTCTTTTCTGTCATTGTTTGTGATTAGCGCGTGATCCCGAAAGAGCCCGCCCTCGGGCTTGACCCGAGGGTGGGAATCGGTTTTCGGCAAGATCACGCGCAGAAAAGAACAGTGAGGAACACGGTCTTTTTCCGGCGGAGATCGTGCCCTATCTAGAGTCGCTTGTCGGAGGAGTTGCCATGCTGTTTCGCCTTTGGAAACGGGAAGAAACCGTCCCGGAATCCAATGCGCCAGTCGATCGCCAGGAGCCCCAGACTCCCGGCCCGCGCATCGGCTTGGCGCTCGGCGGCGGCGCAGCGCGCGGCTGGGCGCACATCGGCGTCATGCGCGCGCTCGAGTCGGCCGGCATCGTCCCGGACATCATTGCCGGTACTTCGATTGGCGCGCTCGTCGGCGGGGCGTGGGCAGCGGGCCGCCTGGAAGTGCTTGAGGACTGGGTGCGACAGATCACCAAGCGGCGCCTCCTTGGCTTGCTCGATTTCGGCATCGGCGGCAACGGACTGATCCGCGGCGATCGGCTCGCCGATCTCTTGCTGCGCAGCTTCGGCGATCTCAATATCGAGGACCTCGATACACGCTTCGCGGCGATCGCGACCGAACTCGGCTCCGGCCATGAAATCTGGCTCACGCGCGGACGCCTGATCGAAGCGATCCGGGCGAGCTACGCCTTGCCCGGAATTTTCAGCCCGGTGAAGGTGGCGGGCCGCTGGCTCATGGATGGCGCCGTCGTAAATCCGATTCCCGTCTCTCCTGCCCGTGCGCTCGGCGCCCGCGTCGTGATCGCGGTCAACCTCAATGCCGACGCCTTCGGCCGCGGCACCATCATTCAGGAGCAGGGGCCCGAGCCCGACGCGGCCCCGACTGTCGACGACCGCAAGGGATCCCCGCTGCGCTGGCTCCTGCGCCGGGAAGTGCTGCGCGATCCGACCAGCCCGCGCGGCATCGGATCCGTCATGGTGGATGCCTTCAACATCACCCAGGACCGCATCGCCCGCTCGCGCCTCGCCGGCGACCCGCCCGACGTGATGATCGCGCCGCGCCTCGGCGGCATCGGCGTGTTCGAATTTCACCGCGCCGAAGAAGCGATCCGCCTCGGTGCGGAAGCGACTGAACGCGCGCTCGGCGAGCTGACCGAGGCGGTCAACGCTCTCAGGTGACGGTAATCAGTAGTCAGTAATCAGCCTCCTGATTACCGATTACTGATCGCTGATTATTGATCCCCGGTCACGCTGTCGCGATGTACTCGCGCAGCGCCTCGTGCTCCCGTTCAAGCTCCGCGAGCCGATGCTTCACCACATCGCCGATCGAAACGATCCCGGCGAGCCGACCTCGGTCCACCACCGGCACGTGGCGGAAACGGCCCGACGTCATGCGTTGCATCAGGTTCGGGATCGTCTCGTCTTCCGTGCAGGTGACGACCTCCTTGGTCATCGCCGAGCTGACTGGCTGCTCCAGCGCGCGCCGATCCTCGGCGGCAACCGCGCGGACGATGTCGCGTTCCGACAGGATACCCACGACGCGTCGTTCTGCGCCGGTTATCACGACGGCCCCGATGCGTTTTTGCGATAACAATCGGGCCGCTTCGCCGAGCGTTGCGTCCGGAGAAATCGTGACGCAGTCGCGGCCCTTCAGTGTAAGGATGGCGCGGACAGTCATGGCTCACCTCCGTGCGCCCGCCCGACTAATTGTGAATCCGAACGGCCGCCGCCGCAAGCGTTTATTCGCGAGCCTCAACCGGGTCGAACAGCTGGAACAGCACCAGGCCGGCGAGCAGACCGCCGATGTGCGCCTCCCATGCGATCGTCCCGTTGCCGAACAACTCGGGCGCCGAACCGAGGCCGAACCCGAGATTGATCAGAAACCAGACGCCGAGGAAGACGAGCACCTGCGGATTTCGCAGCGCGCGCGAGAGCGGCGCGGCGGGGACGCGATACGAGCGCGCTGTGCCGTCGCGCAAGAAGCTCAGCGGCCCTCCTGCCTCGAACGCAAACCGCATAGAAGCGGCCATCGCCCCGGAGATCGCCGCCGACGCACCCACCAGCGGTGCAAATTCACCCCAGTGAGTGAACAGGTGCGCGAGCGCACCCGCCGCGGCGGTCACCGCGAAAAACGCGACGAACCGCCCGCTCCCGAAGCGCCATGCCACGGCGCTGCCGAACGCGAGAAACCAGACGAGATTGACGATCAGGTGAACGTAGTCGCCATGCAGCAGCGCATAGGTGATGAAGGTCCACGCGTCCGCTGCCTCTCCTCCCGGGAGTGGCAGCCGCATCGGCAGCGTGGAGTCGTAGCGTGCCGGGACAAAGGCGAGCCACATCAAAATCTGAAGGTCCGTCTCATCGCTGACCACGGCGCGCACGACGTGCACGAACACGAGGAGCGCGCTGATCGCGGCGACAACCGTGGGGACATTCAGGAGCGGCTGGGAAGATCGGGCCACGCGGCGGGGGTCCGTGTTGACGCGAACACATAGGCCGCGACCGTGGCGCGGGCAAGGCTTCTCTACGTTCCCTCTCCCCATCCTTGCGGGGAGAGCGAGAAGCGCAAACGACTCTGCGCTCTTGAAAAACAATGGCCCGCGGGCAGCCCCGCCCGCGGGCCCCGTCACGTCCCGCCTCCCCGTCAGAGAAGTCGAGTTGGTGATCGGCTCGCGGCATCGCTCGTTTGGGGGACCGAACGCACCGCTGAGCGACACGCTAACAAACGCGACGTACGCACTCGCTGAAACCGGTGCTTAACCCTAACGCGCCGATCGCATCGCTTTCGCCCACCGCACACGCGCGGCACGGCTCCTGCTCGTCTGCATAAGCACCGGGCCCTTCCGTTCCGAAACGGGGCGGCTCGAACCTGGAACCCGTGATGAAGCACGCCCCGACCAAGGCTTTGTATGCCTACTGGGACCAGCTGCGCGCCGGTCGCAGTGCGCCGGATCGCAGCGATCTCGACCCGGGCGCGATCCGCACGCTGCTGGGTGACGTGTTTCTCCTCGAGCTTGGCGGTAAGGACCGCCACATCGTGCGTCTTGCCGGCACGCGCATTTGCACCCTTTTGGGACGCGAGCTGAAGGGTCGTCCCTTTGCCGAGGGGTTCGCGGCCGAGGACTGGCCAGAGCTGTTCGCCCTGCTCGATGGCGTGGCCGGCGCCGCAGTACCGGTTGTCGCCGGGGTCGTCGGCGAGACCGAGGACGGACGAACGATCGATCTCGAGCTCCTCGTGCTTCCGCTGCGCCACCGCGGCCGTACGCATTCGCGCCTTTTGGGCTCGCTCGCGGCCGGGGAATGGCCGTACTGGGCGGGCAGTCATGCGCTGGTTCGTCTGCGGCTCGTGTCGACCCGCTACCTCACGCCGGACGCCGCCGACGAGATCGACCTGCTGACGGCCTCGGTACGCGCGGCCGGTGGTCCCCTGAGGCTCGTGCCCGGCGGCCGCAGCTGAAATTTGTAAACCCTTAAATCCTACGATTAACCAGTCGTTACGCGCCGTTAACCTCGCCTCCCTTAGGCTCCTCGCGGGAAGGCGCGAAGATACGGCCGGTCCAAATGGGCAACTTGAGACATGCGGTGGTGTTGCCGCTCAATCAGGAGCGGCGTCGCCACCAGCGCGTGAAGGTGAGTCTTACCGGTCGCTTCATGCGTGAGGACCGGCAGGAATTTCCGTGCCAGACGCTCAACATGTCGCCGGGCGGAGTGTCGCTGAGCACCCCCGCGCCGCCCCGCGTCGGCGAGCATGTGGTCGCCTACATCGATCACATCGGTCGAATTGAAGGCCGTTGCACGCGGATCTTCGACAACGGCTTTGCCATGAC
Source organism: Xanthobacteraceae bacterium (assembly GCA_036556265.1). Classification (GTDB taxonomy): domain Bacteria; phylum Pseudomonadota; class Alphaproteobacteria; order Rhizobiales; family Xanthobacteraceae; genus JAUSIF01. The sequence goes on along the minus strand of DATBJU010000161.1, from coordinate 18,734 downwards.
GATTTCCGCGACGTTGCGCCGGCGCGACAAGCTCGCCGATCAGCTCACCTGGTTCGCGAACCGAAACACGCTCGGCCTTCCCGAGGACCGGCGCCACAAGCGCATCGAGCTGCGCAATCCGCGCTCGCTCCTCACGTTGCCCGACGGAAGCACCGTCGAATGTCGTGTTGTGGACGTGTCGCTTTCCGGGGCCGCCGTCGCGACCAAGGCGAAACTCCCGCTCGGCTCGCCCGTCACCCTCGGCCGGACGCCCGCACGCGTGGTACGTCAGCTCGACATCGGATTCGCGCTCGAATTCAGCCGCCTGCAGAACCCGGACACGCTCGAACGCGACGTGAGCGTGGACTGACCGCGTGCGCCCTCCCGTCACGCAATAGCGTTACCGAATTCTTCGCACGGCACCGCCCGCGCCCCCACGCACATTCCCTCTTGCTCGCAATGACGCAAAGATCGCGCCACAGCGCGCCGCTTTTGCGCATGGTTGACCTTTGTTGAATGCAGTCCGATCAATTTGAATCGAATACAGAGAAAATAGTCCTACAGTTTGAATAGCAATATCGTCCCAAGCTTAGACCGGGATCAAACCGCGCCTGCCTAGAGTGCCCCGCAAGAACGGGAGGGGCAACTCATGCACGGCTTTGTCCGCCACGGAAAACGATGGATCGCGACCGCGCTCGGCGCGCTGGCGTCTGCATTCATCGTCACACAATCGGACGCCGGTCCGCGCGAGCGACTCCTGTACGTCTCGGTCGGCGAACCCGCGCGTCCGCCGATCGGGTGGGTACAGTTTTGCCAGGACCGCGCATGGGAATGCCGCGTCGAGGCGACCGAGCCGCGCGACATCGACCTGACCCCCGAGGCGCAGCGCGAGCTCGAACGCGTCAACCGCCACGTCAATTCGATCGTCAGGCCGCTCACTGATCTTGAGCAATATGGCGTCATCGAGAAATGGACCTATCCCGAGTCCGGCTACGGCGATTGCGAGGACTACGTCCTCCTGAAGCGCCGCATGTTGATCCAGCTCGGCTGGGCGCGCGAGGCGCTGCTGATCACCGTCGTGCGCGACCGCAAGGGCGACGGACACTCTGTCCTGACCGTGCGCACCAATCGCGGCGAGCTGATCCTCGACAATCAGATCGAGCAGATCCTGCCGTGGGCGGACACCGGCTACCAGTTCACCAAGCGCCAGTCCCAGTCGGATCCGAACCTTTGGGTTTCGCTGGGCGACCCGCGGCCGACGCCGTTCGTCTCTGCGCGCTGAAAGAAAGAGCGAGATCGCAACCCCGGTCACGTCCCCACCCCTCCCCGTCCCCGGACCGGGTTTGCGGAGGCCGGCTCTTCCCCCAAGGAGCCGGCCTCACTTTTTTTTGGTGGTCATCGTCGTCCCGGCCGCGCGAGCACGAGCGAGCGCGAACCGGGACCGTGATCGGCGAGTCTCATTGGACGATCCCGGCTCTCCGCCGGATCAAGTCCGGCGTCGGCCGGGATGACGGCTAATCGGCCCGCTTCAACCCCTTCACATACTGGGGCCACCGGTCCGTGTAGGATTTGGCCGCGACCCTCAGCATCTCGGCGGCCTTCGCGTCGAGCGTGCGGATCGCGCGCGCCGGTGCGCCGACCACGAGTGAATTGTCGGGAAATTCCTTGCCCTCGGTGATGAGCGCACCCGCGCCCACGATCGAATTCTTGCCGATCTTTGCGCCGTTCAAGAGCACCGCCCCCATCCCGATCAGGCTGTTCTCGCCGATCGTGCAACCGTGCAACACAACGCGGTGGCCAATGGTGCATCCGGGGCCGATGTGGAGCGGGAAGCCTGGATCCGTGTGCAGTACGCAACCGTCCTGCACGTTGGCGCCCCTGCCCACCGTAATCCACTCGTTGTCGCCGCGCAGAACCGCCGTGAACCAAACGCTCGCGTCCTCCTCCAACTTCACGCGGCCAATCAACGCCGCGTCCGGCGCGACAAAGCAGCGACCCGAGGCGGGGAACTCCGGACGGAATCCGTCAAGCGAATAGATGGGCATGAATCCTCTCGCGAAGTCGGAAGAAGGCGCGTGAGTTCATCCCTGCCCGCTCGGATCGAGGTCGATATCGAGCACCGCCATTTCGAAGGTCCACGTACGGCCCGACGCGTCGTCGCGAAACAACACCGCAATATATTCGTCGTTGAGGTAGATTTCCGAGGAATCGGTTTTCTTCGGTCGCGGCACCACGCGCAATTTTGGATTGCCGAATTTGCCGCGCACGGCTTCGTTCAGGTTGGGTGTGGCGGAAGGCATCTCAATCGGAATGGTGACATTGTAGGCCCGATCGCCGTCTTCATCGTCCACCGTGACGCGGCCGATCGGCTCGTCGTTCAGGATGATTTCCGCCATGTCGTCGCGGCGCGCACGCGCCGCAAGCCCGATTTCCGGGCTGAGCGTCATGCGCAAGTATGCTTGCAGGCGGTCGAGTTCTTGACGGTCCACGGGAATCTCCGTGCTGAAAAATGCAAGAGCGCGGGCAACCTACCCGCGCCATGCATCACGCGGCAAGCAGGGAGAATCGTCAGATCGCTTCGCCCGCGAACGGCGGCATTTCGAACAGATGGTCCATCGTGCGCGCAGGGGCTGAATCCGCGCAGTCCGACTTGCCCACGACGCGGGCCGGAACGCCGGCAACGGTCGTATTCGGCGGCACTGGCTTGAGCACAACCGAGCCCGCCGCCACTCGCGCGCACGCACCCACCTCGATATTGCCGAGAACTTTCGCCCCCGCGCTGAGCAACACGCCCTTGCGGATTTTCGGATGCCGGTCGCCGCGCTCCTTGCCCGTACCGCCAAGGGTCACGCCCTGCAGGATGGATACGTCGTCGTCGATCACGGCCGTCTGACCGATGACGATACCGGTGCCATGGTCGATGAAGATGCCGCGTCCCACCTTTGTGTTCGGATTGATGTCAACGCCGAAGACTGACGACGCGCTGCTTTGCAGGTACAAGGCGAAGTCCTTGCGCCCGCGATTCCACAAAAAATGCGCGAGACGATGGGTCTGCAGCGCGTGGAAGCCCTTGTAGTAGAGTACCGGTTCGATGTACCGCGAGGTCGCCGGATCGCGCTCGACGACCGCAACGATATCGGCGCGGAACGCCTCGCCGACCGATGGGTCGCCCTCGAACAGGTCGTCGTATGCTTGCCGGATCAACTCACCCGAGACGTTCGGGTGCTCGAGCCGGTCGGCGATGCGCTGGGCGATCGCCTGCTCCAGCGAGTCGTGGTTGAGAACGGTCGCGAAAATGAAGCTCGCGAGCAGCGGCTCACGCGCCGCAATCTCGCCCGCCTCTTCGCGCACGCGCGCCCAGACCGGATCAACGGTCATGAGGCCGCTTGCGGGCTTGATCTTTCGTTGGGCCATGGGTCGCTCCCCTGGCAGTTTCGGGCAGGCTTCTAGCATACTCCCGGTTAACGGGGCGAACCGCGATTTTTCCGCAGCTTTACGGCCCATGGAAACGGACCGCGGATTCTCCGCCGGAGGATCAATTAACAGTTTCTCACCGCGAATTGATCCAGCGCATGTGCCTGACTCAATCTGGGACGGAAATTGCCGCACGCAACGGGGGCCGCAATCGATCGCGAAGTATCGAAGCCCTGGTCTCAGCCGCGGCGCGTAGGCGCTTTGCCCGACTCACTTTTTGAGCTGTCCGCCTCCAGTGGAGCAAGGAATTCCAGGATCGCGGCAGTGAAAACGTCGTTGCGGTCGCCAGCCACCATGTGCCGGGCGCCCGCCACATCGACAAACTTGGCGTGCGGCGCAAGTTCAAGGAATTCACGCGCATGCTCCTCGCGTACAAGCTCCGATGAGCCGCCACGCACGAGTAAGGCGGGCATGCGCAGCGTGCGTGCCGCCTCGACTCGCGCCGCCTCCTGCAACTCGCGTTCGCTGCTGATCGGGTGCGGCCCATCGAAGAAGGCCGGATCCCAATGCCAGCGCCATCGTCCGTCGTCATGCTGACGCAGATTCTTGCGTAACCCCCCGGTCGACGACGGCCGCGGCCGGTGCGGCAAATATTCGGCCACCGCGTCCGCCGCTTCCTCGATGCTGGCAAAGCCCTCGCGCGCCCGCTCGCGCATGAAGCCGCGGATCTTCATGGCGCCTTGCGCATCAATGCGCGGTGTCACGTCGACCAGAACGAGCGCCGAAAAGTGCGGCGGACGCTGCTGCTTCACCGCCTCCCCTTCCGCAATCAGGACCGCCATGCCGCCGAGGGAAGCTCCGATCGCCGCAGGCGGTGCGCCGAAGCGGCCCGTCAGCGCTTCCGCAATTCGCGCGGCGTCCTGCGCGAAGTCGAAGATGCGATAGGAGCCGTCCGCGATCCACTCGGAGTCGCCGTGACCGCGCTGGTCGACCGTGAAGGCCGTCCAGCCGGCTCCCGCTAGCGCCGCAGCAGTGCCAGCGAACGCGTGCCGCGTCTGCCCGCCACCGTGAAGCAGGACCGCGGCGCGCGGACCGTTGCCGTAACGGTCACCCACGAGCTTGTTCCCGGCCGCGCCGGTGAAGGTCTCAGTGATCGGCATCCGTTCGAGCATCATGGCCTTTGCGCGAGAAAATCCAGCACACCTTGCTTGAACACCGCATCGCCCACAGCGCGCATATGGTCGCGGCCGGGAATGTCGAGATTCTTTGCACCGGGAATGAGCGCGGCGAGTTCCGGTCCTGACCCCGCGATATCGTCCTTGGTGCCGGTCGCGACCAGTACCGGTACGCGGATCGCGGCGGCGGCTTCGCGCGTGATCGTGCGGTTCTGATTCCGTGCGCACGCCGCGAGTGCCCTAAGGTCGCTCTTCGTCTGCTCCGCGAACAGACGAAAGCCGAGCGGGAGCGGCTCCTTGATGTCCGCGGCGCTCGGCGCTTCGAGTGCCTTCGCGATCGCCTCACCGTTTCCGCCGGCAACCGTTAGCCGGATGCCGATGCCGCCGATGATCGCCGACCGCACGCGAGCCGGAAAAGTGGACGCCACGCAACCGGTAATCCGTCCTCCCATTGAATAGCCCAACACATCGGCACGTTCGACGCCGAGATGATCCATGAGCGCGATCACGTCGCCGCCCATTTTGTCCACGCCATAGTCGGACGGTTGATACAGTTTTGTGGAGCGGCCATGGCCGCGGTTGTCGAGCGCAATCGTTCGATAGCCGGCGCGGGTGAGCGTGCTCACCCAGCCCGGCTGCACCCAGTTCGTCTCCTTGTTGGAGGCAAACCCATGCACGAGCACGACCGGGTCGCCGTCCCCCTCGTCGAAAAACGCGATCTCGACGCTGCTGTGACAAAAGCTCTGCATGCGCCAGAACTAAACAATTGCCGCCGAGGCGCAAGTCGCGCGTATGGTTAGGTTGCCGCAGCGATCTTGGTCACGGCAAACCGTCCGTACCGCCATGCGAAACGGCCGGTGCGCCACAGCCCGCGGACAGCACCTGCGAGCATCGTGCAAAGCGTGATGATCAGCAGGAAAAGATTGACCGCCGCGCCCATCACCCACAGCGCACCGCTCAATGCTCCCGCGCCGAGCACGAGCGCGCCCCTGCCGAGGGTCTTCAGGATCGCGAGCGTCGCACGCCCGTTCTTCTCCGCGAGCCGCCCCACACGCGAGAGATCGCCGACATCGTCGGCGTGACGCATTGCCTCGAGTGCCGCGCGCGCACCGGCCTTGCCTTCGATCTTGCCGAGATCGGCAAGGCCGTTGATCGCCCTCGCGCCGCCGCCGGTGCGCAGGAGACGCCCGACGTCCGCAACAAGACCCGCGCCGACTCTTCCGGTTCGTCGCGCGGCCTTGAATAGCGACACCCCAGCACGCGCCGGAGCGCCCGCCCCGCTCGTGAAGTAGGTGCCGGCCGTTGCCGCGAGTCCGACTGTCGCGAGCCCGACGAGCAGCGGATCGACCGCCTCGCCGCGAATTCCGCGCCAGCTCTCGCGTGCGAGATCGCGCAGGTCTCCGTAGACGAGCAGATCGCCGGTCGCAGCACCTGCGAGCCCCTCGAGCCCTTCCGCGTTGCCGGTGACAAAGCCGCGGCCAAAGCGTGTCGCGGACCGGCGGATCTGCGCGCTCGCCGACTGCGCACCGGCAATCCGTTCGAGCAGATCAGCCGGAAGCACGAGCCCGCGCGCCTCAGCAAGCGCGGCAAAGCTCTCCGCCAAATCGATGTCACCGACGGTCAGCGCATCCTCGATCTCGCGCGTCGCGACAACGGAATCGAATGCTTGAGCGAGCAGCAGGTCGGCGAGCCGTTCGGGCTCGTCCGCCGCGAGCCGCAAGGCCAACGCGTGCTCTGCGCGCGGCGCGAGGTAGATCGCACCACACGCGAGCAACGTCAGCCCGGCCGAGAGAGCAATGAACCTCCGCATCCCGCCGCTCGCTTGCCAGCCAATTGCGGCGGCGGTGTGAGTGCCGCTATTCCGCGCTGGGAACGAGGATCGCCTTGTTGGCCGTCACCTCGGCCGGGCTCGCGGGTTGCACCGACACGATATCGTCGATGATCAGCTGCATCGTTGCGCAGATCAGCGGATACGAGTCGTATCCGCTGTGCTCCTGCATCGCGGTTTCGAACACCCGCACGTTCCAGAACGGATCGTTGGCCCGCACGATCGGTGCCATGCCGCTGTGTCCGAAGCCGTGCCGGAACTGGCTCTCCACACGCCCCCACTCCTCGGCGCTCCGGCGCCGGACCGGCGTGAGATTGCCGCTCTCTCCCGCCGCAGTGCGGCGGTTGGTGAAGCCGCTGTCCCAGTACATGCCGTTGGGAGATGCATTCCTTCGTGCGGCGAGAAGCCATCCGTCGACGACCGCGCATTCCGAGTGACTTGGAATCGACGCGCTGTAGTAAGTGGCCTTCAGGAACTTGTCGTCGCCGCCCGCCCCGAGATTGACGATCAGCTCGTGCGTTGTGCCGTAGTTGGTTGCCGGCTGCAGGTTTCCCCGCGCCAGCGACCCGATCGGCGAGCGCATCGGGTTCAGATTTCCGATCGTCCGCGTCTGTTCCACGTCGGTGTTCATGAACGGGAAGTTGCGCATCAGGCCGGACGCTGCGAGAAAGAACCAGTTTGTCTGCTCATCCGCATCGTTCGCGGCGGGCGGCGTCGGGCTCCCGAGTTCGCAAATGTCAGCGGCAGTTCGATTGCGCGCGAGTGCCTCGAGCGTCTGCGCGAACGGGCGAAAGTCCCACTTGAACGCGGGGAACAGATCGTGGGTCGCCCAATCGTAGTGTGGCCGGTCGAGAATCTCCGCCCGGCGCGAAAGCTCGGCGCAGGCCTGCGCCGCGTCCTGCGCCTTCCGCACGGTCTGCTCGGCTTTCGGGATTGACGTCGAGCGTCGATTCGCTAGTTCCCACAGATACTTGGCATCCGCCTTGCGCAGCCCGCCGGCCGGCCAAAAATTTGCGGAGCCGAGGCTGATGTAAGTTGGCTTCTGAATAGCCGGGAAGAATTGGTGACCTTCCTCGATCTCCTTGGCTTCGTGTTTGATGTCCGCCTCATCCCCGGCGTTGCGCAGACTGAACATGAAACGCGTGCGCTCACGCACCGCTCTTTGCACCGTCGTCCAATTTGACGCTTCCGACGCCGGATTGAGCAGGACAATCAGGTCCCCAAACGGCGCCACCATCACATTCCCGGGCCGATGGCGCGCGATCCGTTCAATCAACGGCTCGCGCAGTATTGCCGCGAGCATGTTGCCACCAAGGCTGTGACCGAACGTGATCATGCGGCTGCTGAGGTCCCGCTTCCATCCTTCCTCGTGCCGGTCGAACACAACCGCATCGACCCGCCGAAGCGACGTGACCGCCGCCGGCCCGATGCGTTCGCTCACCGGTTTCCGATCGAACAGCGTGAGGTACGCGGGGATTTGGCCGAACAGGAAATCAATCGGGCGCCCGACGGACCCGATCTTCCGAGCGAAATATGATTCATCGACTCTCGCTCCACGCCAGCCGACGTAGATGGCTGTGATCGCCGTATTGCAGTCGCGTCCGTAACCGGCGCAACGCTGTTCGAGAAAACTTGCCGTGTAGGCCGCGAACAGGCGAAGCTTCTGCAGGTCGGAATCACCGATCCGCGCGTCGTGCCGCCACCCGTGAATGAAGACGATCACGAAGTTCGCCTTTCCTTCGCGGCGCTGTGTCCTCAGATGCTCGAGGAGTCCATCGAGCTGATCCGCTTCGAGCGTCCTTCCGCCGATACTTGTATCGGCCGGCTCGCCCGCCTCCGTGTACTCGAGGAACGCCAGATGAAATCGCAGCGGACCGGCGAGTTTTCCGTCAGGCAAGCGAACCGGTTCGGGGCGTGGAATTTCGTGAAGCTGCAGCGCGCAGGTCAGCGCCTCCCGCAGTCGCGGATCGCGCTCGATTGCGGCGATCTCGTCGTTCGTCTCCGCCCGATCAGAACCGGTTGCGAGCGCCGCGGCATTGGCCCGCTGATAGTTACACGCGTCGGATTGCGCAGCGGAATAGCGATAGGAAACGTCGCGATCCGTCCTGAGGAGAAAGAAGCCGACGGCCAGCACGACCAGGGCCGGCACGATGATCAGCGCGACGACCCGCCCGGCAAAGAGCGTGATCCTCCAGATGCTCCGCGCTACTGAAGCGAGGCGGCCGCGCCAACCTCGCTTGCCTGACTTCGCTGCGTCGTCCGGCATGGAGCCCCCATCCGGCATATGCAATCTGTGCGAGAATTGCGGCGATTGAACGATTTCGTCGAGAGCGGCGCAAGGCCTCGTGGGCCGACTACACTAGGCACGGCGCGGCCGGGTCGCTATGGTCCGCGCGTATTTTCTCGCCAGCATACGGAATGTCCCATGGCTGACCGCGTCGTTCCCCATTTCCATAACGAGCCCGGGGTACCCCTGATCGAGATCGGCGCGCGCGAGTTCAAGTGCGTGGGTGCGCTGCCGCCCAACGATCATCCGAACGTGTATCTCGACATGGGCGACGACAGCGAGATCGTCTGCCCCTATTGCTCGACGCTGTATCGGCACAACCCGGCGCTGGCACCGAACGCGGCGCGGCCGCCCGAGTGCGCGCTGGTCGACAAGGCGGCCTGATCGCCGCCGGTCGTGGCGCGCGCCCGCACCATTCTCATCGCCGGCGCCGGCATCGGCGGCCTTGCTGCAGCGATCACCCTCGCCCGCGCCGGCTTCCGCCCACTCGTTCTCGAGCGGGCGTCACGCCTCGAGGAGATCGGCGCCGGCATTCAGCTCACTCCCAATGCTTGCCGCGCGCTTGAACGCATCGGCGCTCTGGACGCCGTGAAGAAACGCGCCGTCACGGCCGAGAGCCTGATCATCGGCTCGGGAGAAACCGGCAAGGAACTCGCCCGCGCGCCGCTTCGCGACGCCGGCGAGCGCTTCGGAGCGCCGTGGCTGCTCACGCTGCGTGCCGACCTGCAGCGTGCGCTCCGCGAGGTTGCGAGCGACATTGTCGATATCGAGCTGGAACTCGCGACCGAGGTAACCGATTTCGCCTCCCATTCCCGCGGGATCACCGCGCTTACGATCCGCGGCAAGAAGAGCGAGGAAAAGTTCGGGATCGCACTCGTCGGCGCCGACGGTCTCTGGTCGCGGATCCGCGCGCGATTGCACGGTACCTCACCACCGACGTTCCACGGGCTCGTCGCCTGGCGCGCGTTGATCCCCGCGAAATTGCTTCCCGGCCGGTATGCCGAGCCCGCCATTCGCCTTTGGCTCGGCGCCGAAGCCCACGTCGTGCACTACCCGGTGGCAGGTGGCGAGCAGATCAACATCGTGGCGGTTTTCCGCGACGAATGGCAGGGCGAAGGTTGGAACACGCCCGGCGACATCGCGAAGTTTCCGTCGGTCTGCGACGGCTGGAGCGAGATACCCCAGCGCACGATCGCAACGGCCAGGAAGTTCAGTCGCTGGTCTCTCGCCGACCGCGCTCCACTCCGGCGCTGGGGCGCGGGCAGCGTAACGCTGCTCGGCGACGCCGCGCATCCCATGCTTCCCTTTCTCGCGCAGGGCGCGGGCGCCGCGCTGGAGGACGCAGTTGCGCTCAGCCGGCACCTGAAGCGTCGCGGCGATGTGGCGGCGGCACTGCGTGCCTATGAGGCCGAACGGATGCCCCGCACGGCACGCCTGCAGCGGGCTGCGCGTTTCAATGGCCGCATCTATCACGCTGCCGGAATGTTGCGCTGGGCGCGCGACCTCAAATTGCGCTGGGACGCCGAGAAAATCGTCGACCGCCACGGCTGGATTTATCGGTACCGCGTGAGCTGACCGCCGGCGGTGCCATCGATGGGCGGTTCATGCTAGATTGCCCGGTCTAAAAGAGTGCGGGGAGGAAGCAATAATGAAGGCGGCGGACGTAATGGAGTCGCACGTCGTCAGCGTGCGCCCGGACACGACAGTTTGCGACGTCGCACGCGAGCTGGTCGCACGCAAGATCAGCGCCGTTCCGGTGCTGGAGGACGGTGGCAGGCTGGTCGGCATCGTCAGCGAAGGCGACCTGATCCGACGCGTCGAGGCCGGAACCGAACGGCACCGCTCCTGGTGGCTGGAACTCCTCACCTCAAGCGAGAAACTCGCAACCGACTATGTAAAATCGCATGCCCGCTATGCCGGCGAAGTCATGACGCGGGAGGTCGTGACCGTTCGGGAGGACACGCCCCTCGCCGAAGTCGCCAAGCTCTTCGAACAGCATAACATCAAGCGCGTTCCGGTCGTTCGCGACGGCAAAGTCGTTGGCATCGTTGGCCGTGCCGATCTGCTGCACGTGCTCGCCGATCTGCATTCAAAAAGCCATCCGGTCCTCGATGACGCGGGCATCCGCGCGGAGATACTCCGCCAGCTGAAGTCGGAGCACTGGTTCTCCTCGGCGCAGATCGAGATCAGCGTGCGCGATCGCGTCGTGAAGATCGAAGGCATTGTCATGTCACAGGAGCAGCGCCGGGCAATCGAAGTAGCTGCGGAGAATGTTCCCGGAGTCAAATCCGTGAACGACCAGACGATGCTCAAGCTGAAGGTCGGGGAGTAACAATCGTCCTTAACGAGCGGGGCCGGCCGCCTCCGCTAGAATTTCACCCGGTCCGCGCCTTTTAGCCCGAGCGACGCCCGTGCCTCGGCGGGCGTCGCTGCCTCGTAGCCGAGCTCCTCGATGATGCGCTTGATCTTCGCAACCTGCTCAGCGTTGCTTTTCGCGAGCTTGCCGCGCCCGATATAGAGGCTGTCCTCGAGACCAACGCGCACGTTGCCGCCCATCATCACGCTTTGCGTGCAGAACGGAATCTGGTGCCTTCCGGCCGCGAGTACCGACCACCGATAGTCGATGCCGAACAGCTTGTCGGCCGTCCACTTCATGAACATGAGGTTGTCGAAATCGGCGCCGATGCCGCCGAGAATGCCGAAGATGATCTGCAGGAAAATCGGCGGCTTGAACATCCCGCGCTCGACGCAATGCGCGAGATTGTAGAGGTGGCCCACGTCGTAACATTCATGCTCGAACTTCACGCCATGTCCCTCCCCCAGCGTCTCGGCGATCGTTTCGATGTCGCGAAACGTGTTGCGGAAGATGTTGTCGGCCGACGCACGAAGGTATTTCTCCTCCCATCCGTATTTCCATTTCTTGTAGCGATCGGCGAGTGGCGCGAGCGAGAAATTCATCGAGCCCATGTTGAGCGACGTCATTTCCGGCGAGAACTGCACCGCTGCGGCAATGCGGTCTTCCACGCTCATGCCGAGACCGCCGCCGGTCGTGATGTTCACCACCGCATCGCATGACTGCTTGATGCGCGGAAGGAATTGCATGAACACTGCCGGATCCGGCGTCGGGCGACCGTCCTTTGGATCGCGCGCATGCAGATGCAGGATCGCGGCACCCGCCTCCGCCGCTTCGATCGCCTGCGCCGCGATCTCGTCCGGCGTCACCGGGAGCGCGTCCGACATGGTTGGAGTGTGAATGGAACCCGTGACCGCGCAGGAGATGATCACCTTGTCCTGCAAGCGCATGATCTGAAGCCCCCTAAAGCCCACGACCCGCCCAGCTTATCGCGTGGCGCCGAAGCCACGTAATCCCCGATTAAACATGCAACGCAGATTCGTCGCCTCGCGCAGCGCGAGCATGACCGCGAAGGTGCGCGGTTGGCGAGTTGTTAACGACTCGTCTCTAGCGTCCGGACAATTCGAATCATTCACGGCCTCACGGGGCGGAGGCAATTGTGAAACGAGCGGACGTCTTTCGCGTCATGATCGTCGTGCTTGGCCTCGCCTGCACGATTGCGCCGGGCTGGGCGCAGTCGCCTCCTCCGTATCTGTTGAACCCGCTGTCCAACTCGTACGAGCTCGGCACCCGCTACTGGTACAGCAGCGGATCGTTCGACAAAACGCTCTACGACAACACCGGCTCCGTGCTGCTCTCGAAACTCACCTACGGCGGTGCGACGGGCCACGCAGGCGAGGTCTATCTGAACATCGCCGATCCGAACAACTGGCTTCTCAAGGGCACGGTCGGCATCGGCAGATTCGCCGGCGGCAAATTACAGGACCAGGATTTCAATCTGCCGATACCGCCCTTTTCCGAATCCTACTCGTCGACCGACAGCGACATGAAGCGGAGCTCGCTGAACTACGCCAGCATCGACTTCGGCTACTACCCGTTGCGCGGACCGCGCGGAAAGCTCGGTGGATTCGTCGGCTACCACTATCTGCACGAAAAACTGAACGCCTACGGATGTACGCAGACCGGCGGAAACACCGACATCTGCGTGCCCGCGATCCCCACGTCAGTTCTCGTTATCACCCAGGAAAACATGTGGCATTCGCTCCGCGTGGGCGTGATCGGCGATGTAATGCTGACACCGAATTTCCGCCTGAGTGGGGAGGCCGCGTATCTGCCATACGTGAAGCTGGACGGAGCCGACTGGCATTGGCTCCGCATCGGCACGGACTTCAACGGGCCAACTCCGGAAACCGGTCGCGGCACCGGCATGCAGTTCGAAGCGATCCTCAGCTACATGGTCAATGAGTATTTCACGGTCGGTGTTGGCGGACGTTACTGGCGGATGAGCGTGCCCAAAGGTACTGCGCACTTCGAACAGTCGGCGATCGGCGGAGGTCTGCAGCAGGTCGAGAAATTCAAGACCGAGCGCTACGGTCTCTTCGTGCAGGCCGGCCTCAAGTACTGATCGCCCCACGCCGGCCCTGGAGCAATTTCGCCTATTGCCGTGCGCACATACCGTTTCAGGCCAGAGTTTGACCGCCGCGGTGCTCTGGCGGCACGCCAGGCTCATCCACGACCCGCCGCCTCTTCACTCTTCCATCCCGCCGAGCCGCCGATACACCCGGTGCGCGACCACGAAATCGTGGCGATCGATGCCAAGCCCGCGGCACGCGTTCATCATCTCATTGGCGGCCGCGGCGAGCGGCGCGTAGCTCCCGAGCTGGCGCGCGAGCTCGAGCACGAGCAACATGTCCTTCTGTTGCAGCGTGACGTCGGCGAGCGGCACGTCCGGCATCTTGCCGTCGAGGATGAACGGCCCGCGATAGCCGAGCACGGGTGAGGCCGCGACACTCTTCAGGATCGCGTCGAGCGCGGTCTCGCGTTTCACCCCACCCTTCTCCGCGAGCGCGACCGCCTCGCCGAATGCGATCACCTCCACCATGAGCAGCGCATTCACACACAGCTTCATGTGCGCCGCCTGGCCGCTCGCTCCGATGTAGGTCGCCTTCGGTCCGATCAATGCGAGCACGTCGCGCATGCGCTCGAACGTCGCCTGATCCCCGCCGACCATGAACGATGCCTCGCCCTTGTTCACCGTGACGGGGCTCCCGGAAATCGGCGCGTCGAGCATGAAAAGGCCGCGGCTTTGGAACTCGGCGGCGACCTCCTTGCTCACCGCGGGCGCGATCGTACTCATATCGATGAACACGGCGCCTTTCCTGAGGCCGGCGATCACGCCGTTTTCGCCAAGCGCAACCTGCTTGACTGCCTTGCCGTCGGTGACAATGCAGAACACCGCCTCAGATCGCTCGGCGACCGCCCGCGGCGTGTCCGCCCATTTCATTCCGGCCTTGATCAATGGCTCCGCGCGGGCCTTCGTGCGATTCCAGCCGGTGACCTGATGCCCGCCCTTCATCAGGCGCGGGACCATCAATTCACCCATCGCACCGAGGCCGATAAAACCGAGATTCACGACACGCCTCCCGAGCTGCGCCTGCTGCCGACGCCGTCGAGCTTAGCGCGGGCGAGGCCGGCGTGCGCGGCTTTTGCCGAATTCGAATGGGCGAAGTCCGGGTCGGTGTGGCGGCGGGATGGGCGGCGTCCCGCCGCGCGTCAGTGCATCCCCAGAGCGAACGGACGAAATTCGCGCACGAGATCCTTGTCGAGCTTTGGACCCATATCCTGAAGTATCTCGTATGCGGTCGATCCCGGCAGGGGCGGCTTGTACGGGCGTCGTTCGATCAGTGCGCCGTAGATGTCCGCGATCGTCATGGTGCGGACGAGATCGGAAATTTCTCGCGCAAGCAAGCCGTGCGGATAGCCGGAGCCGTCGAGGTATTCATGATGATGCACCACCATGTCGAGCATTTCCGGCTGAAGTCCCGGCGACTCTTTGAGCGCGTCAAATCCCAGGGTGGGATGATTTCGCATTACCGCCATCTCTTCTTCATTGAGCGCTGCTGGCTTCTCCAGGATTTCGATGGGGATCTTCGCCTTGCCGACGTCGTGCAACAGCCCGGCCAAAGCAAGCCGCTCCTTGTCGGCCCGGTTGAATCCGAGATGCTTCCCGAACGATACGGCGACCGCCGTGACGATGAGCGAATGTTGATAGGTCTGGCTGTGATGATTGCGCACGATCTCGAGCCAACGCGAAAGGCCCTCTTCCTCGAGCTTTTCAACGACGTCCGCACTCGCGGCAGCGACGGCCCGAATGCTCGGTGTCTCCCCGGACAGCACCGCTGCAAACATCCCCTGGAGCGCGCTCACCCCCGCTGAGATGCACGCAGTCGCTTCACCGCCCGCCGCGTCCGACTCGTTCGCGATCGAGCTGATCCCGCCGGAGAGCCTCCAGGCGAGCAGCCGCGCGTTCACCGGCCGGCGCACGACGTCGGTCGCTCCGGCCGCAAACGCCTGGATCGACTCGGCATGCGATTCCCTGTTGACGCTGAATATAACTTGCCCATTCGCGGGCCGTCGTTTCAGCCAGTTCTTCAGGCTCGCGACCTTTGCCGGACTCCGAACATCGACGTCGACGAGCGTCAATTCATCGGGCGCAGCCAGTGGAAGTTTGTCGAGCGCAAACGCTTCCGCTTCGAAAAACTCCGCGAGCCGCCCGGCGAGCGCGCGGGAGTGCTCGATCATGTCGGAAACGACCACAATGCGTTTCATGACAAGCCACGGTCCGGAAGATGCATCCCGGCCAAACACAAGGGTTATAGAGGCAGAGAGTTGTTGGGTCGTTACCGAGACTGCGCTGAAGACGCATTAACGACTGTGACAACTGCAGATTTATCGAGCAAAATCGAGTCGATGGCGCATGTCGGGCCCTTGGTGCCGACGGCAGGAGTCGAACCTGCACGGGGCGTTGCCGCCCCAAGGGATTTTAAGTCCCATGCGTCTACCGTTCCGCCACGTCGGCTGGCGATACGACGATAGGCGCGAGGGCGCCACGGCCGCAAGCGAAAGCGCCCTGCTATCGAGATTCCATACCGACTCGAGAGCCGAATCCGATTGCCGACCCGTCACGCCGCGACCGGATCGCCGGACTCGATCGAAGGACCGCGACCTTCGTTCAGCACGATCCGCATCAGGTCGGCGGTGTTCCTGGAGTTGAGCTTCTCGGGGAACACCTATGCAGATTTTGCGGCTGCGTGGGCGCGGCAAGTTCCACTAAGATGATCGGCGTCTTGGGGGAAATCCGATGTTCGAGACGACAATCGCGGGCAGCCTGCCGAAGCCATCCTGGCTCGCCGAGCCGAACAAGCTCTGGGCCGCCTGGCGGCTCGACGGCGCCGAGCTCGCTGCGGCGAAGGCAGACGCCACCCTCCTCGCGATCAAGGAACAGGAAGATGCCAGCATCGATATTGTCACCGATGGCGAACAGTCGCGCCAGCATTTCGTCCACGGGTTTCTCGAATACGTCGACGGCATCGACTTCGCCCACAAGGTGGAGATGGGGATCCGCGCCGACCGCTATAAAGCGATGGTGCCGCAGGTCACGGGCGCACTGAGCCTGAAGCGCGGCGTGCACGAGACCGAGGCGCGCCTCGCGCGCGCACACACGAGGAAGAAACTGAAATTCACTCTCCCCGGCCCGATGACCATCGTCGACACGGTCGCCGACCGCTACTACGGCGACAAGACGAAGATGGCGTTGGCCTTCGCCGCGCTGCTCAACGAGGAAGCGCGCTCGCTCGAAGCTGACGGCGTCGACGTCATCCAGTTCGATGAGCCCGCATTCAACGTCTACATGAGCGAGGTGAAGGACTGGGGTATCGAGGCGCTGCACCGTGCGATCGACGGACTGAAGTGCACCACCGCCGTGCACATCTGCTATGGCTACGGCATCAAGGCCAACGTCGACTGGAAGAGTTCGCTTGGCGCCGAATGGCGCCAGTATGAGGAGATTTTTCCGGCACTCGCGAAGAGCCGCGTCCAGCAAGTCTCGGTCGAATGCATCGATTCCCACGTGCCGATGAATCTGCTCAAGCTCCTCGACGGCAAGGACGTGCTCGTCGGCGCGATCGATGTCGCGACCGACATTGTCGAGACGCCCGAACGGGTTGCCGCCGTGCTCGGCGAAGCCACCAAGTACGTCGATCGGAAGAAGATCATCGGCTGCACCAATTGCGGCATGGCGCCGATGCGGCGGGATATCGCCATGGCGAAGCTCGCCGCCCTCGCACGGGGCGCCGCGCTCGCTCGCAAGAAATTCGCCTGAGCGCGTTCACGGGAACGGGATTCGCACCAACGACTTTTAATGGGACAATGCCGCGAGCCGCGGACCCGCCAACGCATTCTCCAGCAAAGCCAGGGAGAGACCCCAATGGCCTTCATCAAGAGCTTGATCGTGATCCTTGTGCTCGGCGTGATTGCCGCGCTCGCCGTGATGTACACCGGCGCGTTCAACGTGGCCGCGACCTGGCAGGATCCGGCGCCCGTCTACTGGGTGATCCGCACCACTTTCGTCAATTCCGTGAAGACGCGCGCCGGAGGCATCGCTGCGCCGGCATCCTTCACCAACGAGCAGGTGCGCACGGGCTTCCGTCACTACAATGAGACTTGCGTCTACTGCCACGGCGGCCCGGGCAAGGATCCCGGCGACATCGGCAAGGGCCTCAATCCCGAGCCGCCCTATCTCCCGGACAGCGCGGGCGATTGGAAGGCCAACGAATTGTTCTGGATCGTGAAGAACGGCGTGCGCATGACCGGCATGCCCGCGTTCGAGCCGGTCCTGAAGGACGAAGACATCTGGGCCGTCGTCGCCTTCGTGCAGAAGCTTCCGGGCATGAAGGACGAGGAGTACGCGAAGTTCGAGAAGGAGGCGCAGTAGCTGAGGGGCCGACTGTAGCCCGCATGGAGTGAAGCGGAATGCGGGAGCGGAGTCCCCGGATTTCGCTTCGCTTCATCCGGGCTACGGTTACCGCAACCGCCTCACCGCCCCGCCTGGGCGATCACTTCCATCAGCTCGGCGACCTTCTTGCGCTGCTCGGCCTTGTTGCCGCTTTTGATCGCGTGTGCGACGCAGTGATCGACGTGATCGGCGAGGATTTCCTCCTCGGCGCGGCGTAGCGCGGCGCGAACGGCAGCGATTTGCGTGACGACGTCAATGCAATAGCGGTCCCGCTCGACCATGCGCGAGATACCGCGCACCTGGCCCTCGATCCGCCGCAGCCGTTTCAGGACCGAACCCTTGGCCTCCTGGCGCATGCGGGCTATATACCCCTATGGGGTATCGGCTGGCAAGTGGAACAATCACATGACGCACACGCACGATCACAGCCTCCGGGCCGACGATGCCGCCGCGCATCTTGCCGTCGACCCCGTGTGCGGCATGAAAATCGATCCGCACACCGCGAAGCACCGCGCCGAGCACGGCGGCCGCACCTACTATTTCTGCTCCGCCTCCTGCCGCGAGAAGTTCCTCGCCGACCCCGCGCGTTATCTCACGAAAAACGATGCGCCGACTGCCGAGGTTCCGGCGGGCACCATCTACACCTGCCCTATGCATCCGGAGATCCGGCAGGTCGGCCCGGGCTTCTGCCCGATCTGCGGCATGGCGCTCGAGCCGGTGCTCGCCGCCGCGGAAACCGGACCCAATCCCGAGCTCGTCGACATGACGCGCCGGTTCTGGATCGGCCTGGTGCTGACGATACCCGTCGTCGTGCTGGAGATGACCCAGCACACGCTCCGTCTCGAGCTGCTGCCATCGCAGACAACGAACTGGCTTCAGCTCGCCATCGGGACGCCGGTCGTGCTCTGGGCCGGCTGGCCTTTCTTCGTGCGTGGCTGGCAGTCAATCGTTCGGCAGAGTCTCAACATGTTCACGCTGATCGCCATGGGCGTCGGCGTGGCGTGGGTCTACAGTGTGGTTGCGACGCTCGCGCCGGAAATTTTTCCCGACACGTTCCGCGACCATCACGGCGCAGTCGCCGTCTATTTCGAGGCAGCGGCCGTCATCACCGTCCTCGTCCTGCTCGGCCAGATGCTCGAGCTGCGCGCGCGCGAGCACACCTCCGGCGCGATCAAGGCGCTGCT
>DATBJU010000160.1:0-2138 GCA_036556265.1 Xanthobacteraceae bacterium | reverse complement strand
CCGCGCTGATGTGCACGAACACGTCCTTGCCGCCGTCCGACGGCTGGATGAATCCGTAGCCCTTCTGCGCGTTGAACCATTTCACGGTACCAGTAGCCATCTCGTCTTCCTTTCGCGCACTTCACCGAAGTGCGTTTCTCTACCGCACGACCATCGCGCGGCTCTCACAATCCGAGTTTTGGGGTTTCTCAGTAGCGCAGCGCCCAAAACGGGTGCGGGTCGCAAGAGGTAGCCAAAACCTTGGTTGCGGGCGCGAACAGACTGGATTTTTGCGGCAAGGTCAAGGCGGCGTAGCGAATCGGATTTTCACCAACTCGTAATGATCATGTCACGAATTAGACGGGGCAGACGCCTTTCAAGCCAACGCCTTGGCTGCAGCGCGCCCGGCGATACGACCCGAAAACAGGCAGCCGCCGAGGAACGTGCCTTCGAGCGCGCGATAGCCGTGCACCCCGCCGCCGCCGAAACCGGCGACTTCCCCCGCCGCGTAAACGCCCGGAAGCGGCGCGCCGCCTTGCTGCAACACACGCCCGTCGAGATCCGTCTCGAGTCCGCCGAGCGTCTTGCGCGTAAGCACCCAAAGCCGCACGGCGATCAGCGGCCCCGCGTCAGGATCGGTAAGCCGGTGCGGTTTCGCCACGCGGATCAGACGATCGCCGATATATTTACGCGCGGCGCGAATTGCCATGATCTGCGAATCCTTCCCGAACTTGTTGTCGAGTTCGCGATCGCGCGCGGCCACTTCGCGCTCGACCGTCGCGCCGTCGACGAGGTTCAATTGCGTGAGCCGGTTCATGCGTTCGACGAGCTCGGGCAGCGTCTTCGCCACGACGAAATCCTTGCCGGCCTGCACAAATTTCTGCACCGGCGTGAGCGTCTTGCCGCGTCCCCGCCGCAGCACGCCGAGCACGTCCTTGCCCGTGAGGTCCGGATTCTGCTCCGAGCCGGACAGCGCAAACTCCCGTCCGATGATGCGTTCGTTCAGCAGGAACCAGGAGTGGTCGTGGCCTGCACGCACGATCTGCTCGAGCGCGCCGTAGCAGTCGAAACCGGGATAGAGCGGAACCGGCAGACGCCGCCCCGTTGCGTCGAGCCAAAGCGGCGACGGGCCGGAGAGAATCCGGATGCCGTGCAGCGGCCAGATCGGTGCGTAATTGTCGACCCCCTCCGGGTAATGCCACATGCGGTCGGAGTTAATCACGCGGCCGCCGGCCTTCGCTGCCGCTTCCAGCATCAGGCCGTCGACGTAAGCGGGCACGCCCGACAGCATCTTCTTCGGCGGCTCGCCCATCCGTTTCGGCCAGTGCTTGCGAACGAGGTCGTGGTTGCCGCCGATCCCGCCGGACGTGACGATCACCGCCTGCGCTTTCAGCGCGAAGTCGCCAATGACCTTGCGCGAACTCCTTTCTCCCCGCGCGACGCCACTCGGCTCGAGAACCTCGCCTTCGACGCCGTCAACCTTTCCGCCGGACCGCGTCAGCGCCGTCACCCGGTGACGAAATCGCAAAGAAAGCAGCGCGCGCGCCTTGGCCTCGCGCGCCCGGCGCACGAAAGGCTCGATCAATCCGGGACCCGTGCCCCAGGTGATATGGAAGCGGGGCACCGTATTGCCGTGTCCGCTCGCGTGATAGCCGCCGCGCTCGGCCCAGCCGACGACCGGAAACCAACGCACGCCCATTGCATGCAGCCAGGGCCGCTTCTCGCCGGCAGCGAAATCGACATACGCCTCGGCCCAGCGCCGCGGCCAGTGATCCTCCTCCCGGTCGAAGCCGGCCGCGCCAAGCCAATCCTGCAGGGCGAGCTCGCGCGAGTCGCGAATGCCGAGGCGCCGCTGTTCCGGCGAGTTGACGAACATCAGTCCGCCGAACGACCAGAACGCCTGCCCGCCGAGCGAGGCCTCCGGCTCCTGGTCGAGCAGAATCACTTTCTTGCCGGCGTCTGTAAGTTCGGTTGCTGCCGTGAGGCCGGCGAGCCCGCCGCCGATTACGATGACGTCAGCGTCCATCAGCGGCTCCCGCCTTCCAGTTGTTTCGTGATCCACTCGCCAAGCTCCGCGAGCACGCGCGAGCGGTCCGGTTCCAGCTCGTTGAAGATCTCGTGATAAAGCTCGGGATAGATCTTGATCGTGCAGCGGTCTT
>DATBJU010000159.1:0-5999 GCA_036556265.1 Xanthobacteraceae bacterium | reverse complement strand
CAGGAGCTGGCCGAAGAGATTGCCACCGACGTCCTCATCATTGAGGACGAGCCGCTGATCGCAATGGACATCGAAGGCCTGGTCGAACGACTCGGCCACGGTGTCGTCGGCATCGCGCGTACGCACAAGGAGGCGGTGAAGCTCGCACGCGGCAAACCGCCGGGCTTGATCCTCGCCGACATCCAATTGGCGGACGGAAGTTCGGGCCTCGACGCCGTCAACGAGCTGCTCCAATCCTTCGAGGCGCCCGTCATCTTCATCACGGCGTACCCGGAGCGCTTTCTCACGGGTGAGCGGCCAGAACCTGCATTCCTGATTCCGAAGCCATATCAGCCGGCAACAGTTTCTGCCGTCATCAGCCAAGCGCTGTTCTTCGATCGCAAGGCGCACAAGCCGCAACGGCGCGCGACCGCGTAGATCCTTGGCGTTAGTTCGCGCCTCGCACGCCCACAAGACGGCAGTGTGCGGGGCGCGATCGTGTCAGTGGATCTGCTTTAGCCAGTCGTCGATCTGACGCTCGGCTTCGTCCTTCGCGATTCCGTAGCGCTCTTGCAGTTTGCCCGCCAGCTGCTGGCGATTTCCTTCCACGACATCGAGATCGTCATCGGTGAGATGGCCCCACTGCTGCCTCGCCTTTCCTTTGAATTGTTTCCAATTACCTTCAATGCGATCCCAGTTCATCGCGCGTTCCTCTTGGTTTGCGGGTTTCGCGCCGCCGCTGCAGGCAAAACGCGCCGCGCCCTTGTCGGTTTCCCCGGACGTAGCTCCCCCCAAAAAAATCGAGCGCAGCCGAGGTGCACTCGACTACGCTCGAAGTACCGGCCCATCTTGGGGGGAGGGTCGAGACTGGAGGCCGGTCGCCGGAAACAACGTCCTACGCGCGGCGCGGTTCCCTGCCGACGCCGTCAACACCTGGAGCAAAACCGGGCGGAACTCCGGCGGGGCCAACCGCGTTCTCGTGCCGACGGCATGCGTCGTTCTTCGTTCCGCATGCCATTGGAATCACGCGTAATTTTGCGGGAGGCCTCCATGGTACGCCTTGGCAGCAGGAGCCTCGGCCGGACCGCCGCGGTTGTCGCCGGAGCGGCGGCAATCGGCGTCGTCGCGATCCTCTCGGTCGCGTTGGTGGCGGATAGCGTGATCGCGGTGCGCGACGCCAGCGCGAAGTCGAAGGCCGCCGCATCGGCCGGCCAAGGCGCGAACGTCAATCGCGAACGCAAAGCGGATTCGCTGCCCGCGCCGCAAACTTCCCAGCCGCGCATCGAGATCAAGACAGTCGAGGTCGTCGGCATTCGCAATGCGGCGATCGTCTATCGCGACCGTGATGGCAACATCCTCTTCCGCACCGACCCGGTCGCGAACGTTACTGTCGTCGCCAAGAACGTCGACCTCCCGGAGGTGACGATTCGTGACACCGCCGAAAGCAAGGTGCGGCGCATGTCGGTCGATCGCGCCAAGCCGCCGATTCAACCTCAAGGATGTGAATCTGCGTTCGCGCGGCCCAGTCCGGTTACGCTGACGCGGCTTTCAAGCCGCTGCCTCGCGCAAGGGCCAGCGCCGGCAAGTTTCGCTTCGCTCGACTGAAGCGCAAGCGAATAGAAAAAGAAGAGTCTTTCGTTACGACGAGCTGCGCCCGAGCGGCTCGGCGCGATGCAACATGCATGGATTGGGAGCGCGGAACGTTGAACGCATCAGCGCGTTCATTTGTCATAGGCGGGGCCGAGAGCACGGCTTCGCTTTTCAAGGAGGAGAAGACCATGCCGAAGCGCATTGCACTCTTGGCAACGGCGGCGGCGCTGGCGGCGATGCCTGCGCTGGCGCAGCAGTCAACGCCGGCTTCGCCGGACAAGAGCGCTCAGCCGGCGCAAACCATGCCGGCCCAGCCCGGTCAGGCATCGAAGTCGTTCGTTGACGCACAAACGAGCGACCAATGGCTTGGCTCGACGTTGATCGGACTCAGGGTCATGGGTTCGGAGAAGGAAAACATCGGCTCGATCAGCGATCTGCTGGTCGCCAAGGACGGCAAAGTACTTGCCGCCGTGATTGGTGTTGGCGGCTTCCTCGGGATCGGCAAAAAGAACGTCGCCGTACCGTTCGAGCAGCTGACCCTGTCGCGCAATCCGGACGGCAACGAGCAGGCGACGATCAAGCTTTCTAGGACCGAGCTCGAGAAGGCGCCCGACTTCAAGCCGTATGAACCACCCCGTCCAGCCGCAAAGAGCCCGACGGGCGGCGGGCCGGGGACGACGAAGAAGTTCTAGAGAAGTCCCTCGTAGAGCAGGCGCCGCCCTTGGGCGGCGCCTTCTTTTTCGCCCTATTTCTTGTTTTTTGCGAATGGGTTAGCGAACCCCCCGAATGAGCTCTGACTGACGCTCGTACCAACCGAAGGCGTTAGTGGCGGTGGAGGAGGCGACGCAGACGGTGGCACCACCGCAACTGGCGGCGCCTTCGGCGTCGAGTACGACGGCCGCGAGCCGCCATTCCCGCGCATCGCGTGATAGCTGAGTTCGTCCGGATCTTTCAGGTCCGGGACTTTCCAGCCGTCGATGTCGTATTCGGCGAGGCACTGCTCGGCGAACCCGGTGATCTTCGCCGCCGTGCCGACCGCCTGCGCCGAGAACAGCACATAGCGGCGGATCTCCTCCGACGAGCCCCCGTAGTTGATCTCATAGAGCTCGTGCCTTCCGCCGAACTCGGTGCCGATCGCGTCCCACAGGAGCTTCAAGAGCTTCGCCCGGTCCACCGCCGTGTACCCATTCGAGCCGCGCATGTACTTGTCGATGTAGGGCCGGATCTCCGGGCTCTTGAAGTCGCGGTTCGATGAGGTGAGGAAGATCAACCCCGACGCCACCGTCGACTCGATCAAGTACTTCACCTTCGTGTAGGCGAAGTTCGACAGCACGTGATAGGCGTGCCCCGGCTCGATGTCGGGCAAGAGATACTTCCCCGCCCACGGCTGCGGGTTCTTCACCATCGCCTCCGTGAGCCCCCAGAACATGTTGCGCCACACCAGCATCTCGCCCACGTTCGCCTGCACCCCGCGATAGTCCTTGGTGCCGGCGGCTTCCACGGCTTTCAGCAGCAGCCCGGCAATAAAATCGAGCTTGGTGGCAAGCCGCGTACACGCGTGCACATAAAGCCGCGGCAAAAATCCGGTCTGCGGGAAGAAGTTGTTGGCCTTGTCCACGTCGCCGTACAGAAACACGTTCTCCCACGGCACCAGCACCTTATCCAGGATCAACACCGCGTCGTTCTCGTCCAATCGCGATGACAGCGGATAGTCGAACGCGCTCCCCATCACCGTTGCCGTCATCTCGTACGACGTGCGGCAGATCAGCTTCACCCCCGGCGCCCCCGTCGGGATCATGAAGATCGCCGCAAATCGCTTGTCCCCCACCGGGATCAACCCGTGGTGCGCAATGAAAGTGTAGTTCGTCAGCGCCGAGCCGGTCGCCACCACCTTCGCCCCAGAAATAATCAGCCCCGCGTCCGTCTCCCTCTCCACGTGCATGTACACATCGCCCACCTCCTGCGGCGGCTTGTTGCGGTCCACCGGCGGATGGATGATCGCGTGGTTCACAAACGGAACCCGCTCCTGGCAGAACTGGTACCAACGCTGCGCGTTCTCCTGGTACGGCGCGTAAAAATCCACCTTCGCGCCCAGCGTCCCCAAAAACGACGCCTTGTAGTCCGGCGCCCGCCCGAGCCAGCCGTACGTCAGCTTGCACCACTCTGCGATCGCGTCCCGTCCCTTGACCAGCTCCTCCGGCGTTGTCGGCGCCTTGAAGTACGCCTGCGTCATCCCCCCGCTGCCGGTGTCGGTCGGCACCAGGAGCTTGTCCTTGTGCTTCGGGTCGTGCAGCGCATCATAAAGCCGCGCCACCATCCGCGCCGTGTTGCGGAACGCCGGGTGCGTCGTGACGTTCTTCACCCGTTCCCCGTAGATGTAGATCTCGCGATCGTCGCGCAGCGAGTCGAGATACTCGTTCCCGTTCATCGGCCGCGTAAAGCGCACCTTCCCTGTCGACTCAGGACGCTTCGCATACGCAACCGCATCCACCCGCGCCGCCGTCTTCGACATGACTGATTTCTCCCGCTGCAACGGCCCCGCGGCTCCCGCGGCTTCTCGTTGGAAGTGTGATTTTCTTTGAATCCTGAATTCACGTCCACCCCTGCGACCGGCCGTTCTACCGGCACAATCGGCCCTTGCCCGCCACGGGCTGACGCCCACCTGGAAGCCATGTCAAAGGCTTCCGGCCTGGATCTGCATCTAGAGACCCGGCTCGGCTGGTCGGCCGACCTGCGCTTTCTGCTCGATCGCTACCCGCGCGAGACCGCGGCGAGCAGAGGCTCGGCGTCGCCTAGCGACCGCCGCGCAGCCGCTCCAGCAATTCATCGTCGGGATACGAGTCCGCCGGCAAGCCGAATTTCTTTTGCACGTCCTTCACCGCCGAACGCGTCTGGGCGCCGAGGATGCCGTCGATCTTTCCAACCTGGTAGCCGCGCCGCGCAAGCAATTGCTGCAGCTCGCGTGTTTCCTTAATGCCGAGCGAGGCAACCTCTCCACGGCCGACACTCACCTTCGGCGCGCCGCCAATCCGGGTCGCGAGATATGCCGCCGTCGTCGCGTAAACGAGCGACTGATTCCACTCGAGATAGACCTTGAAATTCGGGTAGGCGAGAAACGCGGGACCAAAACGCCCCATCGGCAACACGAGCGAGGCGGGCAAGCCGTCCGCGGGCAACTGGCCGCTTGCTGCCTGCACGCCCCACTTCACCCATTGCGAACGCGGGTGTTGGATCTCCAGGTCGGCCTGATCCCACGGCAGATTTTGCGGCACACGCACCTCTTGCAGCCACGGCTCGCCGCGCCGCCAACCGAGCTTCATCATGTAGTTGGCCGCCGACGCGAGCGCGTCGGCCGAGCTGCGGATCAGATCGCGCCGGCCATCGCCGTCGAAATCGACGCCGTATTCATAGTAGTGCGTCGGAAGAAACTGAAGTTGTCCGAGCTCACCTGCGAACGGCCCGATCATGCTCTCAGGCGTCTGGTCGCCGCGCTGAATGATACGGAGCGCGGCAAGCAATTGTTCACGGAAAAGCTCCGGCCGCCGGCAGTCGTAGGCGAGCGACGTCAGCGCGCGCATAGACTGCATCTTGCCCATGAAGCCGCCGAAATCGGTTTCCAAGCCCCAGAACGCCACGAGCACCGGCGCCGGCACCCCGTATTGCTGTTCGATCCGTTGAAACAGCGCTCCGTTCTGCTTGATGCGCTGTATGCCTTGGGTAAGGCGATAGCCGTCGGCCATGCGCCCGGAAAACTCCAGAAACGTTTGCCCGAAGACTTTTTGGCCGCGGTCGCGGCTGATCACTTCCTGGTCGAACTGCATGAGCGGCGCCGCCGATTCGAGCGTGGCGGCGGAAATCCCCTTGCCGAGCGCTTCCTGCTTGAAGCCGGCGAGCCAGCGCTCAAAGCCGCCGCCACACTGCTGGGCGGAAGCTTCACCCGCGCGCGCCAGCATCAGGACAGCCAGAATTCCAATTCGCATTTCGCGCATTGCAAAGGCCTCGTCGAATCCCTGCCGCCGCGGGGAACCATACGTAACGATCCAAGGTGGAATTATGTTGCGTTTCCCTGCTGTTCCGGCGACCGGACACTCGCAGATGAACCTCAAAACCCGGATGGATTACTCGGCGGCCTCGGCCGTCCGTGTCGCGAACGGCAGATCAAGGTTCTTCCAAACGGCCGTCAGCGCCTGCACCAGTTCTGCAATCAGCGCCTCGTCGTGGAACGGCGTTGGCGTGATGCGCAGCCGCTCTGTGCCGCGCGTAACCGTCGGAAAATTGATCGGCTGTATGTAGATGCCGTGCTCCGCGAGCAGAAGGTCGCTCGCCGTCTTGCAGGCGCCCGCCTCGTTCACCATGACCGGAATAATGTGCGTATCGGTCGGCATGATCGGCAGGCCGGCGCGGACCAGCGCGTCCTTCGTGCGGCGCAC
>DATBJU010000158.1:0-6414 GCA_036556265.1 Xanthobacteraceae bacterium | reverse complement strand
AAAGCTCTGGCAAAGGAGCTGCATGTGCCGATCCTCGCACTCTCGCAGCTGTCGCGTCAGGTCGAGAGTCGAGACGACAAACGACCGCAGCTTTCCGACCTGCGCGAGTCGGGATCGATCGAGCAAGACGCTGACGTCGTGATGTTCGTATACCGCGACGAGTACTACCTGCGGAACAAGGAGCCGCGCGAGGGCACCGAGGAATGGTTCAAGTGGGATGCCGACCTGAAGTCGTCGGAAAACCGCGCCGAGATCATCATCGGCAAGCAGCGACATGGGCCGACCGGGACGGTCAAGCTCTCGTTCGAGCCGCAGTACACGCGTTTCGGCAATCTCGCGCGCGAGGACCGGCTGCCCGAGCGGACGCGGTAGCGGTCAGCCCCGGCGCTTGAAGAACTGTACCTGGCGCTCGTGCTTCAACGCTGCGGCGCGCGTCGGGAACGTTCCGAGATTGCGCCGTCGGCCAGTGCGTGCGTCCTTTTTGCGTGAATAAAGCCGGTATTTTCCCGATTTCAGCTTGCGGATCATTGCGGTGCCTCATGCCTGTTCAAGCAAACCGTTCGTTCATTTATGTATTGCACGAAGTCGCCCGCCTTGAGCCCCATCACGCCAAAGGCTGTTTTGCCTTTCCGGCAGGTCGAGAATGAAGGCCACGACACCCTCCACGGGAGGCCCGGCCGTCGAGCAGGCGGGGGGCGTGCTGACGATCGATCTCCGGGCGATCGTCGCCAACTGGCGCGAGCTGAAAAAACGCGCGACGCCGGCTCGTTGCGCCGCCGTCGTCAAGGCGGACGGCTACGGCCTCGGCCTCAGGTCCGTCGTGCTCGCGCTCGCCGAGGCCGGATGCGACACGTTTTTCGTCGCGCTTCTGGAGGAAGCGCGGCGCCTGCGCGCAGCGCTTCCGACCGCCTCGATTTACGTACTCGACGGACTCAATCCGGACACCGCACCCCAGTTCCGAACGCTGCGCGCCGAGCCGGTCCTCGGCTCATGGCCCGAGATCGAGGAATGGGACACGTTTGCGCAAACGAGCGCGGAACCGTTGCCAGCAGCCATCCACATCGATACCGGAATGGCCCGACACGGCCTCGCCGCCGCCGACGCAAAGGTTCTCGCGGAACGCCTTCGGCTGCTCCATTTCAAACCGAGTCTCATCATGAGTCACCTCGCCTGCGGTGACGAGCCGGCGCACCCAATGAACGGCAAGCAGATCGCCGCGTTTCGCGGGATCAGCGCCCGGTTTCCCGGCGTCACCGCTTCACTCGCCAATTCGGCGGGCGTGCTTGCACATCCGGACTCCCACTTCGATCTCGTTAGGCCCGGGATCGCTCTGTACGGCGGCCGCGCGGTGATCGGAGTGGGAAACCCGATGCGGGCGGTGGTACGGCTCGACTTGCGGATCGTGCAGGTGAGACACGTCGCGAAGGCGGAGCCCGTGGGCTACGGAGCGGCCCAGAGCCTCAAGCGCGATGGCCGGATTGCTGTGTGCGCGGCCGGGTACGCCGACGGAATTTTCCGTGCCGCCGGATCGTCCGATAGGCAGAGCGGTGCAGAAGTGGTGGTGGCCGGCCGTCGCTGTGCGCTTGTCGGGCGCGTTTCCATGGATCTGATCGCGATAGACGTCACCGATGTCCCGGAGGCCGAAGTCAAGCGTGGCGACTTCGCAACGTTGATCGGTGAAGGCCTTTCGGTGGACGATTTCGCAGCGCACGCCGGCACAATCGGCTACGAGGTGCTCACCGCTTTTGGCCGCAGATACTCGCGCATTTATCTCGGCGCGTGACATTTGGGCGGCGGCTTTAGTCAGCACTGCTGCTTGACCATGCTCCGAAGCAGGTGCCGAATTCGCAATGCTTAGCTCCCCGGAGCATGACTTATGCGCCCAATGATCACGGTGGCGGCGGCCCAACTCGTCGCACTTTCATTCATCGGCCCGCTTTACGCGCAGTCCAGGACCGAGATCGTCGATGTCCCCGTGCGCCAAGGCGTGACGATGCGATACCTGTCGATCTCCGCGGGCGCGTCGCCGAAGGCAACCGTCATCTTGCTGGCCGGCGGTAAGGGCGCGTTGAGGCTTTCCGCTGCCGGCGCGTTCGGCGATCTCAGCCTGAACTTTCTTATCCGCTCGCGCGACCAGTTCGCCCGCCAGGGTCTTGCCGTAGCCGCGCTTGACGCGGCCAGCGATCATCTCGGGGGCATGAACGGCCAGGTCCGCATGTCCGTGGAATATGCACAGGACGTGGGCAAGGTGATCGGCGAAATCAAAAAACGAACGAACGCGCCGGTCTGGGTGATCGGAACAAGCGCCGGAACGCTATCTGCCGTCAACGTCGGCGCGCGTTCGAACCCGGCGGCGGACGGGATCGTGCTCACTTCGACGATGACCACGCTCGACAAGGCCGGCTATTGCGGCATGACCGTGTACAATGGGCCGCTCGCATCGATCAGACGACCGGTGCTCGTCGTCTCGCACAAGGATGATGGATGCGCATGCAGTCCGGGCAGTCCTGAGGTCGGGGCAAAGCTGGTGGCGGCGCTCAGCGGCGCTGCCGCGAAGGAATTCAAGATGTTCACCGGAGGAAGTCCTCCGCGGTCGCCACCATGCGAGGCGAATTCGCAGCATGGATATCTCGGCATCGAGGCAAACGTCGTCAAGGCGATCGCCGACTGGATCAAGGCGCATTGAGGCGAGCGCCTTGCAGCCGCCGACCCGCGGCCGAGCGCACGCGTGTCGAAGACTGCCAAACGCGGGTATAGTTGCGAATCGACCCCTGATGGGCGGTCGGCAGGCGACCGCAGCCGCGCGTGAACGCACCGCAACCCGCTGAACCAACCGAAGCCGAGATTCGCGCCGCGCTTGAGCGTGTCGTCGCCAACGAGACGAGGCCGCGCCGGCAGCCGGCTTGCCGTTGAGCACCGTGTCGAGACGAGCGCATCGAAGTCCTTGAACAGCGCAAGCGCGACATCGAGGACGCGATCGACAAGTTGCAGAAGGTCTACTTGACGCTGTCCGAATAGCGACGCCGCGACGTCGCACGAACTCCGAGCTAGTCCGGCCGCTCTTTTGCTTTCCAATTCGGCATACGCCGATTGAGCCAGGCGAACAGTCGCGCGAGCGGCGGCTCGAGCGCGGGCACGTCCCGGGCGATCAGCAACAAACCGAGCGGCAGCATCCAGAAGCCGAGCACGGGCAGAAAGCCGAACAGACCGAACAGGACGAGCAGCCCACCCATCGGCACGCGGATCAAGCGCGACGTCGGCCGCCGCACCCAATCAATGAAGCGGGCAAAGAAAGGCGGAAGCTTCTGCTCGAACAGCAGGAGCTCGCCGTCCAGATCATAACTGGTCTTGTTGCTCACAAGAATTCGCGTCCAGCGGCCAGGATCGAGCCCACGCGGTTACACGTCTTCGCTTAAAGGCGCAATTGTGGCGGTAGGCGCGGCCGGGTTGACCTTCCCCCGCTGAGGCACGACTCTCTGTGAAGAATTTGGAGCTGCGTATGCCGTCTGTCGCGGATTGGTCGGTACCGCCCAAAGCACAACCAAGGCCGGAAGACTGCGGCTTTGACCTTGATCGGGCGCTGTCCGCAATCGTGGGTCTGCGAGCAATCGTCCCGGCCGATGCGTTCACGGCCGAGATCCTCGGGACGGAACGCGTCGGCAACGGCGTGCTGATCCGTGAGGACGGAGTAGTCCTTACCATCGGCTACCTGATCACCGAGGCCGAAGAGGTCTGGCTTACCTTGATCGATGGCCGCGTCGTTCCTGGCCACGTGCTCGCATACGACTATGAAACCGGATTCGGCCTCGTGCAAAGTCTCGGCCGGCTCGACCTTCCTGCCCTGGCCTTCGATCAATCGGCGAGCGCGCAGGTCGGTGAGAGCGTGGTGCTTGGTGGCGCAGGCGGACGCACGCGTTCGGTCGCGGCCCGCATTGTCAGCAAGCAGGAGTTTGCCGGCTACTGGGAATACGTCCTCGATCAGGCGATTTTCACCGCACCGGCGCATCCGCATTGGGGCGGCACGGGACTCATCGGACCGGCCGGAGATCTTCTCGGCATCGGCTCGCTGCAACTCGAAGGAGCACGTGACGGAAAATCCGAGTACCTGAATATGGTCGTTCCGATCGACCTGTTGAAGCCGATCTATGATGATCTGCTCACATTCGGTCGTGCGAGGCGACCACCGCGACCATGGCTCGGCGTCTATTGTATCGAGGTGGAGGATCGTCTTGTCGTCGCGGGGCTGGCGAAGGGCGGGCCGGCGCAACGCGCGGGATTGCAGACGGGCGATCTCCTGCTCGCCGTTGCCGGCACCGAAGTTCAGGATCTCGCAGCTTGCTTCCGAAAAATTTGGTCCCTCGGACATTCTGGTGCCGAGGTGCCACTTCTGATCTGGCGCGAAGGCGACACGTTCGAGGTGCGCGTCAACTCGGGCGACCGCGACCGCTTCCTCAAGCGGCCCAAGGTGCACTGACCTCCAACCGAAAGACGATCTGCCATGCGCGCGTATCAATTCTCGAAGCGCACGAGCTTCGACGACATGACGAAGGTCGAGTTGCCTGCGCCGAAGCCGGGGCGACGGCAAGTGCTCGTGAAGGTCGCCGCGTGCTCGCTCAATTTCCGCGATCTTGCCATCGCGCTCGGCACGTACCGCATGCCGGTGCTGGAAAAACTGATTCCGCTCTCGGACGGCGCGGGCGAAGTGGTCGAGGTCGGCGCGGACGTCACGCGCGTAAAGCCTGGCGACCGTGTCGCCGGTTGCTTCTTCCAGGGCTGGGTTGCGGGTTCGATCAGTGCCGAGCGGGTGCAACGCGCGCTCGGGGGTAGCGCGCAGGGCGTGCTCGCCGAATATGCGGTGCTCGACGACGATGGCGTCGTGCGCTTGCCGGACCATCTCTCATTCGAGGACGGTGCTTCCCTCCCCTGCGCTGCCGTCACCGCGTGGCAGGCGCTCGCCGTCCACGGGCAGCTCAAGCCCGGCGAGACCGTGTTGGTCCAAGGAACCGGCGGGGTTTCGATCTTCGCACTGCAGTTCGCGCGGATGATGGGCGCACAGGTTATCGTGACGTCGTCCAGCGACGAGAAACTCGCGCGCGCAAAGTCGCTCGGTGCGATGCACGGCATCAACTACAAGGCCAGACAAGATTGGGACAAGGCGGTGCTCGAATTCACCAACGGCCGCGGCGTCGACCACGTCGTCGAGGTGGGTGGCGCGGGCACGCTCGAGCGATCGCTCGGTTCGGTTTGTCTTGGCGGACGCGTGTCCGTGATCGGCGTTTTGACGGGATCGGCCCAGATCAATCCCAATTTCATTCTTGGCCGCCGCGCCAATGTGCAGGGCATGTCTGTCGGTTCGACGGAGATGTTCGAAGCAATGAACCGGGCGATCGCCGCTGCTCGCTTGAAACCGGTCATCGACAAAGTCTTTTCGTTCGAGCAAGCGCGCGACGCATTCCGTCATCTGGAATCCGGCGCGCACTTCGGAAAGGTGGTTGTGCGCGTCGCCTGACGGTCAAAGACCGGCGCATCCGCCCGCTGCTACTGGATTTTTGCAAGGGGGCCCAAAAGTCGGTCGCACGTCCAGTTGACACTCTAAAACGTCATCGAGAGGAGAGCGAAGATGACGGATCGACTTGAGCAGGCTGTTGCACGCCACTACGGACGCGAAGGCCTGAGAGAGCGGATCGTTGCAGCAATTTCCGAATCCGGCCTCGAGCTCAATCGTCTGAAGCCGGAGGATTTGTCACCGGTCGATGAGTTCCACACTGGTGGACGGCTCGAGACGGCGCACGTTCTTGCAAAGATCAGACTCGATCGGAAGGACCACGTACTCGATATCGGAAGCGGGCTTGGCGGCACCGCGCGCTATCTCGCCTCAAACGTTGGATGTCGTGTCACGGGTATCGATCTCACGCCCGAGTACGTGGAGCTGGCGACCTTCCTTTCTGCGCGCACCGGCCTTGCCGACCGGACTGAATTCAGGACGGCAAGCGCACTCGCCATGCCGTTTGCCGACGCGACATTCGACGCTGCGGTCACCTTCCATGTGGCAATGAACATCAAGGATCGCGGCCGGCTGTATCGTGAAATCGCCCGCGTGCTGAAACCCGGCGCGCCCCTCGCAATCTACGACGTGATGAAGGGGCCGGGCAAAGGCTTGGAGTTTCCGGTTCCGTGGGCGGAAGCCGGAACAAACAGCCACTTGGTGTCGCCGGAGGAGATGCGTGGACTGCTCGAAGCGGCAGGCTTTGACGTTACGGAGACAGAGGACCGGTCGCCCTTCGCGATCGACTTCTTCCGCCAGCGTCTTGCTTCGAGCGCTCCGCTACCGCCGCTCGGCCTGCATCTGCTCACCGGCAAAAATTCCCGGACGAAATTTGAGAACTATCTTCGCGCGGTCGAACGCCGCGCGAC
>DATBJU010000157.1:0-20996 GCA_036556265.1 Xanthobacteraceae bacterium | reverse complement strand
CTCGGCTGACATCGGCGACATCTGCCGGAGCTTCTTCAGCTCGTGCGTTGCCTTCTCGCGCGCCTCCTTCGAAAGCTTGGTGCGCTTGATCTTGTCCTCGATCTCTTGCAGCTCGTCGCGACCTTCCTCGTCGCCGAGCTCCTTCTGGATCGCCTTCATCTGCTCGTTGAGGTAATACTCGCGCTGCGTCTTCTCCATTTGACGCTTCACGCGCGTGCGGATGCGCTTCTCGACCTGCAGGACCGAGATCTCGCTTTCCATCAACGACAGGACCTTCTCAAGCCGCGCACCGACGTTGGTCAGCTCCAGGGCAGCCTGCTTGTCCTGAATCTTCACCGCGAGATGCGACGCCACCGTGTCCGCAAGCTTGGAGTGGTCGTCGATCTGCGAGATGACGCTCACGACCTCCGGCGAAACCTTCTTGTTGAGCTTGACGTAGCTCTCGAACTCGTTGACGACCGAGCGCGCAAGCGCCTCGACCTCGACCTTGTCGGCCGGATCGATTGCCATGACCGTCGCCTGCGCCTCGTAGAACTCGCTGCGGTCGGTGTATCCGCTGATCTGGGCGCGCTCAACGCCCTCCACCAGCACCTTCACGGTGCCGTCGGGCAGCTTCAGGAGTTGGAGAACGGACGCGAGGGTGCCGACCTTGTAGATGGCATCCGTCGACGGATCATCGTCGCCGGCGTTCATCTGAGTCACGAGCAGAATATAGGTGTCGCTCCGCATCACCTCTTCGAGGGCACGGATCGATTTTTCGCGTCCCACGAACAACGGTACGATCATGTGCGGGAAGACCACAATGTCGCGCAGCGGCAGAACAGGGAATGCCTGGCTCTGTCCGGGGGTGAGCGGTGGACGCGGCTTTTGAGCGGCCATGGGCCCCTCATCCTTTCCGTTGGCGCCGCAGGTCGCCGGCACGTATGCCGGAGGGAGTGAACGGTGAAACCGGCTGCGGCTCGAATCGTACTTAGGCTACGGTGTCACTCTACTCTCGTCCGCAGCGCTATCGTCGCACCGGTAGGTGGCGACGAGGCCCCTCGAAGTCAAGGATCGGCGGGCCTTAAGCTTACGAGGCTCCTTCGCCGATCCACGCAAACCTACGCGCTGGCCCCGGCTCCTGCATCGCCGGCGCGATCCGCGTAGATGTACAGCGGCCGGGCACCTCCCTCGACTACCTCACGACTGATCACGACCTCCTCGACGCCCTCGAGGCTCGGGAGGTCGAACATCGTGTCGAGCAGGATGCCTTCCATGATGGAGCGCAAGCCGCGCGCGCCGGTCTTGCGTTCGATCGCCTTGCGCGCAATCGCGCCGAGCGCCTCTTCGTGGATCGAAAGTTCCACGTTCTCCATTTCGAACAGGCGCTGGAACTGTTTCACGAGCGCGTTCTTCGGCTCAAGCAGGATGCGCTTAAGGGCGTCCTCGTCGAGATCCTCAAGCGTGGCAACGACCGGGAGCCGACCCACGAACTCGGGGATCAGTCCGTACTTCAGCAGGTCCTCCGGCTCAACCAGCCGGAACACTTCACCCGGCTTGCGATCTTCCGGCGAGCGCACGGTGGCGGCAAAGCCGATCGAAGTTCCGCGCCCGCGCGCGGAGATGATCTTCTCAAGGCCGGCGAACGCGCCGCCGCACACGAACAGGATGTTTGTCGTATCGACTTGCAGGAACTCCTGTTGCGGATGCTTGCGGCCGCCCTGGGGCGGCACCGAAGCGATCGTGCCTTCCATGATCTTGAGCAACGCCTGCTGCACGCCCTCGCCAGACACGTCACGCGTGATCGACGGGTTGTCGGACTTGCGGCTGATCTTGTCGATCTCGTCGATGTAGACGATGCCGCGTTGCGCGCGCTCGACGTTGTAGTCGGCCGCCTGCAACAATTTGAGAATGATGTTCTCGACGTCCTCGCCGACGTAGCCCGCTTCGGTGAGCGTCGTCGCATCCGCCATCGTGAATGGCACATCGAGAATGCGCGCGAGCGTCTGGGCGAGCAGCGTCTTACCCGAGCCCGTCGGTCCGATCAGCAGGATGTTCGACTTCGCGAGCTCAACGTCGTTGTGCTTGGTGGCGTGATTGAGTCGCTTGTAGTGATTGTGCACCGCGACCGACAACACCTTCTTCGCGTGATCCTGACCGATCACGTAGTCGTCGAGCACCTTGCGAATTTCCTTCGGCGTCGGAATCCCGTCGCGCGACTTCACCAGCGAGGACTTGTTCTCCTCGCGGATGATGTCCATGCAGAGTTCGACGCACTCGTCGCAAATGAATACGGTCGGACCGGCGATAAGCTTCCGCACCTCGTGCTGGCTCTTGCCGCAGAACGAGCAGTAGAGCGTGTTCTTTGAGTCGCCGCCGACCTTGCTCATTCCGTCTCTCCGTCCCTTCGCCGCCCAGGATAACTCAGCCTGGCCCGGCGAGGTCTGCTTCCGTTTGAAGCACGGTCCTAGCGAAGCATGCTAGTGCCAGGTGGATCAAGAATCCATTAATGCTAAGCGGGAATCGATAGTCTTGGTTTGGTGTGTCCGATTCGCCATGCAAGGGAAATGCCGCGGAACCCGGACCGGCCCGCCGCATCCTTAAGTTTTACTTGCGTGCTCTTCGGCCGGACGCTTATCCAAAACCGAGTCCACGAGGCCGAATTTCTTGGCTTCTTCGGCACTCATGAAGTAGTCGCGATCGAGCGTCCGCTCGATCGTCTCTTTGTTCTGACCGGTGTGCCGGACGTAAATCTCCTCAAGCCGGCGTTTCATCTTCACGATGTCCTCGGCGTGACGCTCGATATCCGACGCCTGGCCCTGGAACCCACCTGAGGGCTGATGCAGCATGATTCGCGCGTTCGTGAGCGCGTGGCGCATCCCTTTTTCGCCTGCCGTGAGCAACAGCGAGCCCATCGAGGCTGCCTGCCCGATGCAGAGCGTTGAGATCGCCGGCCGCACGAACTGCATCGTGTCGTAGATCGCCATGCCCGACGTCACCACGCCGCCCGGCGAGTTGATGTACATGGAGATTTCCTTCTTTGGATTCTCCGCTTCGAGGAACAGTAGCTGCGCCACAATCAGCGAAGCCATGCCGTCCTCCACCGGACCCGTTATGAAGACGATCCGCTCTTTTAAGAGCCGCGAGTAGATGTCGTAGGCGCGCTCGCCGCGGTTGGTCTGCTCGACCACCATCGGCACGAGGTAGTTCATGTAGGTCTCGAGGGGATCACGCATCCTGGGTCCTCCGCGCGGAAACCACGCGATTCGCTTGCCGTCACAATAGCCGATCGGAGCGCCCCCACGCCGATGGACTAGGTCTTCTTGCTCTTCGAGCCGCCCTTCTTCGCACTCTTCTTTCCTGAGCCGCCGTGATGATGGTGGTGATCGTGACCATGATGATCGTGGTCGTGATCATCCCCATGATGGTGATGGTGATGGTCATGGCCGTCGTCGTCGTCCTCCTTGAATAGCGTGTCGCGGCTCACAGGCTTGTCGCTCACTTTGGCAAGCTCAAGCAGGAAATCGACGACCTTCTCTTCGAAGATGGGCGCGCGAACAGCCGCGATAACCGACGGGTTCTTGCGCATATGTTCGAATGCCTGCTGCTCCTGACCGCGATACTGACGCGCCCGCTCGACGAGGGCACGCGTGAGCTCTTCTTCGCTCACTGTGATCGAGTTCTTGTCGCCGACTTCGGCCAACACGAGGCCAAGCCGAACGCGGCGATCCGCAATCCGCCCGTACTCCTCGCGCGCCTCTTCTTCCGTCGTGTTCTCATCCGCAAAGGTCCGATTCTGCGACTTCATTTCCTCGGCGACCGAATTCCAGATGCCGGCAAACTCCTGCTCGACCAACGAAGGCGGCGCCTCGAACCGGTGACGCTCGTCCATCACGTCCAGCAATGCACGCTTGAGCTTCACGCGCGATGCAATCGCGAAGTCCTTTTCCAGCCGTTCGCGCACGTTGGCTCTCAACTTCTCCATCGACTCCATGCCGAGTGATTTCGCGAAGGCCTCGTCAATCCTCAGTTCATCCGGCGCGCCAAGGCCGGTCATCGTCACTTCGAACTCGGCCTCCTTGCCGGCAAGGTGTTCGGCGAGATAGTTCGTGGGAAATGTCACCTTGATGGTGCGCGTTTCCCCCTTGGCCATGCCGATCAATTGCTCCTCGAAGCCCGGGATGAAGCTCCCCTGCCCGATCACGACGGGCACTTCCTCGGCGGAACCGCCTTCGAATGGCGTACCGTCGATCGTGCCTTTGAAGGTCATCGTGGCTCGGTCGCCACTCTCAGCCTTGCCCTCCTTGTCGGTGTAGCCGCGGTTTGCCTCGGCGATCTTCGTGACCGCCTCGTCGATGTGCTCATCCTTCGCCTCGACGACCAACCGCTCGAGCTCGAACTTCCGAAAATCGGCAAGCTCGATCTTGGGCAGAAGCTCAAGCGCGACCTTGAAGGCGAGGTCCGCCTTGCCCTCGATTACCTTCTGAACCTCGCTCTGCTCCTCCGAGGCAAGCGTCACTTTCGGCTCGGTGGCAAGCTTGAAGCCGCCGTCCGTCACGATCTTGCTGTTTGCCTCGTTGATCGCCTGCTCGATCACCTCGCCCATGACCGCCTTGCCGTACACACGCTTCAGATGCGGGATCGGCACCTTGCCCGGGCGAAAGCCGTCGAGCCGCACCCGGTCCTTGATCGCCGACAACCGCTCGGTTGCTCGCTGATCGAGCTCGGCGGATGGCAGGACAACCTGGTATTCGCGCTTCAGCCCCTCGGCGAGGGTTTCAGTGACTTGCATCTTTGCGGATTCCAACCTTTTCGGGTTTGCAGCCTGCCAGCGCGGGGATGGTGCGGGCGGAGGGACTCGAACCCCCACGACTTGCGTCACGGGAACCTAAATCCCGCGCGTCTACCAGTTCCGCCACGCCCGCTGGAGGCGCGGGGCCGCACGACCGGCACCGGCCGGCGCGTCTATAGCACGGGCTTTCGACCGGGCAAAAATATGGGCGCCACGCGGCCGCGCAACAAGGCCATAAGCGGTCTCAATTTTCGCCGCGCAGAAGTCGCCCCAGGACGAACCGGAGCGCCGCGTCGAGGTCTTCGGAGATCATGGCGGGTCCCGCCTCCTTCCCGGCCTCGCCGTGCACCCAGACTGCGGCGCAGGCGGCCTCGAAGGCGGGCATTCCCTGGGCGGCGAAGCCCGCGACAACGCCCCCGAGCACGTCGCCCGTACCTGCGGTGGCCAGCCACGGCGGGGCATGACCCGCAATCGCGGCCCGCCCATCGGGAGCTGCAACCACCGTGTCCGGACCCTTAAGGGTCATGACTGCCCTCAGGGTCTTCGCCGCTGCCCGCGCCCGATCGACTTTCGACCCCGCACGAGAAACTTGCCCATCTTTGCCGAACAGACGCGCAAACTCTCCTTCATGAGGAGTAAGGATTGCTGCCGGCGTAGACGAGAGGATCCGCGCAAGCGACTCCGCAGAATCGGAAAAACTGCTGAGCGCGTCGGCGTCCAGCACGAGCGTCCGCCCGGCCTTGGCTGACGCGGCAACCGCATCGCGCGTTGCCTTTCCCACGCCCTGCCCCGGCCCGAGCAACACCACATTCAGCCGCTTGTCCGCGAGCAGCGCAGCGAGCCCCTTCGCACCGACGGCCTCGCGCACCATGACCGCCGTGAGCGCCGAAGCGAGCACCGGCACGGCAGTCTTGGGCGCAGCGACGGTCACGAGCCCCGCGCCCGCCCGCAGTGCCGCGCGCGCCGCAAGCCGCGCAGCGCCCGTCGCGTACATTGGCCCGCTCACCACCACTGCGTGACCGCGATCGTATTTATGGCCGTCCGCTCGCGGCCTTGGAAAGGCGCTTCGCCACAGCGGCGGCTCATTGGCGAACGTCTGGGGCTTTACCGCAGCCACTGTCGCGGCGGAGATTCCGATATCGGCCACGTGCACCCGACCGCAATGAGCGCGTCCGGGAAGCAACAAGTGGCCCGGCTTGCGCCGGCAAAACGTGACCGTCTCCGCGGCGCGCACGGCGGCACCGCGCACGTGTCCGGTCGCGCCGTCGATTCCGCTGGGCAGGTCAACCGCAATCACGGGAGCGCGGGCGGCGGCGACCGCTTCGACAGCCGCCTTCGCCTTACCCTCGAGATCCCGCGACAGCCCGGCGCCGAACAGCGCGTCGATGATCACGTCGGCCTCGGCGAGCGCCGACGCAGAGACGGACGCAACCGGCTCGCGCCAAGCTGCGGCAGCACTGGCGGCGTCGTCCGCGAGCGCCTCACGCGATCCAAGCAACAGCAGTCGCACCGGGTACCCGCGCTCTCGGAGAATTCGCGCCGCGACGAACCCGTCGCCCCCGTTGTTGCCCGGCCCGCACGCGACGACGACACGTGTTCCGAGTGGATGGCGCGTTGCGACAGCATCGGCGACCGCTCGCCCCGCGCGCTCCATCAATGTGAAGCCGGAGGTCCCCGCAGCGATCGTCCGACGCTCCGCCTCCGCCATTTCCACCGGATTCAGTAGTTCATGCATGTTCGAATGCTACCTCAGCCGTCCAAAATCGGTTCCCGAGGCCCGTCAACACCCCTTGGGACCGCCCCGCGCGCTCTTGCATAATCCTTGAGCGGAATGCACAAACCGTATGCACGCACAGTAACCGGCGCGCCTCCGGGGGGCATATTCTCCACGCAATGAACTGAATCACCACGCTTTTTGTGGGCGGCGCCAACGTGGCACGGACCCTGCTACCCCCGCGCATGCTTCCAGCGCGCGGTGGGGGCCAAGAGGAGCGTCAAGAGGAGAAGCGATGAAGAAGATCGAGGCCATTATCAAGCCGTTCAAGCTCGATGAGGTGAAGGAAGCGCTACAGGAAGCCGGTCTTCAGGGCATCACCGTCACCGAAGCGAAGGGCTTTGGGCGCCAGAAAGGCCACACCGAACTTTATCGCGGAGCGGAGTACGTCGTCGACTTTCTCCCCAAAGTGAAGATCGAAGTCGTGCTGGCGGACGAAATGCTCGACAAGGCGATCGAAGCGATCCGCCGCGCCGCGCAAACGGGACGCATCGGCGATGGCAAGATTTTCGTCTCCAATGTTGAGGAGGCGATCCGCATTCGTACCGGCGAATCTGGCGTCGACGCGATCTGACCGGAACGGTATTGAAACATCCTAACACCTCGGGCTCGAGGGGATTGAACACAGGGGGTGAGTTTCCATGAAGACTGCCAATGACGTCCTCAAACTGATGAAGGACAACGACGTCAAATACGTCGATTGCCGTTTCACCGATCCGCGCGGGAAGTGGCAGCACGTGACTTTTGACGTGAGCCTATTCGACCAGGACGCGTTCGCTGAGGGGGTGATGTTTGACGGCTCCTCGATCGCCGGGTGGAAGCCGATTCACGAGTCCGACATGAACCTGATGCCGGACCCGGAAACAGCCGTCATCGATCCATTCTTCGCCGAGACCACTTTGTCGATCATCTGCGATGTACTCGAGCCGACGACCGGCGAGCCCTACAA
Organism: Xanthobacteraceae bacterium; assembly: GCA_036556265.1. GTDB lineage: Bacteria > Pseudomonadota > Alphaproteobacteria > Rhizobiales > Xanthobacteraceae > JAUSIF01. The sequence continues at coordinate 13,502 of DATBJU010000157.1, read as the reverse complement.
CCGCGATCCGCGCGGCATCGCAAAGAAGGCGGTTGCGTACCTGAAGTCGACCGGCGTGGGCGACACCGCCTACTTCGGCCCCGAAGCCGAGTTCTTTGTGTTCGACGATGTCCGTTTCTCAGCCGACCCGTACAACACCGGCTTCAGGATCGACTCGATCGAGTTGCCGACGAACATGGGGACCGAGTACGAGGGCGGCAATCTCGGCCACCGCATGCGCACGAAGGGCGGCTACTTCCCGGTACCGCCGCAGGATTCCGCGCAGGACATGCGCTCGGAAATGCTCGGCGCCATGGCGAAGATGGGCGTGAAAGTCGAAAAGCACCACCATGAGGTGGCGGCCGCTCAGCACGAGCTCGGGATGAAGTTCTCGCCGCTCGTCAAGATGGCCGACCAGCTGATCATTTACAAATACTGCATCAGCATGGTCGCCAACATCTACGGGAAGACTGCAACCTTCATGCCGAAGCCTATCTACGGCGACAACGGCTCGGGCATGCACTGCCACCAGTCGATCTGGAACGGCTCGACGCCGGTGTTCGCCGGCAACAAGTACGCCGACCTGTCGGACACCTGCCTCAGTTACATTGCCGGCGTCATCAAGCACGCACGCGCGATCAACGCCTTCACCAACCCGACGACGAATTCCTACAAGCGGCTCGTCCCGGGCTTCGAGGCTCCGGTGCTTCTCGCCTACTCGGTTCGCAATCGCTCGGCGTCTTGTCGCATTCCGCTCGCGAGCTCGCCCAAGGGCAAGCGCGTGGAAGTGCGGTTCCCCGACCCCCTCTGCAATCCGTATCTCGGCTTTGCCGCGATGCTGATGGCGGGACTTGATGGGGTCATGAACAAGCTCGATCCGGGCGCGGCGGTCGACAAGGATCTCTACGATCTGCCGCCGAAGGAGCTGAAGAAGATCCCGACCGTGTGCGGCTCGTTGCGCGAGGCGCTCGGCAATCTCGACAAGGATCGCGATTTCCTCAAGAAAGGCGGCGTGTTCGACGACGACTTCATCGACTCCTACATCTCGCTCAAGATGTCGGAAATAATCCGCTTCGAGCACACGCCGCATCCGGTCGAATTCGACATGTACTACTCGGCCTAAGGCGTTTTCCGGCGAAGTGGGAACCGGTTCGCCGTAGCGCGCAAACGTATTGGTTGAGTTCCTCCCGGATCGCGGGCGACCGCGGTCAAACTGAAACGGGGCGCCTCGGCGCCCCGTTTTCTTTCTACAGCGGGAAGAGTGCGCGACCCGCAGTGGCCTGGACGAACACGGATAGTGTCACCGCCGCCCAGAGGACGAGCGCGACCCACACGATCGGCTTCGCTTTCTCGCCGAGTGCGTGCGACGCGAGCCAGCCGACGACCGGGATCCCTTGCATCGCATGCAAACCGACAAAGTGCGCGACGCGCAGATCGCCGCCGGTGCGCGACCAACCGAACAACGGCAGTCCATTTACATCGTTTGCGACTCCGCCGACCCAATGCCCGGGCTGTGCACTCATGTGCATGCCGGTCAGACCACCAAGCACTGCGCCGGCGATGAGCCCGATTCCGATCGCGAAACGGAGTATAGGTGATGTGCCAGAACTATTAGCACGAATGAAGAGCCATCCAAGCCACGCAGTGAACGCGACGATAGAGAGGATTCCGATTCCCATGACCGCATAGGCCACCTCCGCGATCACTGTGGAATTGTTGAAATGGGACCCCTCCGCGCGCGCGGCTCGAAACAAGATGTAGGACATCTCCAGCAGAAAAATCGCCGATATCCACCAGACCGCCAACCTTACTGCACGGCTCGACCGTTGTGACTGGTCGAGATACGGCCAGAACCAGGCGAGCGTCACTACATAGATCGCAATCGACGACTCGAACTTTAGCGGCTTGATCCAGACGTTGATTCCGTTGAACGTGCGCGTGTCGACAAGCAATCCGGCGAACGAAACGACCATCAGCGCGAGCATTAGCGCGGCGACGTTCGCGAATATCGGCTGGCGGCGATAGACCTCGGCGACGATCTCCACGGCCGAGAGACGCGACCTCCGTTCGACTGAGTTGAAGGTATTCATCACTTACCTCCTTTGGAATGCGATACGGACGATTTGGAAGAGCAAGAACCCGGCCGGTCCAAACAAGAATGTGAGCGGCAGGATCGGAACGAGCCAAAAGCGCGACATGTCTGTGTGCGCCGTCTCCCGAGCGATCCATGTGCCCACGAAAAGATCGAATGCCAGGTAGTGCACCCATCCGCCGAGCAATGCCCAATCGCTCGCGAAGAGTTGTCGAACCGCCGGCAGCGAGGAGAAGCCGCCACTCGCGTTCGTCGACAAGCCGACAGCGACCGCAATTACGTAGGCAAGTGACAAGACCACCGGCCAATAGAGGCCGGCCAGCCGATCCCGCAGCCAGTCGCGTTGCATCAGAACGCCGGCGATCAGTACTGCCCAGCCAACGAGGGCGAACAAGTTCGCCGCGCGAAACAAGAGTTCCGGACTCATCGCCCACTCCTTGATCTAGACATTGAAAAGATGGATAAGAACTTATTTTACCATTGTCAAGTTCAATGCAAGACTCTAGGGATGCCCTGGAGTGAAGCATGAGCCGGTCCAGAGCTAGAAAGTCGAAGCCCTATCACCACGGCGATCTCGCTCCCGCCTTGCTTGCCGCCGCGGAGCAACTGATAGAAGACCGGGGCGTCGAGGGGTTCACACTGCGTGAGGCCGCGCGTCGCGCCGGCGTTTCACATGCCGCTCCCGCTCATCATTTTGGCGACGCCAATGGGCTGCTGACGGAACTCGCCGCCGTCGGGTTCGATCGCCTGACTGCCGCGCAACGGGAGGCCATCACAGGTGTGACGGATCCGACCCAGCGCGTGGTCGAAATGGGCCTTTCCTATGTCGGCTTTGCTCTGGATCATCCTGCGCAGTTTCGCCTGATGTTCTCCAGCGGGCGGATCGAGCGGACGTCCGACCGCCTGCGCATCGCCGGCCGAGCGGCGTTTCAAATCTTTCTGGAAACGTTCGCGGCGGCACGCGGGGTTGTTGTCGAGCCACTCACACCACATGAGGCCGGGCGCGACCCCGTGGTGTTGCGCCAGTGGGCGCAGGTCCATGGGCTAGCGACCCTCGCCATCGAGGGACAGCTTGGGCCGACAATTGGACCCGGCAGGAAACGCTTGATTGAATCAGCACGTGCCGTGCTTGAGGCCGCGCTCAAGGCACTGCCGACGCGAAAGGAAAGCGAGAGCCGACGCGCTGCTTTGTAAGATGGCTTCAGCGGGTCAGGAGAGCTTGCGCCCGAGTCCAATGACTGCGGCGTAAGCGAGCGGATGCTTCAGCGGGTGTGAAGAAAGATACTCGCGTATGAGCGATCGATGAAATTCGTCCGATGACTCGTGCACGCATACCATGGCGAGGCCTGCACCCTGCGCAGCGTTGTTGAGCCGCGCCAGCGCCGCGCCAGTATCGCGAGTCATCTGGGTTCCCATGGTGCGAGGCTAACGTCGCAATGGTTAACAAGTTCCGACCGGCCGCGCCGCTAGCGCGCCAACGGTAACGCCACTCCCTCGTCTTCCGCCAGGGGCAGCACGCTTGGACTCGCAACGGTCGCGAGAGCGTTACGCCCGCTTCGCGCGGTGCCCAGACCCCGCCCCGCGTAGCCGTCCACCACCTCGATCCGGTTGCGGCCGCGCGCCTTGGCGACATAGAGCGCTTCGTCGGCGCGCGTGAGCAGGCTTTCGATATCGGTCTCCTCGTCTGCCGAGACGCTTGCGACACCGATGCTTACGCTGACACCGATCGCCCCCTCGCCCATGGCTGGTGCCGTCGCCGCAAACGACTGACGAATGCGCTCAGCCGTTGCCGCCGCACTGCTTGCTTCCGCCCCGAACAGCAGCGCACCGAATTCCTCCCCGCCGAGCCGGCCGACAAGATCGGTTGAACGCAGTTCCATCACGGCAATGTCCGCGAAGTTACGGATGACGCGATCACCGACGGCATGGCCGTAGCGGTCATTAATCGACTTGAAGCGGTCGAGATCGAACAGGAGCGCTGACACCGGTTGCGGCGCGCGCCAGCGTTGCTTCAGCGCCCTTACCGTCGTCTCCAGGAACGCCCGACGGTTGGCGATACCCGTGAGCGGATCGATCGTGGCGGCAACCTTGTGCTCCATCTCGGTCCGCTCTTTCGCCATCGCAAGCAGGATGAACGCGGTCGCAATCATATAGAGGAGCGACTCGAGACCGATTACACCAAACCACGCGGCCGAGAAGAACGCTTCGCTCTTCCCGCCCGGAAAAAGCAGCGCGAGCGGCACACGCGCGAAGTAGAGCGTGCCGTGCATCGACAGGAGCACCACCAGCGGCAGGCGCGACAAAAGATTCTCCTCGCGCCCGCGCCAGAACTCGATCGCGGCGGCGAACGTGTAGAGCGCGATGATCATCGAGCTGAACACGACCGGCCCGTGCGCTGCCGACATGAATTTTGTCGTATGCGCCGCAAGCAGCCAGGCGGCAGCGCCTCCAAAGGTGCCCACAAGCGAAAACCGATTGCCGTCGAACAGGCGCGCGCCGGTCCAGGTCATGCCCGCGGCGACGAACAGGAGCGCGTTGGAGATCTCGATCGACCAGAAATCCGAGACGTTGCCGCGCAGGCCGATCAGGTACACGCCCGTGCTCGCCACCATGTGCGCCCATCCCCACCAGGCGAGCGCGGGAATTTTGCGGTGCTGATACCAGGCGTAGATCAGCAGACAGCCGAGGATCACGGTGACAGCAATCGTCACCACGAACATCGTTTTGACGTCGAGTTCCATCTGCCCGCCCATGACGTGAGGATCAGCCCGCAGCGCGCACGGAACCTAGCTGGAAGGCGCTACTGTCGGCCTGCAAAATTCACTAAAAAGCGGAGCAATTCTTCCGAAATAGCAATGCCTTATCGGCACCGTTCGCCGGGCGCCCCCGGGCCCTAGGCGGCGGACCTGAGCGCCGATCGCGCGGCGGCAATCGCGTGTGCGAGGTCGGTTGGAGCGAGGCTGGCGCTTCCGCGGCGCTCGCGCACGGGCTCCGCTTCCGGCTTTTTCGGCATCGGCGGGGCGGCGAGGTCCTCCTCGGACCCGGCCAGCACGTACCGGTTTCGCCCGCCGGCCTTGGCCGCGTAGAGCGCGCGATCGGCCTCGGCAAGCAGTGCCTCGATATCGCAATCGACCTCCTCGGTCGCGGCCGCACCGATGCTGACGGTGGCTGCAATCGGCAAGCCGTCGATCTCCCTCGCCGCTTCCTGGAATGCGGTTCGCACGCGTTCAGCCGCGACCGCCGCGGACAACAGGCTCGTTGCCGGCAGAATCGCGGCGAATTCCTCGCCTCCGAGACGGCCGATAATGTCCGTCGCGCGCAGCCGCGCCGCTGCCGTACGCGCGAACACCTGCAAAGCGCGATCACCGACCGCATGCCCAAAGCGATCATTGATCTTCTTGAAATGGTCGAGGTCGAACATCAGCACCGAAACCGGCTGTTTGTCCCAGGCGAGGCGACCGAGAATGCGCCGGCCAGCTTCGAGCAGCGCGCGACGATTGAAGATCTCGGTCAAGGGATCGATCGTCGCGGCCGTGCGGTGAATCCGCTCGCTGCGTTCCTTCGCCATCGTGAGAATAATGAACGCGGTAGCAATGGCGTAGAGCAGCGTCTCGAGTGCGAAGATCGCGAACCAACCGCCGGTGAAGTCGGAAAAGCGGATCTCCGACGGATTCAGGATTACGATCGGAATCGGCGAGAGAAACACGATCCCGTGCAGTGCGAGCACAGCCATGGCGGGCCAGCGCGAAAGCAGACGCTCCTTGCGGCCGCCCCACAACTCCCACGCAGTGAGCAAGGTATAGCTGGCGATCGCGAGCGACGACAGCGCCACGCGCGCCATTGTCGAGGCGGCGAAACCCGGGATCGTGAGCGCCGTGAGCCAGGCGATCGCTCCCGCAAACATCCAGAACGGCTTGACCTCGTGACCGTGGAACAGTCGCGCACCGCTCCAGATCACCCCGCAAGCCACGAACAACAGCGCGTTGCCGATCGCAAGCGAGAGCGCGTTCGAGAACGTGTCCTGCACGGTGTAGACCGCGACCGACACCCCGCCAATCAAATAGGCGACGCCCCACCAGGCGAGCGCGCGGATGCTGCGGTCCTGCGCCCATGCAAACAGCAGGAACAGGCCCAGGATCGTCGTCACGAAGATCGAGACGATGAATAAGGTGGGAACGTCGAGCGGCATTTACTCACCGAAAGCGAGAAATTGCCGCTAACCGTGACCACCCCCTATTGCAGACTGCTTGCCGGAATGCGCGCAATGTTACCGATTTCCGGACCTTACTTCCCGCACGCTTTGTGCGCCGTTTCGCCCACGCCATGCATTTTTTGTGAAAGTCTATCGAATGCACGTCGAATACGAGTCGAAACAAAAGAAAAGAGCGCGGCAAGCCGCGCTCCCGATGGACCCGTATGGTTTCCGGTTTTTGCGCCCGTCAGCGCTTCGAGAATTGGAAGCTTCGGCGTGCTTTCTTGCGGCCGTATTTCTTACGCTCGACCACTCGCGAGTCACGCGTCATGAAGCCGCCCTTCTTGAGCACGCCGCGCAGATCCGGTTCATAAAATGTGAGCGCGCGGGAAATACCGTGGCGGAGCGCGCCGGCCTGACCGGAAAGCCCGCCGCCTGAGACCGTACACCGGACGTCGTACTGGCCGGTGCGATTTGAGACCACGAACGGCTGTTGGATCAGCATGCGCAGGACCGGCCGCGCGAAATATGCGTCAATGGCCTTCTCGTTGATCACGATCTTCCCGGAGCCCGGCTTCAGCCACACGCGCGCAACCGCGTTCTTGCGCTTGCCCGTGGCATAGGCGCGGCCCTGCTGATCGAGCTTCTGCACATGCTTTGGCGCTTCCGGCGTGGCCGGCTTCAGCGCCGCGAGACCTCCGAGCGACTGCACAGTATCGGCCATTACGCGCTCCTCGCGTTCTTGCGATTCATCTTTGCCACGTCGAGCGGCTCCGGCTTCTGCGCCTCGTGTGGATGCTGTGCGCCCTTATAAACGCGCAGATTGCCGAACTGCTTGCGTGCGAGCGGACCCTCGTCGAGCATGCGCTCGACCGCCTTCTCGATGACGCGCTCGGGAAACTTCCCTTCCAGGATGAACTTCGCCTTGCGCTCTTTCACGCCGCCCGGATAGCCGGTGTGGTGGTGATAGACCTTTTGGTCGAGCTTGCGCCCCGTGAGCACGACCTTCTCCGCGTTGATCACGACGACGTTGTCGCCACAATCGACATGCGGTGTGTAGTTCGGTCGGTGCTTACCGCGCAGGCGCATGGCGATGATCGATGCGAGGCGGCCGACGATGAGGCCCGACGCGTCGATCAGCACCCATTTCTTTTCGATCTCGGCCGGCTTGGCCGTGAAGGTCTTCATGGCGTATCCGTCGCGGCGTGTGCTGAAGAAGGCGCGGTTCTAAATCCGCTCCCACCTCGCGTCAATGATCATTTTCGTTATTTTCACCAACAAAACCAGCTATTTATGATTATGGTATTTTGGTACCCTGCGCTAAGTTTCACTCTCCGGCGGGATTGAGTAGGTCGCGACACAGTGCGCAACGATTTCGTCGTTCCCGGCGCTTCGCACACTCACCTCGCCGACGGCGAGCCGCTTGCCGACCTTCAGCAGCTTGCAGTCTGCAATGAGATCGCCCGGTTCCGGCTTGCGAAGAAAATTGATGGAGAAATTCGTCGTCACGGCCAGCGCGACAGGACCGATCGTCGCGAGGATCGCCACGTACATGGCGGCGTCGCAAAGCGCCATCATTGTCGGCCCGGAGACAGTTCCGCCGGGTCGCAAGTGGCGATCGCCGGCCGTAAATCGCACACGCGCCGCGTTCCGAGCCACGGCCTCGATCTTGTTCGACTTTCCCGGACCGAATGCCTGCGGAAACTCTTGTGCGAGATACTTCCCCACCTCATTGGCGGACAATTTCGGCGCGGCCGCGTGCATTGGCACCCCCCTTTCCGGCCGCATTCGCGTCCGCTCTGGGTTCGGATAATATGACAGCGCATAAACGCAAGGCCTGAAATGTCCAAGCTCGCGACCCGATCGGCTGTCGACCCCACCGCGATCGTCCTTCGCGAAAACCGCGAGGGCATCGCGTTGGTCATACTCAATCGACCCGACGCTCGCAATTCACTGTCCGAGGAACTACTCGAAGCACTCAAATCCGAACTCGAGTCGATCCGCGACGACAAGAGCGTTCGCGCGGTCGTGCTAGCGGCGAACGGACCGGTCTTCTGCGCAGGCCATGATCTCAAGGAGCTGACCGATCATCGCAACGACCGCGATCGAGGCCGCACCTATTTTCATCGCATCTTCGGGATGAGCGCCGACCTCATGCTGTCCCTCGCCTCTCTTCCCCAGCCGGTTGTGGCCGCAGTGCAGGGCATCGCGACAGCGGCCGGCTGCCAGATCGTGGCGGCCTGCGATCTCGCGGTCGCCTCCGAGGCGGCACGCTTCTGCACGCCGGGCGTCGACATCGGCCTGTTCTGCTCCGTGCCGGGCGTGCCCCTGTCACGCAAGATCGCCGAGGGTCACGCGCTCGAAATGCTGCTCACCGGCGAAGCCATCACTGCGAAACGTGCGCACGAAATCGGGCTGGTCAACCGCGTCGTCCCGCAGGGCCGCGAACGCGATACGGCGCTCGAACTCGCGCGCGCAATCGCCTCGAAATCATCCTTCGTCCAGAAAATCGGCAAGCAATCGTTCTACCGCCAGCGCGACATGGACCTCGTGAAAGCGTACGCGTACACCGTCGAAGTAATGGCGGAGAACATGATGGCGAAAGACGCCGAGGAAGGCATCGGCGCCTTCATCGAGAAGCGCACTCCGAAGTGGGAGGACCGCTGAAGAAATTCCGGCTCAGTGCTGGCCAAACGTCTTGAGCCGGGCGCGGAGCCGCGGAGCGGCGAAATCAACGAATGCCCGCAATTTTGCAGCCGGATAAAGGCCGCCGGGATACATGATGTGCACTGGAAGTTGCTCTCCCTCGTACACCGGGAGCAGCGGCTTCAACTCACCCGATCGAATTTGCTCGACAGCCTGGTAGCTGAGAACACGTGTCACGCCGAGGCCAGCTCGTGCGGCGTCCAGCGCAGCTTCCGCCATGTTGACGTCAAGCCGCGGCGAAAGGTCGATCGATGATGCACCGTCCGGGCCGCGGAAAGACCACCGGCCCGATCCGAGTCCGGCGAAGTTGATAACGCTGAGACTAGCCAGATCCTTCGCTCGTCTCGGCGTTCGCCGTCCCTTGAGATAGCTCGGACTGGCAACGACGACACGCCGAACGTCGCCGACACGGATCGCGATGGTGCTACTGTCGGAAACGCCGCCAATCCGGACGGCGACATCGATTCCTTCGTCTACGAGGTCGACCAGGCGGTCGAGGAGCACCATGCGCACGGACACCGCAGGAAACCGCTCAAGGAATTCGCAGACGATCGGTAGTACATGTAGTCTGCCGAACACGATCGGCGCCGTGACCTGGAGCTGACCACTCGGGGCTGCGCGCTGACCCGACGCCGCTTGCTCGATTTCCTGAAATTCCATCAGCGCGCGCTTGGCGCCCGCGAGAAACCGCTGCCCCGCCTCGGAGAGGCCGACTGCTCGCGTCGTACGATTCAGAAGACGCACGCCGAGGCGCGCCTCAAGTTGCGCAACCGCTCGCGTGACCGCCGCCGGAGATCGTCGCAGACGACGCGCCGCAGCGACGAAACTGCCGAGCTCCGCAACTGCAACAAAGATCGAAATGGTGTCGAGGCGATCCATGATCATTCCGAAAAACGAAATAATCTATTGCAAGGTTGGCTCATTGTCGCGGAAATCTCAATGGCATAATTGCTTCGTGCGGCGCACGCCGGACCGCGAAAATGGCAAAAGACAACGTCGACCTAGTCTTTCCCCCTGCTGTGCAACGCGCGCAGCGTGACCGTGCGACAGAGTCGGCCTACGACGCCCGTCTCGTTTCCGGCTTTCCAGACCGTGTGACGCCGGACCTAGCGGCTTTCCTCGCCGAACAGGACACCGCATTTCTCGCCACGGCAACGAAATCCGGATCGCCCTACCTCCAGCATCGCGGCGGTCCCAAGGGTTTCATCAAGGTGATCGATGACCGCACCGTCGGGTTCGCCGACTACGAGGGCAATCGCCAGTACATCACACTCGGGAATCTGTCAGAAAACGACCGTGCGTTTCTGTTCGTGATCGACTTCGCCAGGCGGCAGCGCGTGAAACTGTGGGGGCGCGCCCGCGTCGTCGAAAATGATCCCGAGCTCGTCCAGCGACTGCTCGATCGCGGGTATCGTGCCCGAGCAAAGCGCGCAATTCTTTTCACAATCGAGGCGTGGGACGTGAACTGCGCTTCCCACATCATTGCGCGCTTCTCCGAGCCTGAACTCGCCGGGGTTTTAACCGCACGAACTGAGGCGAAGGGAGGCTGGTGATGACCACCTCGCAACACGACGTCTGGGCAGTCGGCGCGGGCTACGAGCGTTACGTGGGCCGCTGGAGCAGGCTGGTCGCACCGGAATTCCTGAATTGGCTCGGCCTTCCGGTGCATCAAAGCTGGCTCGACGTGGGCTGCGGCACTGGCGTGCTGACACAAGCGATTCTCGAGCTGACCTCGCCAGCCCGCGTCACCGGCGTCGATGCCTCGGATCCCTTCGTCGTGCACGCGCGCGCACACGTCACGGACCCGCGCGCGGATTTCCGCAAGGGCGATGCACAGGCGCTACCTCTCGGGGATGGCGAAGTTGATACCGTCGTCTCCGGCCTCGTGTTGAACTTCATTCCCGACCAGGCAAAGGCCGTCGCCGAAATGCGGCGGGTTGCACGGCCGGGCGGTGTGGTCGCCGCCTACGTCTGGGACTACGCGGGCGAGATGCAGCTCATGCGTAAATTCTGGGACGCTGCCGCCGCACTCGATCCGAAGGCGCAAGAGCTCGACGAGGCCAAGCGCTTTCCGGTCTGCCGACCGAAACCGCTCGAGGACTTGTTCACCGCAGCAGGCCTGCGCGAAGTGGCGGTGACTCAGATCGACGTCCCCACCTTGTTCAAGAACTTTGACGACTACTGGTCGCCGTTTCTCGGCGGCCAGGGTCCCGCGCCGGGCTATTGTATGTCGCTTTCGGAGGAGAACCGCGCGGTGCTGGGTGAGCGCATTCGCAGTGCACTGCCGGTCCAACGCGACGGAAGCATCCACTTGATCGCGAGAGCATGGGCGGTCAAGGGCGGCAAGGATTGAGCGAGTTGACCTCTCCTGGCACGGCAGGCGCCAGCAGCCAATACTTGCTGATCCCCGACTTGCGCAGCCGTCCGCTGGCCAGTATGTCCGACATCCAACTGGCTGCTCCGAGCTACGCATGGCCCACGACCACTACGACGACGCGCACATCCGCAGCATTCTCAGCACCGTAAAGACCGTCGCTGTTGTTGGCGCAAGCCACGGCGACGACAAGCCGAGCATGTTCGTCGTGAAGTACCTGAGCGAGCGCGGCTATCGCGTCTATCCGATCAACCTCGGCCGTGCAGGCAAGCTCGTGGCCGGCGTTCCCGCCTATGCGCGGCTGAAGGATGTTCCCGAGCCGGTCGACATGGTCGACGTCTTCCGCCGCTCCGACCGAGTCGGTGAAATTCTCGACGAGGCGATCGCGCTTTCACCACGCCCAAGAGTCTTCTGGATGCAGCTTGGTGTGCGAAATGACGACGTCGCCGCGCGCGCCGAAGCCGCCGGCATGACCGTCGTGATGAACCGCTGCCCGAAGATCGAATACGGGCGCCTGTCGCGCGAGATCAACTGGGCCGGCGTGAACACCCGTATCCTTTCGGCGAAGAAGCCCAGGCGGCTCGCAGGCGGCGTACAACGGCTCCGCATCGGTCCCAACGCCAAATCCGCCCGTTGACGCTCCGTCACGCGCGGCGCATCTAATCGACAAACCGCGAGAGGTGGGCATGGATCAGTCGGCCAAGGATCGCCGTGCGGCCGAGGCACAGCGCGAGCCGGGCTTTGCCACGCTCGCCGTCCATGCGGGCGCGCAGCCCGATCCGACCACCGGCGCGCGCGCCACGCCGATCTATCAGACTACCTCGTTCGTGTTCGACGACGTCGAGCACGCGGCGCAGCTCTTTGGGCTCCAGACCTTCGGCAACATCTACAGCCGCATCGGCAACCCGACCTGCAACGTTCTCGAGGAACGCGTCGCCGCGCTCGAGGGAGGCACCGCCGCGCTCGCGGTGGCCTCCGGTCATGCCGCGCAGATGAACGTGTTTCATCTTTTGATGACACCGGGGGACGAGTTCGTCGCCGCAAACAAGCTCTACGGCGGCTCGATCAACCAGTTCAATCACTCATTCAAGAATTTCGGCTGGCATGTGCGCTGGGCCGACTCCCGCGACCCTTCCACCTTCGAGAAGGCGATCACACCGAGGACGAAACTCATCTTCATCGAGTCGATTGCCAACCCAGGTGGTATCGTCACCGACATCGAAGCGATCGCGCGCGTGGCGCAGAAGGCGAACATCCCGCTCGTCGTCGACAACACACTCGCGACCCCCTACCTCTGTAAACCGTTCGACTTCGGCGCCGATATCGTCGTGCACTCGGCCACGAAATTTCTCGGCGGCCACGGTAATTCGATCGGCGGTGTAGTCGTCGACGGCGGCAAGTTTGAATGGGCGAACGACGACCGCTATCCGATGATCTCGAAGCCGCGCCCCGAATACCAGGGCATCATCATGGCCGAGACGTTCGGGAATTTCGGATTCGCGATGGCGGCGCGCGTCCTCTCGCTTCGCGACCTCGGCCCTGCCCTCTCGCCCTTCAACGCATTCCTGATCATCACCGGCATCGAGACGCTGCCGCTCCGCATGCAGAAGCACTGCGACAACGCGCTCGCGGTTGCGAAATTCCTGGCTTCTCATGAGGCGGTGAGTTGGGTGAGCTATGCCGGGCTCCCGAGTGACCCGACACACGGTCTCGCGCTGAAGTACTGCCCGAAGGGCGCGGGCGCGGTACTCACTTTCGGCCTCAAAGGTGGCTTCGACGCAGGCGTCAATCTGATTGCCGCCGTAAATCTGTTCTCGCACCTCGCAAATATCGGCGACACGCGTTCGCTGATCCTTCACCCTGCCTCCACCACGCATCGCCAGCTCAGTGACGAGCAGAAGGTGGCAGCCGGCGCCGGCCCGGATGTCGTTCGCCTGTCCATCGGCATCGAGGACGTTGCGGATCTGATCGCCGATCTCGATCAGGCCTTGGCCGCCTGAGGCGACATGCGCGCGAGGTGCATCGTCGTGACGATGAGCACCGCGACGGCGCCAGCCTGATGCGCAAGCGAAAGCGCGAGCGGCGACGAGTAAAGCAGCGTGATCACTCCGAGCATCACCTGCCCGGTCACCAGCGCAAATACAACGGCCGCATACAGC
>DATBJU010000156.1:0-27058 GCA_036556265.1 Xanthobacteraceae bacterium | reverse complement strand
GGCGTGAAGAGCATCAGGACCGCTCCCGCCCTCAGGTTCGCCGGAGGCATCTCTTTGCTAAGAACCACGCATGCCCCGCTCCCGCGAAATCTCCGCCGGCCTGCTCGTCTATCGCCGCAAGCCCGCATTGCAGGTGCTGCTCGCGCATCCGGGCGGGCCCTATTGGGTGAAGAAGGACCTCGGCGTCTGGACCATCCCCAAGGGGCTGATCGAAGCCGGCGACGATCTGCTTACGACGGCAAGGCGCGAATTCACCGAGGAAACCGGACTCGCGGTCACCGGTGAGTTTATTGCCCTCGAGCCGGTACGGCAGACAAGCGGCAAACTCGTCCACGCGTTCGCGATCGAAGCGCATCCCGACTTAGATGCATTCAAGAGCAACGAATTCCAACTGGAATGGCCGCCGAAGTCCGGCAAGCGGCAACACTTTCCGGAAGTGGATCGTATCGCCTGGTTCGCGATTGCCGAGGCGGAGAAGAAGATCCTCGCCTACCAGCGGCCGTTGCTGCGGGAGCTGGCCGAGTGGGTCAAGCGCGATTGACGCTCTTTCCCTCTCCCCGCACGCGGGGAGAGGCGAAGGAAAGAGCTACGCCCTCACCTCTTGCCGCTGGAACACGACGTAGCCCGCGACGAACAGCAGGATCGTCCCCGCAATCAGGCCAACAAGTTGCGGCCACGCGATCAAGAGGCTTTGCGCGAGCGGCAGCGGCGAGCCGATCAGCGCGCCCTCAAGCTGCTCGATGAAAACCGGACCGAGCGCGCGCGTGGACGGATTGAGCACCGCGCGCAGTACCTCGGCGAACAGCGTCGAGGGCGAGAGGCGCGCAAGCCCCTGCTCCCACACGAGCGTGTTCGGATCCGCCTGCCCGATTACCTGATAGAGCGGATGTGGCGGCGACACCGCATAGGCGATCGCCGGCGATAACGCGGGCCACAGGATCGTCAGGAACAGCCAGAGCCCGAGCGTCGTCAGCGCCGCAGTCGCCGGCGAGCGGAAGATGATCGAGAAAAGGATCGCCGCCGCGAGCCAAAGCCCCGCGTACGCGAGCGCGACCACGAGGAAGGCGAGCGAGCGCAGCACCTCCTCCGTGCTCGGTGGAACACCGAGCAGGAGCAACCCGAGTCCGACCACGAGCAGCCAAAGCACCACGAGGCTGATCGCAAGCGTCACGAGCCCGGCGAGGAATTTCCCCATGAGCAGCGCGTCACGATAGATCGGCTGCGACAGCACGCGCGAAAGCGTGCGGCGGTTGTGCTCGCCGTTCACCGCGTCGAAGCCGAGTCCGATCGCCATCAACGGGATGAGGAACGCGAGAATACTGACGAAGGATGGCAGCGGTTGCCGCGTCTCGGTGAACAGCTTCAGGAACACGAATGGGTCTTCGGACACCGTATCGCGCACCTGCGTGATGGTCGCATACAGCGCGGCCACGGCGGTCAGCACGATCAGCCACTCCAGCACGCGCATGCGCGCGCTCGAGAGGTGATCGGCAAGCTCCTTCATCATGACGGTGCCGACGCCGCTGAAGGGAGAGCCTTCACGCCGCATGGCGCACCTCCCTTCGCCCGTTCTGCTTCTGGAAGAAACGGTTATAGATCGCGTCGAGACTCGGCTCGTCCACGGACAGACGCTTGAGCCGCCCGCCCGCCGCGACTACTGCGCTCGCGGCCTCGGGCCGCACGTCGCGGTCGGCGAGCAGATGGAATCGGTTCGCTCCGGTCACTTCCACCGAGGAGACGCCGGGGACGGCGCGCAGCCGCTCGGCAAGCCCGGTGCCTTCCGCCTCCACTTCCACGGCAAAGCCCGAGCCGAGCACTTCGCGTGCAAGCTCGCTCACCGTGCCGACGAGCGCGATCTTGCCCGCCTGGAACAGGGCAACGCGGTCGCACACCTTCTGCACGCGCTCGAGGAGATGCGAGGAAAGCAGCACCGTCACATCGTGCGACTTGAGATCGCGGATCATCGTGAGCAGCTCCTCGGTCGCCTGCGGATCGAGACCGGAGGTCGGCTCGTCGAGGATCGCGACTTCCGCCTGCTTCATCAGGATCTCGGCCAAGCCCAGCCGCTGACGCATGCCGCGCGAGAACGTGCCGACGCGGTGGTTCGCGACGTCCGAGAGCCCCACGCGTCCGAGCGCGTCGGCAATTTGCCTGGCACGTTCGCCCCTCTCGATGCCCATGAGCTTCGCGGTGAACGCGAGGTTCTCCGTCGCGGTCATATTGTCGTAGAAACCGACCGAGTCGGGGAGATACCCGACGCGCGCCTTCACTTTCAGCGGTTCACGCGCCGGGTCGAGCCCGAGCACACGTACCTCGCCGTCCGTGACGTCGGTGAGCCCGAGCATCATCAGGATCGTCGTGGTCTTGCCGGCGCCGTTCGGCCCGAGCAACCCGAAAATCTCGCCGCGCGCCACGGAGAACGAGACGCCGTCGACGGCCGCCGTGTCGCCGTAGCGCTTGGTAAGATTGCTCGCGCGGATGACGGAGATCATCGCCGGCCGAACCTTGCGATCGCACCCACCATGATGAGCAGCGCAATGCCGATGATACCGGCACCCGCCATGCCCCAGTATGTCGAGGTGGCGACGGCAATGCGGAAGTCGCTCGTCGCCGATTCACCGCGCGCCGACGCGCGCAGCGTCGTCATGTAATCCCCGGCAAGCGCCTTCGCGCTTGGCGTGAGCAGTAGTTGTGCCTCCGCACGCTGGCCCGGTGCCACCCGCTCGATCTGCTTCGGCTCGAACTCGACCTTCCACCCGCTCGGCGCGTTGCCGGTCAGCTCGATGCCCTCGGCGGGCGCGCTACCCTCATTCGCGACAACGATCGGGATCGAGGTCTGGTTGCCCGCTTCGGCGCGCGCGCTTACGACGCCGTCACGGCCGGTGAGCCGCAGCTGCGCCTGGCCGACGATCTCCATCACCACCTGCGCGTCGGCGGAAACACCCTCGGCAGAAACCGTGACGCCGACCGGAATCTTGCCCGCACCGGTCTGCGCCGGCGCACGCACCGCAAGCTTCACGTCCTTCGAC
Source organism: Xanthobacteraceae bacterium (assembly GCA_036556265.1). Taxonomy (GTDB): domain Bacteria; phylum Pseudomonadota; class Alphaproteobacteria; order Rhizobiales; family Xanthobacteraceae; genus JAUSIF01. The sequence continues at coordinate 24,029 of DATBJU010000156.1, read as the reverse complement.
TGCCCCGCCTCGATCGGCAACGAGCTCAGCTCCTGCGAACCGTACGCCTCCGTAAAACGGGTCGAGAAATTCTGCGGCGCTTTCGCGCCAAGGCTCACGAGCAGATTACGACCGCTGTCGTTCTTCACGGTCAGCTGATACTCGAAGCTCGATGTGGGCGAGCCGCGCAACGCCGGCAGTTTCGGCTCCAGCGTGAGTTTCGCCGGCAGGTCCTTGCCGAGTGCCACTGCGATCGGCAGCGAGATGTTCTGGTTGCCGCCGCGCGCGTTCACCGTGATCGTTGCGCCGGCCTGCGCGTTCGCCGGCACGTCGAGCCGAAGCTGCAGCGAGACGTCCTTGCCGGTCGCTGGCATCGCCGCCGCCACCGGCTGGCCGCCGCCCAGGATGGTCGCGCTCCAGCCTTGCGGCACGCCGTCGACACTGAGCGCAAGGCGCTCCGGTGGGAGTCCGTAGTTGTGCAGGCGAAGCGAGACGGTAGACGTGCCGCCGGCCTGCACGGTGAGTGCCGGATAGTCGGTGAGCAGGTAGAGGCCCTTGATCTGCGGCGCCTGGTCGGCCGCCTGCTGGGCGATGCCCGCGCTCGTCGTCGCGAAACCGAGGAAGAGCGCGAGGACGATCGAGTTGGCTCGCATAGTGCATACTCCGCTTGGCATGGATTGCGTCAGTTGGCGTCGAAAACTGAATTCGTGAATTGAGACCCGGATTTCCCGCGCCTTATGAGCGCCGGGAAGGCTCCTGCCAATGGCAGGAGCGGGCCACCGCTATATTTTTTCAAAATTTGACCAAACTGTGCAAATGGGCGAAGGGGCGGTATTGGCATGTTGCCGCCCCCACCCGCATTACGGAAACGTGAACCGCGTTAACCGACGGCGTCGGTGGTCCTGTGGCCCCAGGCCTCCGCGAGGGCAGCCTCGCGCCAGGCCATGAAGGCCGGCAGGCGATGGATTGCCGCAACGTAGGCTGCAGATACCGGATCGACGTCGATCTCGTAGCTGACGATCCGGGTCGCGACCGGGGCGTACATGCAATCGGCCGCGGAGAACGCGCCGAATAGATACTCCCCGCCCGAACCGAAGCGTGCCCGCGCATCGCGCCACATCTCGGAAATGCGCTTGAGATCCGCCTCGATCCTGGGCGCCGACCCGTGTTTCTTCCTCCGGCGCAGGTTCATCGGGCAGTGCTGGCGCAGCGCCGCGAAACCGGCATGCATTTCGCTTGCGATCGCCCGCGCATGCGCCCGCGCCACAGGATCCGTCGGCCACAACTGCAACTTGGGAAATCGCTCATTGAGGTGTTCGAGAATGGCGAGCGACTCCCACACCGTCGCGTTGCCGTCGATCAGAATCGGAACTTTCCCGGCCGGCGAGTACTGCCGGATGCGCTCCGCGGTATCGGGCTGATCGAGGGGTATCTGAACCTCCTCGAACGGAACCTTGTGATGCGCGAGTGCAAGCCACGGCCGCAATGACCAGGACGAATAATTCTTGCTGCCGACGACAAGCTTGAGCGCCACGAGTCTCCTCCCCGGTTCCCTGCAAGATCGCCGCGCAACGGCTCCGGATGCAAGCGCGGTGTTTTGATGCAGAGATCAAGATTTTTCATTTTTGCAGCCGCGGGTGAGACCTCCGCCGATCGACCGATTGCGCGCCGCGCCGCCGGCGCGCTAGAAGCGATCCAGTCGAGTCGACCGAGGTGGTGATGCCGAAATTGAGTCAGGTGTATTCGGTTTTGTTCGCGTCTCTCCTGCTCCCCCAAATCTGCGGCATCGCCACGGCGGCGCCGGCCAATCGCCAGGCGATCAATCAGGTTTCACAGCTGATCCTGAATTCGTTCGACCTTCTCAACCGAAGCGACGCACGCGCCGCTCGCGCCGAGTGTGCGAAGGCCCTGGCGCTCGAGGAGAAATACGACTCCGATCCTTTCATCGCCGCGACCGTCCACGTCTGCTTCGGGGATGTCGAGGATCACGAGGAAAACGCCACCGCGGCCTGCCAGCACTACAATCAGGCGCTAAGGAAGTTTCAGGCGACGCCGAGCAAGCATCCCGCCCAGCGCGTGCTGCGGAACCAGATCAAGGCGGTGGAAGGAAAGATCTTCTATCTCTCTTGCGCGTCGGGGTCGGCGGAGAGGAAGTAGCTACTTCTTCTCATCCATCTCCACGGGCCCGCCCGCGGCCTTCCAGCCGCCAAACCCTCCGCCGAGGTGAGCGACAGGCTTCAAGCCCATGCGCTGCGCCGTTTGTGCCGCAAGCGCTGATCTTTGACCAGCCGCACAGAAAAATACGAATTTCTTGTCTTCCGCGAAAACCGGCTTGTGATACTTCGAATCCGGGTCGATCCAGAACTCCAGCATTCCGCGCGGGCAGTGGAACGCTCCGGGAACGCGCCCGTCCCGCTTCAACTCGCGGATATCGCGGATGTCGACGAACACGACATCGCCGCGCCCATGCAATTTCTTCGCTTCTTCGATCGAGATCGTCTCAACCTCGCGCTCGGCAGCCTCCACGAGCGCGCGATGACCAAGCGTTATTTTCTGCGGCATTTGGGCGGGTCGCCAATCTGGTTGCCGTCAACTGTACCCCATGGATAAGCTGCACCAACCCTCGGTTTGTGCATGTTTGCGGAGCTTGCCATGCATAGTCATCGCATACTGGGCTGGGTGGCCCCGCTTTGCCTCAGCTTGATCGCCCAAGGCGCGCTGGCTCAATCACCGTCAGAGAAAGACCGTAGTCAGTTCCAGTCGCATTTGACCGTATCCGTTGCGCTGCTTGCGCTTGGCGGGAGCCCCGCTGCAGCGCTTAAGGAATGTGAAGCAGCACAAGCATTTGCCAACCGTTTCACACCGAGCGACCTATGGCGCGCCGGGATTGAGAGCTGCTTTGCCGATGTGGCCTATACGCAGGGGCAAAGTGCAACCGGGTGCGCCCGCTATTCCGCCGCCGCAGAGCTGTATCTTAAGGTGCATGCAGATCCGAACGCTCAGAGTGTCGAGTCCGACTACCAACGCATCCGCAAACGGCATTCCGAGTTGCGTTGTCCGGGTCGCATCGCAGCGCTCCCGGTTCGGGCCGTCGGAGCTTCGCTCACAAAGAAAGACCTGGACGCCGTGTCGAAGGAACTGTTGACGGTCTATGCGATCTTCCAGCTGGCCGGTACGAATGCCGAGAAATCAGCAACCGAAAAATGCGTTCTTGTGCGGTCCTATGCTTCGCGATTCCCTGGCGACCCGTTCATGGGCGGAGCCGTCGACGAGTGTGCCGCCAGAATTGAGGGTTTTCGCAAGAACAAAACGACGGCGTGCACGCGATATCAGGCGGCGGAATCGAAGTATGCAGCGGTGCCTGGCGCACACCCGGCCTCCGCCGACGCAAGGGGCCGCGTGGGCAGCATTCGCGAAGCGCGGATGAAATTGGGCTGCTAGGCACGGACGCCTCGCAACTATAGGCCGTGCAACGGTTTGCTGGCCAAGCTGAATACGCGCGGCTCATCGCAACAATCTTGACGCGAGCTTGCCCTATTTCCGGCCACTCGCTCGGTACGATTTGCCTTGGGCGAGCGCGGTAGGGAGCCGCGTCATTGGGGGGAATGTGTGTAGCGTAGGAGTCCGCGCGCCATGTTCCTCAAGCGTAAGAAGAAGCTGGACGTCATCATCCCTGAGCCCACCGAGACCGCGCAACTCGAGCCGGTTTCCTTCGAGAGCCTGCCGTTCATCGACAACGAGACGCTTGACGATTTTCTCGCCGATGAGGACAGCGTCAGCCTGCTGCCGGTCGACCCGTACGACTACCGGCGCGAAATTCAGCGCATGATCGTGAGCGCCTTCCTGCACGAAGCCTCGACCCACGCGAAGCAGATCGAGGCCATCTAGGAGGCCGACTGGCCCCTTCTCACCTGCGCGTGCCACACGCTGACGCCAACCAAACGCCGCCCGCGACGCGGGCTAGCGGCGCGGCCGTCCACTCACCCTCATCCTTGCGCGCCAACGCAATGTTGCTACGGCGGCCCACACGGCCTCGAGCACACCGAACGGCCATGCACCTTGCAGAAATCCGTAAATGGACCCGAACATGCAAGCGGCTGCGAAGGCCAACACATACCATGGGCTGAAGTCCTCAAGGGCATAGAAGACCAGCATTGCGATCACGGCGAACAGACCAAACAGCGTGAGAGCATCCATGCGCAAAAATACACGCGAGAAGTTTTCGACGACCAATGTGGCCGAAACATCGGTTTGATCGCAGGTCACCCCAAGGTATGGGCGAGAATTAGATAAAGCGCCGCGAGGAACCCCGCGACGGTCGGAAGCACCACGACTGACCCGCCCTGATGCAGCGCTTCGGGGATCATTGCATGGCTGACGAGAGCCAGCAGCGATCCGCCCGCCATGGCCTCAGCGAAAATACCGAGGAGCGATTCCGAGCTGCCGATGAATACTTTTCCGGCAATCGCGGAAAGAATGCCGGCGCAAACAGTGAATATCCATAAGCCATAGATTTGCTTGGCGCTAAAGCCCGACTTCTTCAGGAGCGCGGCGCTTGCCGCGGATTCAGGAATGCCTCCGATAAAGATTCCCATCATTACGGTCACGGACATGCTGGCAAAGCTGGTGAAGCTTGCACCAACAACGACAAGTCCAGGCACCGTGTCCAGAAGATCGCCGAGCATGATCGCGAGGCCCGCTCCGTGGCTGGTCTCGGACATCATTCGGTCGGTCTCGCGGCGGCTCAGATTCTCAAGATTGCCGAGTGCAACCTTCGACCATTGATCGGGGTTGGTCGCACCAGACGCCAGATTCGTGATCGCACGTTCATGGCTCAGTCGCTGAACCGCCACGCCCAGTTGGCGATCCGAGGCGACCATGCGATCGAATTCCTGCTTGTCGATTCGCAGCAAGTCGGTTTCGGTTTCGGCGCGGATGGTCGCCGTGCGCGGCGCGCCGCTCAACAGGGCCATTTCGCCGAAAGCTGCACCGGGGCCGAGCTTGGCGATCGCGACCTCCGCCTCGCCGGAACTCTTCGCAGGCTGCAGTACCAAGACGTTGCCCTGGGCCACGATATACAGCGCATCCCCTGGAGCGCCTGCGTGGAAAAGGATCTCTCCCTCTTTGAGCTTTCGCCTGTCTACGCGCGTCAGGACATCCTCGATCGCTTCCGGCGGCAGGTGGCGAAGCAGGTCGGATTTGGCGAGGAGCTCGATCTCGTCCTTTTTCCGCTCGAGCATGTATTCGCGAAAGCGCGTGGCGGAGCGCACTGCCGCTCCTCTGCGATCGAGAAAGCGCGAAGCCGTGTAATAGACCACAACACCGGTCACAAAGCCGGCGCCGACGAACCCCCAAGCCAACGGCGCGGCAAAGCCCTTGTGGTGCAACTCCTCCGCCGCGTGAAATGCGAGCTCGATGCCCAATGACGCGATGAGCACGCCCGACGCGAAGGCGAGGATATAGGCAAGAAGCTTCTTCGAAAGCGGAAGATAGAGTCCGAGGGTTGCTCCGATCATCACCGCCGAAGTGGTGAAGAGGCCAACACCCGCAACGGCGAGCAATGTCCAAGCATCGGGCATCAGACTCTCCGCTCGCGCGGCGCAAACGGCGCTTCAGCGGTGGGCTGCTGTTCGACGGCCGTCACGATTGCCCCCTCGTCGTCGGTCACGCCAAGGCGTTGACCGACCTCCTAAAGCCAGCCGTTCTTTCTGAACCGGAAATAGAGAACGACGCACACGGCGAAGATCGCGCCGACGATCAGAAAGTAGCCGTAGCGCCATTGCAGCTCCGGCATATATTCGAAATTCATGCCGTAGATGCCGGCCACCGCTGTCGGCACCGCCAGGATCGCCGCCCAGGCCGCGAGCCTGCGTGTGATCGCCGTTTGCTGCGCCTGGCCTGCCATGAGGCTTGCTTCAAATGCGAATGCCAAGACTTCACGCAAGGCGTCGATTTCTTCCTTCACCCTGCGCACGTGGTCGGTCACGTCGCGAAAGAGCGGCCGCAAGTCGGGCTCAATCGGCATTGCCTCAGCGTGCTCAAGACGCTGACAAACTTCCATGAGCGGCCCGATTGCATTGCGCAGGCGCAGCAAATCGCGACGGAGTGAATAGAGGCTTTCGACGTCGGATTGATGCAGTTCGTGCTTCAGTACCTCCGCTTCGATCGTCTCCACCTTGGCGTGGATCGACTCAAGCACGGGGCCGTAGTTATCGACGATGAAATCGAGAAGGGCGTAGACAACGTAGTTTTCACCTCGGGCAAGCACCGTCGGACACGATTCCGTCCGCTCACGTACCTCTTTGTATGATTTCGATGCGCCGTGCCGGACCGTCACTACGTAGCCGCGTCCGACAAAAATATGGGTCTCGCCGAAGGCGATATACCCGTCGGCAATTTGGGCTGTGCGGGCAACGATGAATAGCCCTTCGCCATACCGCTCAAGTTTTGGATACTGGTGCGCTTTCCCGGCGTCTTCGATCGCCAGCGGGTGCAAATTCAATTGATTCTGAATTTGCTGCAGCAGCGCGTCAGAAGGTTCGAAGAGGCCAATCCAAACGACGTGGTCGGGGCGTTTAGCCCACTCCCCCACTTCGTCGATCTTGATGTCCGTAACGCGCTGCCCGCGAACGTAGACAGTCGCGGCGATCACACCTGGTACCTGGCCCACCCTCGTGGATGGCGGTGCCTCGGTCAGTTCCGTCGCCGCTGCGTCGCGCCTGCGACGCCAAGCGTTTGCCGCACGACGGGCCGCTGGTGAAGCGGCGGCTTCGGCTCGTCCGAGATCCGTCGGGCTGGAAGTCATGCCGCACCACCTGTTGTCCCAGGGCGTGCGTCGACCAACCGCCATGGAGTTTGGAAAACGCGGGCGCGACGATTCCCCGGTCTGGCGCAGGTTCGAAGCAAACAATCAATTTCCGGCATACCCATACCGCACCCCTTTACGGTCTTACTGCTGATCGCCCTTCGCCGATCGTTGCAACTCTTCGATACGCAACAGACTCGACTTCAGTTCACGCAAGTCGGCTTCTACCGCTTCAACAAACTGGTAGATGGCGACATTCAAGTTGTGACGAAACGGATCAGCTTCGCTGTCGATATAAGTACGCGCGTTCTCGAGCAGCGCTGCTTTCGCAATCTTGTAGCTCGAGATCTTGCCCGATTCGAACCTTCTCAGTTTCGCCATCGGGTCACCATCGATCGTCGGCGGACTCTCGCAATCGGTTTGGTCGGTTGCGGCCATGATCTGTGTTCGTCAACACGTCTCTTGGAAAAAAAATCAGGCGTCGCGCAGTTTCGGCGGCGCCATGTCGAGGCTCAAACCGTCCGGGACCATGATCGCGGATTCCGTACCGCTTTCGAGCAAACAGAAATGCAACGCGGACACGCGATCGGCAAAGATGCCGCCCGTGAGGCCGGCCTGATCGCGCACGATCCAGTAGCCGTCCTTGTCCTTGCCGATTAGCCAGGGCGAGTGCTGCGACTGTGTCGGCGCATAGCGAATCATGGTCACCTCCCTTAGTGGCTGAGCGCACCGCCCCAAACGGCCCACTTCACGAGGACGATTGCGCTTGAAACTGCCAGCAGCAGGAGAAGGCCGCCCGCAAGCTTGGCCACCTCACCTAAGGCTCTCCGTCGCGCGGGCGCGGCCGTATTCGGCTTCGGGCTCAAGAGCTCCATCTTCATTCTCGCGACAAACATCGTGACCTCCCCCGGTCGGAGGCGAAGATGGTACGCAGGGCATCAAAATTCGATTGGATTTCGGAGGCGCGGACGTAAAGGCGACCTAAATCCCCGGCGCCGTCGTATCCGCTAAGTGCCTTTCAGGCCGCCACAAAGGGCAATCTTTATTTCCCTTTGATGCACATCAAGTGAGTTTCACATCGAGAATTTATCCTTACCAACTTAACTGATGCGTGCGGCTCTACATTGGTGGAGATGGACCGTGCTCGACATTGTCTACTTGGCACTTGGGCTGGGCACGTTTGCCCTCATGATTTTCTACGCCCGTTGGGCGGCTAGTGCGTGAGGGGCGTCATGCTTGAGCTCATCCTTGGTGCGATCGTGGCGGCCGGCATCGGCCTCTATCTCGTCTACGCGCTGCTCCGCCCGGAGAAGCTTTGATCGCCTCGCTTCGCTCTGCGCTTTCAGGAGACATCCTATGGTCGAAGTTGGAGCTGAGGGATTGGCCACGCGGCGCAAGCGGTACCGCTCCGCCGTAACGGACCCGGCGCTGCTCCTGCGCGCCGCAGCCGACGCAGTGCGCAAGCTTGATCCGCGCACGCTGGCGAAAAACCCCGTGATCTTCGTGACTGCAGTTGTTTCGCTGCTGGCCACGGTGATCCTGGTGCGCGACCTCCTGACCGGCGAGCCGGTCGGCTTCATCGCACAGATCACGGCCTGGCTCTGGTTCACGGTATTGTTCGCCAACTTTGCCGAGGCGATCGCTGAGGGGCGCGGGCGCGCCCAGGCCGAGGCCCTGCGGCGCACCCGCACTGAGACGCCAGCGAAACGCCTGCTGATGCCGGATCGCCGCGATCTGTGGGAAGGCGGCTCTGCGCTCGACTTGCAACCCGGTGAGCTGATTCTGGTCGAGGCCGGCGACATCATTCCGGCCGACGGTGACGTGGTCGAAGGTGTCGCATCGATCAACGAAGCTGCGGTCACGGGCGAATCCGCGCCCGTCATCCGCGAGGCAGGCGGCGATCGTTCCGCGGTTACCGGCGGCACTACAGTACTATCCGATTGGCTCGTTGTGAAAGTCACAGGCGCGCCCGGCTCGTCGTTCCTCGATCGGATGATCGCGTTGGTCGAAGGCGCCGAGCGCCAGAAGACGCCGAACGAAATCGCGTTGAGCGTTCTGCTCGCCGGCTTGACTCTCATCTTCCTGCTGGCGGTGGCGACGATCCCGGCTTTCGCAGCCTACGCGGGCGGAAGCGTCTCCGTCGTCGTTCTTGTCGCTCTTTTTGTCGCGCTCATTCCGACCACCATCGGTGCGCTCTTGTCGGCCATCGGCATTGCCGGAATGGATCGGCTGTTGAAGTTCAACGTGCTGGCCATGTCCGGGCGGGCCGTCGAGGCTGCCGGCGACGTCGACACGTTGCTCCTCGATAAGACTGGGACCGTCACGTTTGGCGACCGGCAGGCGACGGAAATATTCCCGATGCCGGGCGTCTCCGAACGCCAGGCGGCGGAGGCCGCCATGCTCGCGAGTCTGTCCGATCAGACCGCCGAAGGTCGCTCGATCGTCGCTTTGGCGCGCGACAAGTATGGGCTACAAATCCCTTCTACGCCGCCGCAGAACGCCAAGTTCATCGAATTTTCCGCGACCACGCGGCTGTCGGGCATCGATGTCGCCGGCCGCCGGCTGCGCAAGGGAGCGATCGACGCAATCCTGAAATTCGCGCGCGAAGCCACTGGTCGTGAGGTGTCGGCTCCTCCGGCCTTTCAGGGAGCAGCGGAACAGATCGCGCGCACCGGCGGCACGCCCCTCGGACTTGTCGACGGCGACCGGCTGCTCGGCGTCATTCATCTCAAGGACGTGATCAAGGCCGACATGCGGAGTCGTTTCGCCGAGTTGCGCCGCATGGGCATCAAGACCGTAATGATCACCGGCGACAATCCGGTCACCGCTGCCGCGATCGCGTCGGAGGCAGGTGTCGACGATTTCATCGCCCAGGCTACGCCCGAGGACAAGCTTCGCTACATCCGCAGTGAGCAGTCTCAGGGCCGTCTGATCGCCATGTGCGGCGACGGCACCAACGACGCGCCTGCGCTCGCTCAGGCGGACGTCGGCGTCTGCATGCAAACCGGCACGCAGGCAGCCCGCGAAGCAGGCAACATGGTCGACCTCGATTCCAATCCGACGAAGTTGATCGAGATCGTCGAGATAGGGAAGCAGCTCCTCATGACCCGTGGCGCCCTCACAACATTCTCGATCGCGAATGACGTGGCAAAGTACTTCGCGATCATCCCGGCGATGTTCATCGCCCTCTATCCGCAGCTGGACGCCATCAACATCATGCGGCTCGCGACGCCGCAGAGCGCGATTCTGTCGGCGATCATCTTTAACGCGCTGATCATCATCGTGCTCATTCCGCTCGCGCTGAAGGGCGTGACGTACCGCCCGATCGGAGCCGCCGCGGTCCTGCGCCGCAATCTGCTGGTCTACGGGGTGGGCGGGCTGATCGCGCCGTTCATCGGAATCAAACTCATCGACTTGGTCGTGACCGCGTTGCAGCTCGCCTGAGGGAGGCACCAATGGTGCTCGTATATCTGGTTCTCGGAATTGCGGTCTTCGGACTTCTCTACTGGATGACTTCCGCCGTCGAGCAAGCCTGACGGGGACACTGGAGCGCACCTCATGCTCACGTATGCAATCCTGTTCGTGGTCTTGATCGTCGGCGGCACAGCGCTGCTGTCGTGGCCGCTCGGTCGCTACATGAAATGGGCCATGGACCCGGATCCATCGGCCGCCGGCAGCGCTCGATTCACGCGGCTCTTTCAATTGTGCGGCGGCGCTGTCTCGCGCCCGTCACAGGATTGGAAGCGCTACATGCTGGCGATGCTCGCCTTCAACGTCGTGATGTTCGTGGTCAGTTACAGCATCATGGCTTTGCAGCAATACCTCCCGCTGAACCCGGACGAGATGAAGGCGATCGAAGGAAGCCTGATTTTCAATACGGCGGCCTCGTTCACATCAAACACGAATCTGCAGCATTACTCCGGTGAGTCGACGATGAGCTACCTGTCGCAGCTCGGCGCGCTGATGTGGCTGCAATATGTGTCGGCGGCCACGGGTATCGCGGCTTTGGCCGCGCTCGCGCGCGGCCTCGCCGGCAAGAACCTCGGCAACTTCTACGTCGACGTGCAGCGCGCATCGTTTCTCGTGCTGCTTCCCATCGCACTTGTTTTTGCATCGCTGATGGTCCTCGGCGGAATGCCAATAACGTTCGAAGGGGCGGCAAAGGCAATAACCCTGGAAGGTGCCGAGCAGACCATCGCGCGCGGCCCCGTCGCGGCGTTCCTGACGATCAAGCAGCTCGGCACCAACGGCGGCGGCTTCTTCGGACCAAACAGCACGCATCCGTTCGAGAATCCGAGCTTCTGGACGAACGGGCTATCGTTGATATCGATCATCCTCATCCCGATGGCGAGCGTGTGGATGTTCGGGCGTATCCTCGGCCGAATGCGCCATGCCGCGGTCGTGTTCGGCGTGATGCTGGTATTCCTCTTGGCCAAGGTAACCGGCGCCGTCTATTTCGAGACCGCCCCGACGCAAGCCTTCGCCGGGCTGCCGATCGAACAGAATGTTGGGAACCTTGAAGGCAAGGAGATGCGCTTCGGCGCCGCGTCCGGCCCGACCTGGGCGGTGTTGACCACTTCGACCAGCAACGGCTCGGTCGGCGCCATGCACGACAGCCTCAATCCGATGGCGGGTCTGATGCCGCTGATCGGCATGTGGCTCAACGCCACCTTCGGCGGCGTCGGTGTCGGCATGATCAACATGTTCCTCTACATGATCGTCGGTGTGTTCATCGCCGGCATGATGGTTGGCCGCACGCCTGAGTATCTCGGCTGGCGGGTGGAATCGCGCGAGGTCAAGTTCGCCATCCTCGCGCTCCTCGCCCACGGCTTCTTCATTCTCGGCGGCACCGCACTCTTTGCATCGATACCGCCGTGGGGCGCGGCAACGCTCAACAATGTTGGACCGCACGGGTTCAGCGAGATGCTCTACGAGTTCAGTTCGGCCAGCGCCAACAATGGCTCGGGCTTCGAAGGCCTCGGCGACAACACCGTGCCGTGGAACGTCGCCACCGGCATCGTCATGCTGCTCGCCCGCTTCATCCCGATCATCCTGCCGCTCGCGATCGTGGGCTCGCTGATGGCGAAGCGGCGCAGCGCGGAATCGGTCGGTACGCTCGGCGTGGAAGACGGCACCTTCGCAACCATGCTGGCGGCGACGATCCTGATCGTGGGCGCGCTGACCTTCTTCCCGGCCGCCACGCTCGGACCGATCGCAGAGCATCTGATCTTCATGAAGTAGCGCCCGCGGAGGACCGAGACATGCAATCGTTTGTCGCCAGCATTCGCCTTGTCATCGCGACCATGCTGATCTGTGTGGCCGGCTACGCATCGCTGATCTGGTCGGTTGGAGCGATCTTCACGCCATACACGGCGCAGGGATCGCTGCTCACGAAGGCGGATGGCACGGTGGTCGGCAGCCGCCTGATCGCACAAAAATTCGAGCAGCCAAAGTACTTCTGGCCGCGGCCGTCGGCGGCGGGCAAAGAAGGCTACGACGCGACGAGCGCCGCGGGCAGCAACAAGTCGCCCACGAGCGAGGACTTGACCGAGCGCGCCAAGGAACTGGTGGGACGCTACGGTGCCACGGCCGCGCGGCCGTTACCTCCGGAGCTCGCGGCGGCCTCCGGCGGCGGATTGGACCCGCACATTTCGGTGCGTGCAGCGTTGTACCAGGCAGACCGCATCGCCCAGACACGCGGCCTTACGCGGCCGCGGATCGAAGCATTGATCCAGCAAAGGGCCTTTTCACCGGGCGGATTCTTGACGCCCGATCGTCTGGTTAACGTACTGGAGCTCAATCTCGCGCTGGACGCTCTGCAGCCGTAAACTGGGCGGGCACGAGAAACCCCGATGCCCGCCGAGAAAGCCCGCGCCTCGCCCGAAGCCTTGCTCGCGCTCGCGAAGAAGGAAGCGCGTGGACACCTCAAGATATTCCTCGGCGCCGCCCCGGGCGTAGGCAAAACCTACGCCATGCTGACGTCGGCGCGAACTGCAAAGAGCGAAGGCCGCGACGTCGTCGCCGGGCTGGTCGAGACCCATGGCCGCCACGAGACGACGCAGCTGCTCCAAGGGTTGGAAATCCTTCCTCGCAAGTCGATCCCCTACCGCAACCAGATCCTGCATGAATTTGATCTTGATGCAGCGTTGGCGCGGCGGCCCAGCCTGCTGCTGGTCGACGAATACGCCCACACCAACGTTCCCGGCAGCCGCCATCCGAAACGCTGGCAGGACATCGACGAGCTGTTGGCGGCCGGAATCGACGTCTGGACAACGCTGAATATCCAGCACCTGGAAAGCCTGAACGACGTGGTCCGACAGATCACCAAAGTTCGCGTGCGCGAGACCGTGCCCGATACGGTGTTCGATAAGGCCGACGACGTGGTGCTCGTGGACTTTCCGCCCGACGAGCTGTTGAAGCGCCTCGCCGAGGGAAAGGTCTACGTGCAGGACACCGCCGTCCGCGCGGTGGAGAGCTTCTTCAAGCCGCAGAACCTGACGGCCTTACGCGAGCTGGCGCTCCGGCGCGCCGCCGAGCGGATCGACGCCGATCTGATCGAGCGGATGCAGGCGCAGGCGATCGAAGGCCCCTGGCCTGCCGGCGAACGCATTCTCGCGTGTGTCGGCCCGGACCGGACGTCGCCGTCGATTGTGCGGACGGCGAAGCGGCTTGCTGATCTCATGGATGCACCCTGGATCGCCGTCACCGTCGAGCGGCCGCTCAGCCAACCTGGCGATGCCGCGCGGCGTCACGTCGACGACGCCATGAAACTCGCGGAGACGCTCGGAGCCGAGACGAGAACTCTCGTAGGCAACGACATTCCGGCCGAACTGCTCCGCTTCGCGCGGTTCGAGAACGTAACCCAGATCGTAATTGGTCGCTCGCGCGGCGGACTTCTTGCGGAACTGTTCCGACGCTCGCTCCCGCATGAATTGGTACGCCGCGCCGAGGATATTGCCGTGCACGTGGTGACAGGCCGGGACGAACAGGCTGAGCGTCGATGGGCCTTGCCCATGAGCCTGGTTACGGCCATGGAGTTGATGCCATTCGTTTGGTCGACGTTCGGAGTCGTTGCGGCAATTCTCGTGGGACAGCTGATGACGGCGCTAACACCGTTTCCGAACGTTTCGATGATCTTCCTGATCGCGGTCTTGTTTCCTGCCGTCAGATTCGGCGTCCTACCGGCACTGTTCGCCTCCGTGCTTTCGTTCCTCTCCTACAATTTTTTCTTCACCGAGCCGTACTACACGTTCAACGTCGCGCTGCCGCACGAGTTTTTCGCGCTCATCACGTTTTTCGTCGTCGCAATCGTGACTTCGGCCTTGGCTGGGCGAATCCGCGAGCAGGTACGGCTGGCCGCCAATCGCATGCGCGCGACACGGCGGCTCTACGAATTCACCAAGAAGCTCTCCGGGCTGGCGACGCTGGATGCGGTCGCCGAAGGCGCCGCCACCGAAATCAATGCCAGCCTCGACCGCGCGGCTGTCGTCCTGTTGGATCAGGACGGCGATCTTGCCCTGCGGGCAGCTTGGCCGCCGGAGGACGTGCTCGACCCGGCCGCTATGACTGCCGCGCGCTGGGCTTTTTCGAAGAACGAACCAGCGGGCTCCGACACGTCGACGCTGCCGTCCGTGCCATGGCTCTTCGTACCTCTGCGCACCTCTCATACGTGCGTGGGCGTCCTCGGCGTCGCAGCTGGAGGCAACGTCCCGCGAATGGATTCGGAAGCGCGTACGCTGTTCGATACGCTTGCAGAGCAAACGGCGGCGGCGCTTGAACGAGCCTCCCTCGCCCGCGAAATGGTCACGGCACGCACAGCGGCCGAAACCGAGCGCGTGCGAAATACACTACTCGCATCCATCTCCCATGACTTCCGCACGCCGCTGTCCTCAATCCTGGGTGCCGCCACCAGCCTCCTTGAATTTGGCCAAAAGCTCGACCCGGGCGCCCAGAAGGACCTGCTCGGTCAAATCAGGCACGAGGCGGAAGACCTCGATGAAATGATCCGCAATCTGCTCGCGATCACCCGGATCGATGCCGGCGTACTGGAATTGCGGCGCGACTGGATCGACCTGCGCGAGATTGTCGAACGCGTTGTGAGCGCCGTACGCCGGCGGGGGGCAGAACAGGCAATACTCGTAGACCTGCCGCCGAATGTGCCTCTTGTGCGTGCCGACGCGACCCTTGCCGAGCAAGCAATCGGTAACGTCATCGGCAACGCCGTATCACATACGGCGACCGAGACCCGGATCACGGTCGACGGCGAAGTCACCGATGAATCCGTCGCAATCCGCGTTACCGACAATGGGCGCGGCATCCCGCCCGAAGTGCTGCCGCGGGTTTTCGATAAATTCTTCCGTGCTCAACCGTCCGACTCCCTTACCGCCGACGGAGGCGAAGGCACGGGTCTCGGGCTCGCAATCGCCAAGGGGATCATGGAAGCGCATGGCGGATCGATTGCCGCGGCAAGTCCCGTCGACGTCGGACGCGGCACCCGAATTATTCTGACCTTTGCGCGTTCCGGGTCACAGGCTGGGACATGAGCACGCGCACGCGCGTCCTGGTCGTCGACGACGAGCCGGCGATCCTGCGCTTTCTGAGCCCTGCGTTTGCCGCGAACGACATCGAAATGTCGAGCGCGACGACCATAGCCGAAGCCACCAAGCGGATTGCTGCGGAAGCACCCGATCTCGTTGTCCTCGATCTCGGGCTGCCGGACGGCGACGGCAAGGACGTCATCCGCCGTGTGCGCCAGTGGTCCGACGTGCCTATCGTCGTGCTCTCGGCCCGTGATCGCGAAGCCGAGAAAATCGAGGCACTCGATCTCGGCGCCGACGATTTCGTCAACAAGCCGTTCGGCGTCGGCGAGTTGATGGCGCGCATGCGAACCGCATTGCGACATCGAATGCAGCGCCATGCCGAGACGCCGGTGCTCAAGATCGGCAATCTGGAGATCGACAAGGTCCGGCACCGCGTGACGAGAGCGGGCGCAGAGATCAAGCTCACGCCGAAAGAATTCGAATTGCTTTCATTTCTCGCGCGCTACCTAGGCAAGGTTCTGACCCACAAGCAGATTCTCACGGCGGTCTGGGGCCCCGCACACACGGAGGACACGCAGTACCTTCGCGTATACGTGGGGCACCTGCGGCAGAAGATCGAGGAACATCCCGACGATCCGCAGATCGTCATTACCGAGCCAGGCATCGGTTACCGCGCGGCGGAGGGCTGATTTGCCACCCCTCGCGTCGGGTGGCAGCATTCGCCCATCTCGATTCGCGCGCCGGTCATGCTGGGATTCGGCTCCCTCGACGTCATCGCCTTCCTCTGGTTCGTCGCCGCCTGGGCGGGCTACGGCGCGCTCATGGACTGGACCGACTTCGGTGAAGGCAGCCTCAACCGCCGTATGGACGACCACCGCACGGCATGGACGCGCCACATGCTCGAGCGCGACATGCGCATGCTGGACGGTCAGATCATGGGATCGCTGCAGAACGGTACGGCGTTCTTCGCGTCGACGTCGTTGCTCGCGATCGGCGGCACTTTCGCACTGCTCCGCGCCACCGAGGACGTGCTGCACATCTTCGCGACGCTGCCGATCGGCATCGAAACCACGCGCGCCGTGTGGGAAATGAAGGTAATCGGCCTCCTCATCATTTTCATCTATGCGTTCTTCAAGTTCTCGTGGTCCTACCGGCTGTTCAACTACGGCGCCATCCTGATGGGTGCGACGCCCGAAGCGAGGGACGCGAAGAAGCAGAGCGCGAAGGCCGCGGCCGACAGGGTCGCCCGCATGACGACGCTGGCCGGCCGGCATTTCAACCGCGGCCAACGCGCGTTTTTCTTCGCGCTCGGCTATCTCGGCTGGTTCGTGAGCGCCTGGCTGTTCATGGCGGCGACGGCCGCCGTCCTTGTCGTGATCGCAATCCGCCAGTTCGGTCCTACGGCGCACCGCGTGCTGGGCGACCGGTAAGAACCTGAGCCGCCCGCCGGGCTAGGGGACCAGCGGAAGAGCCTGGTACAGCTGCTCAGCCCCCATCGGCTCGATCAGACTGAATCTCAGCAGCGCGGCGAACAAGACCACCGCATACGCGCCTGACAACCAAGCAAACGCCGACGCCAACGACATTTCCTCAGCGCGAGAAATCATGGCCGGCCCCCTTTGAAGCAAAGCGGGCGGCGGAATAATCCGCCGCCCGCAGCAATTCTTTCGCCTAGGTCCCGAGGCTCAGCTCATGCCCATGTAGACCGCGATCACCACGACGATCGCGAGCGCACCGGCCGTCCAAAGGATCGTGGACAGGTTGCTTTCCTGGGTGTTGGTTTGCATGGCGGTTCTCCTCATTGGGCGCCGCCGGCACCTCCGGCAGAACCCGGAGCGATAGCGGGACGTCCCCATCCCACTTGGGACAGTATAAGCAGTTGATCGCGCGCATACAACTTTGGTCGTAAGACGAAAGTTTCAACAGAAATTAGCCAGCTATCCCAAGTAGTTAAAAGGCGGCCGAGGCCGGAAAGTCAGTCCCAGGCGGGCGCCCAGGAAGGGTTGGTGCGCCGTCCGGCCGACGAGCCGAGCTTCGCAATCGCGGCCATATCCGCAGCCGAAAGCTCGAAATCGAAGATCTCGAAGTTCTCCGTCAGCCGCTCAACCCGACTCGTACGCGGGATCACGACAATGCCCTGCTGAACGAGATAGCGCAGGCAAACCTGCGCGGCGGTCTTGCCGCGGGCGCGGCCGATCTTTTCCAGCACCTGCTCGCCCTTCACGGCACCGCGCGCGATCGGGCTGTAGGCCGTGACCGAGATGCCGCGACGGCGGCAGGCGGCGATCACCCGGCTCTGATCCATGTAGGGATGCACCTCGATCTGGTTGTTGACGATCGGCTCGTCCGCAAGCGCAACCGCTTCCTCGACGAGCGCCACCGTAAAGTTCGACACGCCAATGTGGCGCGTGAGCCCCTCGCGCTTCACCTTGCAGAGCGCCCCGATCGTCTCCTTGAGCGGCACCGATGAATTCGGCCAATGAAGCAGAAGCAAGTCGATGAACGGGAGCTTCAGCCGCGCGAGACTCTCCGCCGCGGATTTCTCCAGCGCTCCGGCGGAGAAGTTGGTCCACCACACCTTCGTGGTGATGAACACCTGTTCGCGCGGAACACCCGCGGCGCGCACGCCCTCTCCTACTTCGCGCTCATTGTCGTAGGACTGTGCGGTATCGATGTGCCGGTAGCCGAGGCGCAACGCCTGCTCGACGATGCGGGTGCAGGTCTTGGCACGCAGGTCCCAGGTGCCGAGCCCGAGGATCGGGATGGTCGCACCGTTTGCCTGAATCGCCAGCATGGTCGGCTATTTCTTCCTGGCGCGGAACGCGGCGTAGCGCGCCTTGGTTTCGTCGTTCGGCGGATAGAGGCCGGGGAGTTTCGCGCCCTTCATCACTTCCTCGGCGGCCCAGGCCTCGAACGCCTCCTGTTCCTCCGCCTCCTTCGCGACTGCCGCCACAAGCGCCTGCGGGACGCACACCGCCCCATCATTATCGGCCACGATCACGTCGCCGGGAAACACCGCGATGCCGCCGCATCCCACCGGCTCCTGCCAAGCGACGAAGGTAAGCCCCGCGACCGACGGCGGAGCCGCCACGGCCGCGCACCAGACCGGAAGCTTCGTCGCTTTCACGCCGTCACCGTCGCGCACCGCGCCATCGGTGACGAGGCCCGCAACCTTCCTCACTTGCATGCGCGCGCACAGGATATCGCCGAAAATTCCCGCCTCGGTGATGCCCATCGCGTCCGCGACCGCGATGCATCCCTCCGGCATTTCCTCGATCGCGCCGCGGGTCGAGCGCGGACTCGCCCAGGATTCCGGCGTCGCGAGGTCCTCGCGGGCCGGCACGAACCGCAGCGTAAACGCCTCCCCCACGATCCGACGGTGCGGCGAAAGCGGCATCGGCCCGCGCATGAAGCTCCGGCGCACGCCTTTCTTCAGGAGCACGGTGGTAAACGTCGCGGTCGAGATCCGCGCAAGCGCGGCGCGCAATTCCGGTGAGAGATTCATGTCGCTTGGATTTGTGGAAGGCCGGAGGTCAGGCACTTTAGCCGCGGCGGCCCGGGGAGAGAAGTCGCTTCGACCGCTATTTCTTTGCGTGCTCGACGAAAAACTGCAGGTAAAGTGCGCGCCTTGCTGTCTCGCGCATGTAGCAACTTCCGGCAAGCGGGCTCGCCATGGTCCCGCGCAGGAACTCCCAATAGAACTCGCAGCTTTGCTTGCGCGCTTCCAGCCAGATCTTCTGCGACGACTGCAGTTTGGCCGCCTGCGCTGCCGCGAGACCCTTGCGCAGCCGCTCGTAGGTACCGCTCAGCATCTCCTCCCAGACGAGGTGCTCGCGGTTGTAGCAGGCCGCGGATCCGGCCGTCGTCTGCCCCGACGCTTCGCCGAGGCAGGGCTCCGCCACTGTCCCAACGCACGCTTCGGGATGACGATTCTTTCCGCGTACCTCTTTGAGGCACGTCTCCACCGCAGCCGCATCGCGCGGATCGACCTTCTGCGCCTGCGCGAAGGCAGCGCCCGCAACGAGGATCGCGACGAGGACAAAACCGGGCGCCCGCGTCATGGCTCCCTCCTCCTCCGCCCCCGCTTACCACGCCGGGGCGGACGAAAGAATGTCGCCGCAAACGGATTGACCGACGAGTTTGTGTCGTAGTGAACCGTCATGGCCGGGCGGGCATGACAACGAAGACTCACATCACCATTCCGCCATCGACGACATACGGCTGCCCGGTGACAAAGCTCGCCTCGTCTGACGCGAGGAACACGGCGAGTGCCGCGACCTCCTCCGGCTTCCCAAGCCGCCCCATGCGTTGCCGGTCGACGAAATCCTTGCGCACCGCTTCGGCCGTGCGGCCGCTCGACTTCGCGCCTGCCGCGATGCGCTCGTCGAGCGAGGGCGTCTGGATCGTGCCGGGGCAGATCGCGTTGCAGCGGATGCCCTTATGGACAAAGTCCGCCGCCACCGCCTTCGTGAGCCCGATCACCGCTGCCTTGGTCGCACCATAGACGTAACGGTTCGGCACGCCGGTGACCGAGCTTGCGACCGACGCGATATTGATGATCGACCCGCGCCCCTTGCTCACCATACCGGGCAGGAATGCGCGCAACGTGCGGTGCATGGATTTCACGTTGAGATCGAATGAAAAATCCCAGTCGGCATCCGTGCATTCAAGCACAGAACCGTGGTGGACGAATCCCGCGCAATTGACGAGCACGTCGAGCGCACCGAACTCCTTGCCGACCGCCTCCCCCATCGCGTTCACCTCGTGGGTCGAACGCGCGTCAAGTTTCTTCTGCGTCGCGCCATCGAGGCCCGCGAGCTTCTGCAGATCGAGGTCGGTCGCGATCACGCGTGCGCCCTCGCCGAGAAAAGCCTGCGCGATCCCGCGGCCGATGCCCTGTCCCGCCGCGGTCACCAGCGCGAGCTTTCCGCTCAGTCTTCCGGCCATTGACTGTCCTCCGTAATGCGGAATTCGGGATCGCTCGTCGAAAAGCGAGTCTCACTCCAAAGCTAGCGCTTCATCGCCAGCGCGCGCAGCTTGCCGACGATGCCGGTAGGAAAGAAATAGACGCTGAGCACGAACAGAATGCCGAGCCAGAAGAGCCAGCGGTCGGCGGAAAGCAGCGACGATACGAACGGAATCCCCGCCGCGGCATCGCCGAGGCGCCCCATCACCGCTTGCAGGTAGTTCTCCGCGACGATCATCAGCGTCGCGCCGATCACGGCGCCGTACATCGTGCCCATTCCGCCGATCACGACCATCAAGAGCACGTCGATCATGATTGCAAACGAGAGCGTCGTGTCGGGCCCGGTATAGCGCAGCCAGAGCGCGAGCAGGACGCCGGCGAACGCCGCCATCACCGCGGAAACGACGCTCGCAATCGACCGGTATACGACCACCGGATAGCCGAGCGCTTCCGCGCGAAAATCGTTCTCGCGGATCGCCTGCAGCACACGTCCGAACGGCGAGTTCACGACCCGCAGCAGGATCAGGAACCCGGCAAGCGCGCCGAAAAAGACGATGTAATAGGTGATGACCCGGCCGGTGATCGCGGTACCGAGCAGCGGGCTCTCCAGCAGCCGGAACGGCGGCCGCAGGATCTCCGGCACACGATAGTTGAGCCCGTCCTCCCCGCCTGTGAACCCGGAAAGCTGCGAAGCGAGCACCGCGAACGCGGTCGCAACCGCGAGCGTGATCATGGCAAAGAAGATCGCCCGTACGCGCAGCGAGAACAGGCCGATGACGAACGCAAGCGCGCCCGCGACCGCGATCGCGGAGGCAATCCCGAGAGCAAGCGCCTCCCAGCCCGGTCCAAGCCGAGCAAACGCGATCGCGACGCCGTAGCCGCCGATGCCGAAGAACATCGTGTGCGCGAACGAGACGATCCCCGTGTAACCCAGCAACAGATCGTAAGATGCAACAAGCAAGACGAACACGCAGACCTTCGCGGCGACATTGAGCGGCTGCGCACCGGAGAACAGGAATGGTGCGAACGCGAGGGTAAACAAGATCGCGAGCAGAACCGCCGAAAGCGGAAGCGACCGCGGGAAATCGCCGGACAGGATGCGTGCAAGCACGACCGTTCAGCTCCTGACCACCGGGTAAAGCCCCTGTGGCCGCCAGAGCAGGATCGCCAGCATCAGCGCGATATTCGATACGAGCGCGATCTTCGGCTCGAGGAATGCGGTGTAGTTTGCGATCAACGCGACGAGCAGCGAGCCGATCAGGCATCCACCGATCGAGCCAAGGCCACCAATGATGACGACGATGAAGATCAGCACGAGCACCT
Source organism: Xanthobacteraceae bacterium (assembly GCA_036556265.1). Classification (GTDB taxonomy): domain Bacteria; phylum Pseudomonadota; class Alphaproteobacteria; order Rhizobiales; family Xanthobacteraceae; genus JAUSIF01. The sequence continues at coordinate 2,416 of DATBJU010000156.1, read as the reverse complement.
GTAGGCCCATGCCGACGGTGAGCGTCTGCTGATAGAAGCCCCACATCACGCCGCCGAGCCCGGCGAGCGCCGATCCCGCCACGAACACGCCGATGAACAGCCGCCGGATGCGGTAGCCGAGCGCCTCGACCATCTCCGGATTTTCCACGCCCGCGCGCACGAGCAGACCAATGCGCGTGCGATTCAGCACGAGCAGCATCCCGATGAACACGACGAGACCGACCGCGACCGCGATCAGGCGATAGCGCTCGACGACGATATCGGGCCCGAACGCCAGTCCGCCGCGGAAGCTTTGCGGCAGCGCGATCGTGATCGGATTGCCGCCGAAGAACGCATACAGCAGCTGCTCAACCACGATCAGCCCGCCCATCGTGACGAGGATCTGCTTCAGGTGCTGGCCGTAGACCGGCCGGATGATCACGCGCTCGAACGCCCATCCGAGCGCGCCCGATACGACCATCGACACAACAATGCAGAGAAGCAGCACCGCGACGTTGAGCGCCACCGACGGCGAATCGATCCAGCCGGTGAGCGGCCACAGCACGAGCAGGCTGATGTAGGCGCCCACCGAAATAAAAACCCCGTGGCCGAAATTGATCACGTCCATCAGGCCGAATACGAGCGTGAGCCCGGACGCCATGATGAAGATCATCATGCCCATAGCGAGCGCGGCGACCGTCAGCGTGGCCCAGGTTGAGAAGCTGCCGATCAGCGGCCACGCGAGGAGCGCCACGGCTGCGACGAGGAGGATCGGGACCCAGTCGATCGGCGCCGCGGCGACGGCCGACACCTCATCCCGCTCGGCGGTGCGATCGCTCATTGGTGCTGATCCAGGTGCAGGCCGAGGAGTCGCATCTGCAGCTCGTTGTTCGCGGCGAGGTCCGCCATGCTGCCGTGATGCACGATGCGGCCGTCATCCATCACGGCGACCGTGTCGCCGAGGAGCCGCGCGGCCATGAAGTTCTGCTCCACGAGCAGCACCGTGGCGCCGCCACGCTTCACCTCCTGAAAGGCGCGGATCATGTTGCCGACGATCGCGGGCGCGAGCCCCTTGGTCGGCTCGTCGACGAGGATCAGCTCGCGCGGCTCGATCAGCGCGCGGGCGATCGCGAGCATCTGCTTCTGCCCGCCGGAAAGTGCGCCGGCCGCGAGCCCGAAGAAGCGCTGCAGCGCCGGAAACAGGGAGAAGATCCACTCGAGCCGCTTCTTGTCGATTTCGCCCGTGCGCGCGGCGAGCAACAGGTTCTCGCGCACCGTAAGTCCGGTGAAGATGCTCATGTTCTCCGGCACGTAGGCGATGCCGGCTCCGGCGATCTCGGGCACCGGCCGTGCGGTGACCTCGCTACCGGCGAAGCGAATGTGCCCGCGCGAGGCCTTCCACAGGCCCATGATCGTCCGCAGCGTCGTGGTCTTGCCCGCTCCGTTGCGGCCGAGCAGCACCGTAAAGCCGCCACGCGGCACTGCGAGATCGACGCCCTGCAGGATGTGATAGCGCCCGATGTGCGTGTGTACGCCCTCAAGGCTCAGGAGCGGCTCAGCCATGGCCGATCTCCTGCCCGAGATAGGCTTCGCGCACGATCGCCGAGGCCATCACCTGCGCCGGCTCGCCGTCGGCCACGAGCGCGCCGTTGTGCAGGACGATGATCCGCTCGGCGAGCGAACGCACCACATCCATCTTGTGCTCGACGAGCAGGATGGTCTTGCTTCCCTCGCGCTTCAGCTCGCCGATGATCTCGAGCACGTTCGGCACTTCGTCGACCGACATGCCGGCGGTCGGCTCGTCGAACATGAAGACGTCGGGCTCGAGCGCAATCAGGAGCGCGACTTCGAGCTTGCGCTGATCGCCGTGCGGCAGCGTGCCGGCGATCACATCGCGTCGGTCCGCGAGGCGCACACGGTCGAGGATGGTTCTGGCGGCGCTCATCAGGTCGCGCCGGTCGGTCCAGAGCGTGAGCAGGCTGAGGCCGGCATGCGCGCGAGCCTGTACTGCAAGCCGCACATTCTCGGACACCGTGAGATTCGGGAATAGGTTGGTGAGCTGGAACGCCCGGCCGAGCCCGCGCCGTGTCCGCGCCGAAGCGGGAAGCCGCGTCACGTCCTCGCCCTTTACGAGCACCTGACCCTTCGTCGCGGGAAGTTGTCCCGAGATCAGGTTGAAGTAGGTGGTCTTCCCGGCGCCGTTCGGCCCGACGATCGCAGTCAGGCTGCCCGGCGCGAACGCGCAGCTCACGTCGTTCACCGCCACGTGTCCGCCGAAGCGGATCGTGAGGCCGCGCGTTTCCAGGACCGGGGCTGACGCGTTCATGACCGCAAAGAAAAGGACGAAGGCGGAACATCCGCCTTCGTCCAGCATGCCATTGCAGTTGCCGCTGCGCGAGCGGTCAGCGCTTGTTGCGCACCGGGATCGGCATGTCCG
>DATBJU010000155.1:0-15518 GCA_036556265.1 Xanthobacteraceae bacterium | reverse complement strand
GACGCGTAGGCCTGAGTGCGGAAGCGGCGATCCGCGAAGCCGCGCTGTTGCGCTTCCGTCCGATCATGATGACGACTTTTGCCGCGATCTTCGGCTCACTGCCGATTGCGCTCGGTACCGGCGCCGGCGCCGAACTGCGCCAGCCGCTCGGCGTCGCGGTGGTCGGCGGCCTGCTGCTGTCGCAGCTGCTCACGCTCTACATCACGCCGGTCGTCTATCTCTATCTCGACCGCTTCGACCGCAGGGTCGCGCGCGCGATTTCGGAAGAAGAGCCCGAAGAGCGGCGTATCGCGGCGGAGTAGGGCGCTCAGCCCGCCGGCCCGATCCTCCCCACCACCCGAAACCCGTCGGCCGTGCCCGGCGCGGGCGCGAGCACGACGCCGGTCGCGGTTTCCGGATTGATCAACGTGAGCGCGCCCATCGTGGAGCCGTGGGTCACGAGCAAAAGATTTCCGACGCCTTTCCAGCCGCCGATCACCTGACGCAATTCCTCAACTTGCTGTGCCCGGTTCTGCGGACGCCCAAACAGGTTGTTGAGTGCGCTCAGTTTTTCGACCTTGCCGGCCGCGATCAACTCCGCCGTCTCGAGGCTGCGGCACCATTCCGAGGAAAGCACGCGCTCGATCGCGATCCCGCGCTCGCGCAAGAGTCGTCCAAGCTTGCGGGATTCCTCACGCCCTTCCTCGATCAGATTGCGCTGCGTCGCGCAGTTCTCGAGCTTGAATCCGAGCGGGTCGCCGGTGCCGGGCGCGGTCAGGCCGTGCCGCACCATCGCGACGTGTCCGCCGGCCCTGAGCGCGGCGAGGCCCGCTTCGTCGGCATCAGCCGACGCATGCAGGCCGGCCAGCAGCAGCAACGCGAGAAATGCGAGACGCACGAACTACTCCGCCGCGGTTCTCGCCGCAGTCTTTGGGGCGAACATCCGCTCCATCTCGCGCCGGAAGCGCGTCGCGTCGTCGTCCGCAGCCGCCACGTCGTCCCAGGTGACGGCGGCGCCCTGCGCGACCGGTCGCGTGATCTTGATCTTGTGTGCAAGGCCGATGGGGAGCGCCCGCCGCGCGAGTGAATCCTCGGCGCGCATCAGCTTCCCGTAGACGCAATAGCCGCCTTCGCCGTCGAGCATGTCTCCGGGCTTGAGCGGCTTTTTCGCGGTCGCTACGACGTCCGAGCGAAATTCGCGCGGCGTTCCGGTTGGCTCGTTGCGCAGTGCGGCCGCCGCAATGGAGATACCGAGCTCCATGCCAACGAGATGGTGCGAGCGGTACATCGCGGCATAACGGCCCGAGGGATCGCGGATCATCGCGTAATCGCGGAAGCAGTCCCGCGTATAGGCGGCGCGCGCGTCATCCGAGCCCGCCTCGAACACGACGTAGACGCCCCAGCGCAGGTCGTTGACGACGGTTCGTCCCTCGCGCTCCACGCTTGAGACGACCTCGACAAGGCCCGCCTCCTCGAGCACGCCGCCCTGTGCGCGCGGCCGCAGCACGAGCGGCAGGTCGTGGTGACCGCACGGAGGGAACGCGAGGCCATCATGCGGCGCGTTGAGTCCCGTGGCGTTCGAGATCGCCGCCATCTCGATCGCGGACTTCGTGCCGTCCACGAACGAGTTGAACATCTGCGGGTTCATGCCGGCCGCCGCCGCGTTCTCCGGCGTGATGCCGAAATGCGTCCACACGGTATCGGGCGTCGACTGGTGATAGCCCGGCAAGTACTTCGTGCCCTTGCCGGCCGCGACGACGCGGAAGCCCGTCGCCTCCGCCCAGTCCACCATTTCGCAGACGAGCGCCGGTTGGTCGCCGTAGGCCATGGAGTAGACGACGCCGGCCTTCCGGGCGCGCTCGGCAATGAGCGCGCCGGCGAGCGCATCGGCTTCGACGGTCACATTGACGACGTGGCAGCCGGCCTCGAAGGCCGTCAGCACATGGCGAATCGCCGAGGCCGGATTGCCGGTGACCTCGACCACGACATCGGGCTTTGCCGCAATCAGTGCGAGCGCGTCGTCGGTGATCGCGGTTCGTCCGGTCTTGCGTGCCTCATCGAAATTCCGCGCGACTTGGGCGGACACGTCCCATCCGGTCCGTTCGAGCGCGGTACGGGCGCGGTCTGTGGCGAGGTCGGCGAGACCGAGAAGGTGAAGCCCTGTGGTCGTGCGCGCCTGCGCGAGGAACATCGAGGCGAACTTGCCCGCGCCGATCACGCCGACGCGCACGGGCCGGCCTTCCTCGGCTCGTTTGCGCAGCATTTTGGCAAGGTTCATATCGCTACTCTATTGGCCCGGACCTGCCGCGCAAGCTTTGCTAAAAGCGGCGCAGGAAGGCACGACCCCCGGCATGACCGTTACTCTCGAACAATTGAATGAGGCCGACAAGGCCGCGTTCGTGAAGGCCCTGGGTGAAATCTACGAAAAATCGCCCTGGGTTGCCGAACGCGCGTTTGCGCACCGGCCGTTTGCGACCGTCGCCGACCTCGTTCAGGCGATGGTGGCCGCGGTGGCCGCCGCGAGCCGAGAGGAGCGGCTGCAGCTGATCCGCAACCATCCGGATCTCGCCGGGCGCGCCGCGCGCGCCAGTGGCCTCGCCGAGACGTCCCGGAAAGAGCAGGGGGCACTCGCGATCAATCGGCTTTCCGACGATGAGTACGCGCGTTTCACAAGGCTCGACGAGGCCTACGCAAAGAAATTCGGATTTCCGTTTGTTATCTGTGTCGGCCGCCAGGGTCGCGATGCGATACTGGAGGCATTGGAGCGCCGGGCCGGCAATCCGGCCGAAGTGGAATTCGCGACGGCACTCGCGGAGATCGATCTGATCGCGCGGCTGCGCATCGCGGAAATCGTGAAGGGACCAGGAATGGCCAAGACCGACGGTCGATTAACGACACACGTGCTCGACGCGCACGGCGGTACGCCCGCGGCGGGGGTGAAGATCGAGCTACACGAGATCGGGGCGAGTGCGACGTCCCTGCTCGCCGAGGCGGTGACGAATTCCGAAGGCCGCACGGACGCCCCGTTGCTTTCCGGCTCGCCGCTTCGCGTCGCAACCTACGAGCTTCGTTTCCACATCGGCGCCTATTTCGCCAAGCGGAATGTCGGCCTGGCAAAGCCGGCCTTTCTGGACGTGGTTCCCGTGCGCTTCGCAATTGCCGAGCCGGAGGGGCATTATCACGTGCCCCTCCTTGCGACTCCATGGAGCTATTCGACCTACCGCGGAAGCTGATAGTTGAATCTCCCTCCCCCTCGGGGGAGGGTGGCGACGCCCGCGAAAGCGGGCGGAGCCGGGTGGGGGTCAGGGAGAGACCGATGTCCGAACCACGCGCCAAGACGAAGCAGGCGAAGCCCGCCCGCACAGCATTCAACTGGGCCGACCCGTTCGATCTGGAGAGCCAGCTGAGCGAGGACGAGCGCCAGGTCCGCGACACTGCCCGCGCATACGCGCAGGGCAAGCTCATGCCGCGCGTGATCGCGGCCTACCGCGAGGAGAAATTCGACCGCGCGATCATCACCGAGATGGGCAACCTCGGGCTGCTCGGCGCAACGCTGCCGGAGGAATACGGCGGCGCAGGCCTCGGCTACATCGCCTATTGCTTGGCCGTGCGGGAGGTCGAGCGCGTCGATTCCGGCTTCCGCTCGGCGATGAGCGTGCAGTCCTCGCTCGTGGCCTATCCGATCTACGCCTACGGCGACGAGGCGCAGCGCAAGAAGTATCTGCCCAAGCTCGCGAGCGGCGAATGGGTCGGCTGCTTCGGGCTCACCGAACCGGATTTCGGCTCCGATCCTGGCGGCATGCGCACGCGCGCCGAGAAGACGAAGAGCGGCTATCGGCTCAACGGCACGAAGATGTGGATCAGCAACGCGCCGATCGCCGACGTGATGGTGGTCTGGGCGAAATCAGCCGCGCACGGCGATGAGATCCGCGGCTTCATCCTCGAGCGCGGCATGAAGGGAATCGCGACGCCGAAGATCGAGGGCAAGCTGAGCTTGCGCGCCTCGATCACCGGCGAGATCGTGATGGACGGCGTGGAAGTGCCGGAGGAGGCGCTGCTGCCGAACGTCTCCGGCCTGAAAGGCCCGTTCGGCTGCCTCAACCGCGCGCGGCTCGGCATCTCCTGGGGCGCGATGGGCGCCGCCGAGTTCTGCTTCCACGCCGCACGGAACTACGTGCTCGAGCGCAAGCAGTTCGGCCGGCCGCTTGCGGCGAACCAGCTGATCCAGAAGAAGCTCGCGGACATGGAAACCGACATCGCGCTCGGCCTGCAGGCGTCGTTGCGCGTGACACGGCTGATGGATGAGGGACGTTGTCCGCCCGAAGCCGTATCCATCGTCAAGCGCAACAACTGCGGCAAGGCGCTCGACATCGCCCGCATGGCGCGCGACATGCACGGCGGCAACGGCATCTCCGAGGAGTATCACGTGATGCGTCACGTCGCGAACCTCGAGACCGTGAACACCTACGAAGGCACGCACGACGTGCACGCGCTGATCTTGGGGCGCGCCATTACGGGGATCCAGGCGTTTTTTTGATAGTGCACGTTTGCCTTTAAGTGAGGCATCGTTGAGCACGACCGAGCGAGTGCCAACGACGACGTGCCGGCGTTTGCTACATTTATTTAGATGACCACCATGGACAGCCGACAGCCCTCGCTCGCTGTTGATTGCGCGGTGTTCGATACGACTGCGCGGCTTCTCTTAATTCGAAGAAGACATCCACCTTTTCAGGGCCAGTACGCATTACCTGGCGGCTTCATCGAATACGGGGAAACGGTTGAACAAGCCGCGGCACGCGAACTTGTTGAGGAAACCGGGTTGGTTTCGACAAGGCTGACGCTCATTGGCGTGTATTCCGATCCAAAGCGTGACCCACGGGGTCATGTTGTAAGCGTCGCGTATTTGGCTGCGGTCACTCACTACGACGCGAAGCCCGGCGACGACGCGGTGCGGGCCGAATTTGTGGCGAACTGGCGGTCTGAGTCTCTTGCCTTCGATCACGACCGAATAGCCCGCGACGCGTGGGCAGTGTTCAGTCCGTAGGGCGGAATAGCGAAGCGTATTCCGCCGTTCGTTCGCCGAGATAGTCGGCGCAATACGCTTCGCTATTGCGCCCTACGCGCCCGCCTCACGACACCTCCCCGCGCACGATCCGGGCCGCTTCCGCCATTGCGTGGAGTTTCCCGAAGGCGACTTCCCTCGGCAGATATTTCATCCCGCAGTCGGGCGCGGGAATGAGATTCTCGGGTGAGACGTACTTGAGGCCGGCGCGGATTCGCATTGCGACCTCTGCCGGCGTCTCGACCTCGACCGTGTGCAGGTCGAGCACGCCCAGCATGATCCTCTTGCCCTCAAGCTGCCTCAGCACTTCCAGATTGAGCTTCGGTTGCGCCGACTCGATCGAGATGGTCCCCGCCGTTGTGTCTGCGAGCTCAGGCAGGAACGCGTAGTCGTGCGGCTTGCTCTCGCCCGGCACCACCAGCCCGTAGCCGAAGCAGATGTGCACGATGGTGGGAACCTTCAGGCCCTGCAGCGCTCGATTGATGGCCTTCACCGCGTAGCGGCGCGCCGCTTCCGGGTTGTTGCGCACCCAGGGCTCGTCGAGCTGGATGTAATCGGCCCCCGCCTTCTCCAGATCGAGCGCCTCCGCGTTCACGGCGGCGGCGAAGTCCAGGGCCATCGCTTCTTCGTCCTTGTAGAACTCGTCCTTGGCCTGCTGGCCCATGGTGAAGGGGCCGGGGAGCGTCATCTTGGCGGGCAGGTCCGTGTTCTTGCGCAGGAACTCCATGTCGCGCAGCTCGACCGGCCGCGTGCGCCGGATCTTGCCGACCACGCGTGGCACCGGGGTCATCTGACCCGAGCGCGTCTTCACTTGCCCTGGATTGTCGAGATCGATTCCCTCCAGCGCCGTTGCGAAGCGATTGGAGTAGCTCTCACGGCGGATTTCGCCATCGGTAATGATGTTGATGCCGGCGCGCTCCATGTCGCGGATCGCGACGACAGTGGCGTCGTCCTGCGCCTGCTCGAGATACGGCTCGGGGATACGCCAGATTTCCTTCATGCGTGTGCGCGGCACGACCTTGGAGAGCAGCTGCCGATTCACCAGCCAATCGGGCTGCGGATAACTGCCGACCACGGTGGTCGGAAGAATCTTCGGAATTGTCGGCATTGCACTCCTCGCTGTCGTGGTTCTTACGCCGCCTGTGGGGCGGCTATGCCCGAGGTCGAGTCGCGTGAAACCGCCTGCTGCTTCCGGCCGGCGGACTGCCAGACGACGAACCGGCGCTCGATGGCGCGCGCGATCATGTAGTAGGCGACCGCCAACACGAGGATCATCAGGATCGCGGCGAATACGCGCGGGCTGTTCAGGATCGTTCGGTTGAGCGTCACCAGATACCCGACACCGGCTGCCGACGTGAGCATCTCCGATACCACCACGCCGATGATGGTGAGCGCGCCACCGAGGCGCAACGCCGTGAAAACCGTGGGTACCGACGCCGGTATGACTACCCGCGTGATCAGCTGCCGCCGCGTCGCGCCCATGCTGCGCGCGGCGAGCAAAAAGCCGGGGTCGATGGTGCGGATGCCGGCCGCGGCCGAAAGCATCACCGGGAAGAAAGCATAGATGCCGGAAAAGATGATCTTCGATTCCGAGCCCACCCCGAACCAGGCAGTCATGATCGGATAGAGGATCACCACCGGAACGGCGTATAGGCTGGAGCAGATCGGCAGGAGCAGGTTGCGCAGAAGCGCGATGCCGCCGACCAGCGCGCCGGCCAGGATCCCACCGCCGCAGGAGATGATCATCGCGAAGCCGACCTCGTAAAGCGTGACCAGCAGTGCGGAGAAGTACGTGCCGCGGTCCTGGTAGAGGACGGTCAATGTCTTCGACAGCGACGGCAGGAACAGTTCGGGAATGACGTTAAATTGCGGTACGATCTCCCAGAGCGTGAGGATCGCGGCTAGCATCAGCCAGCGGACGGTGGAGGGGGCAGGGCGGCGCATGGCGAGCCTCACGCGATCGTCCGTATTTGCTGCCAGATCCGGTCGCGCAGGCGGCCGAACACGTCGGTTGCCATCATTTCGTAGTTGCGTGGCCGCGCCAGCGTCACCGGAATGCGATCGATGATGCGCCCCGGTCGCGCCGACATCACCAGCACCTCGTCGGCCAGATAGACCGCCTCGGTCAGGCTGTGGGTGACGAACATCACCGTCTTGCGCGTGGCGTTCCAGATTCGCAGCAGCTCGTGGCCCATGGTCATGCGGGTCTGCTCGTCGAGTGCCGCGAACGGCTCGTCCATCAGGAGCACCGGCGGGTCCTGCACCAGCCCGCGCGCGATTGAGACGCGTTGCTTCATCCCGCCCGAAAGCTCGTGGGGGTAGCGTGCACCGAAACCATCAAGGCCGACGAGACTGAGCATGGCCTCGGCGCGATGCTGGCGCTCCGCTCTGGGGGCACCGCGCAGACTGAGGGGAAACTCGATGTTGTCGAGCGCAGAGAGCCAGGGAAACAGGCTCGCCTCCTGGAACACGACGCCGACGCGTGTCGGATCGGGGTCCGGAATCGGCCGGCCGTAGCACAGCACGGTCCCCGACGTTTGCTGCCTGAGCCCGGCCAGCATCATCAGGAGCGAGGTCTTGCCGCAACCGCTTGGGCCGACGATCACCGTGAAGCGGCCGGCGCCGACCCTCAGCGATATGTCCTGCAGCGCCGGCACGCCACCCTCCGGCCCGGCATAGACGTGCGTGAGGTTCGCGACCTCGATCGCGAGCTCCGCCGCCTGCGGGTCGGCGCTTTTCAGGTGCGCCATGTGCTGCATTTCGTCTCCGCGAAGCGAACCGTCTCGTTGAACAGGATCGCCACCGCCGCCAGCACGATCACGCCAGCGAAGAGCTGCGGCATTTGAAAGTTCTCGCCCCAGCTCGCGATCAGGTGGCCGATGCCCGTGCGCGAGGCATACATCTCCGCGATCATCACGCCGGTGAAGTTGAAGATCATCGCGATGCGCAATGTCTCGAGCAGGATCGGCAGCATGCTCGGGACGTAGATGCGTCGCAGGATCTGCGCGCGCGTGGCGCCGTACGAGCGTGCCACCAGCACGTGGTCGGCTTTGACCGATTCGACCGCCGCTGTGGCACTCATCAGAACGACGAAGGTCGTGGTGAACGCCGCGTAGGCAACCTTCTGCTGGAAGCCGATGCCGAATACCAGGATGAACATAGGCAGGAAGATCGATTTCGGCACGCTGAACACATAGAAAAGGATCGGCCGGAAGATCTCGCCGGCATAATCGTTCTCGGCGATGATGACGCCGAGCGTGGCGCCGAGCGGAACGGCGATGATGAAGGCCACGATCACTTCACCCGCGGTGGTGGCGATCGCCTCGTGCACCTGCGGCCGGCCGAGCAGGTTGACCAGCATGCCGAGCACCTCGCTCAGCGGCGGCAGCAGCAGCGGATTGATCGCACCGTTGCGCGGCAAGATCTCCCACGCGCCCAGTACAGCTGCGAGCAACACCAGGCGCGCGACGACGATCTGCGTTCGCGTCATCCGGCTACCTCTGTGCCGTTGCGCCGGGCATCCATGGACGCCATGTTGTACTCCTCATGGACGGCCGGGCTGAGCCCGTCATGACTCTGCCAACCGTCAGGACATGGTCGGAGACGGCCGGAACTTGGTCACGTAGATATCCTTGGCCGGCGCGAGTTCGCTCATGCCGATGAGCTTGGCCATGTCGAGCGAGCGCGAGACCCAGTCCTCCTGGAACTCGCCGGTCTTCGACAGGTTCTTGATGTTGCCGTCCAACTCCGCGGCCGCCACGTCTTCGGGAATCTCATTGACGCGGGCGAGGAACTTGACCGCCGCGTCACGGTTCTTGTCGGATTGCAGCCACGCCACGCCGCCATAGATGGCGTTCAGCGCCTTCTGCAGGTCGTTCGGCCGCTCGGCGATGATCTTGTCGGTGGCGATCCAGCTCCCGGTGGAGTGGGACGGCACTTCCTTGCCGAAGTCGATCAGCGCGCGCGCCTGCTTCTTGATGAACATTTGGTAGGTCAGCGGCGAGTAGAGCACGCTAGCGTCGATGTTGCCGCTGATCAGGTTGGGCACAAGGCCACCGCCGCCGAGCGGCACGCGTGTGAACTTGATCTTGTGGAACTGCTGGGTCCAGAGAGCGAGGATGTCGGTACCGGAGCCGGCGGAGGTGATGCCGACCTTCTTGTCGGCCAGATCGGCGGGCTTCTGGATCGGCGAGTCGGTCTTTACCACGAGATACCAGCCGAAATAGGCCAGCGCCCCATTAGCCACGCAGCGTACCTTCACGCCCTTGTTCAGGCCGCCTGCCACGCTCATCGACGAATTGTAGATCAGGTCGGCTGCGCCCGCTGCGATCGCCTCGAAGCCCTCGGCGCCGCTGCGATAGATGGTCAGCTCGGCCTTGATGCCTTCCTTCTCGAACAGCTTCTGCTGGATCGCGGTCTCGCAGATGATGGTGGGGAAGTAGGTCTTGGTCGGCACGCCGATGCGTACGACGCCCGGCGTCTGCGCGCGAGCGATATAAGGCATGGCCAACGTCGCGGCGCCGCCGATCAGCAGTGAGCGCCGCAGAATGTCCGGATTTCCGCTCTTGGATTTCTTTGGCATGTTGAGTTTCCTCCCTTCGAGTAGCCTACGGTCGGGGGTGCAGGGTGACAATGGCCAACGACTTGTCGCAGCCGTCGGGCCAAGGGATTGGTGGGCGACCGCCCAGCCTGCGCGGACAAATCCGGGTTCACACTCGATGTTTAACGTACGGCCTTCGTCTCCACATGTTCCGGCCGGAAGCCGACGCCGATGAAGCGCGCGGGCATGCGGCGCAGCCGCGGGAAGCGCGCGATCAGCCGCAGCGGCCAAGGAATACGGGGTTCACCGTGGCCCTCGAGCACCCGCTTGACGACCCGCTTCTGGATGAAGACCTGCACAGCCTGCGTGAGTCGTGTCGGCAGCTCGCGCCGGTGCTGCAGGGCGCGGAGATATTCGATTTCGACACGTCGCTCGCGCAACGGCGCCGCAAGAAGATTGGACGCCGCGACGGCATCCTGGATCGCGAGGTTGATCCCGACGCCGCCGATCGGCGACATCGCGTGCGCCGCGTCGCCGATGCAGACGAATCCCGGCCGGTACCATTGCACAAGCCGGTCGACGGCGACGGTCAGGAGCTTGATCTGATCCCAGTTCTGCAACTCCTTGACGCGGCCGCGCAGGAACGGTGCAAGGTCCGCAATGCGGCGGCGGAATGCCTCGAGCCCGCGGCCGCGGATCTCTTCCATCGCTCCTTTGCGAATGATGCAGCCGCATTGCCAGTAGTCGCCCCGCTCGATCGCGATCAGCGCGACGCCGGCACCGAGCCGGCCCATCACTTCGCGTGGATCGCTTGCAACGCGTGAGAGACGAAACCAGAGCACGTCCATCGGCGCGCCGAGCTCGACCGCTCTGAGGCCGGCCTGCTCGCGCAGGACCGAGTGCCGCCCGTCGGCGGCGATCACGAGGTCGGCCCGCACTTCGATCTCGCCGTTCGGCGTGCGGGCTCGTACACCGGCGATCCGGCCCGTCTCCTCAATGAGCTCTGTCGCCTCCGTCTGCATCATGAGGTTGAAGCTCGAGTAGCGCGCGGCCGTCGTCGCCACGAAGTTCAGGAAGTCCCACTGCGGCATGATCGCGACGAACGGGTAGCGCAATTCGAGGCCCGTGAAGTCCGCGACCAGAATAGTCTGCTTGGCGACGTGAAACGTAAACGAGCGCACCTTATCGTGCGGAAGCTTCAGTAGCTTTTCTGCAAGTTGCAGCTCGTGCATCACCTCAAGAGTCGAAGGGTGGATCGTGTCGCCACGGAAATCACGTAGGAAGTCCGCGTGCTTTTCCAGCACGAGCACCTCGACCCCGGCCCGCGCGAGCAGATGTCCGGCCATGAGCCCGGCAGGCCCGCCGCCGGCAATGCAGCACTTCACGGAAAATTTTTGCTCTGACATCGACTTGTTTGGAGCGGCGTTCGGGGTGAAGGTGCCACTGGCAGCACCGAAATCGCTGAACTACGGTGCGCAGCAAGCAGACCGAGGGGGAGGAATCATGGCCGACGTCAAAATTTCCAATCCAGGCACGCTGCCGAAGCCGGCCGGCGCCTATTCGCACATTGCGGAAATCGAAGGGGCGCGAAGGCTTGTCGTGGTGGCCGGTCAGGTGGCGCTTGCCCCCGACGGCAAGGTGATCGCCCCACACGATGTGGAGAAGCAGACGGCGGAAGTCTACGCAAATATCGGCAGGGCGCTGAAAGCTGCCGGCGGCGACTGGAGAAACGTCATTCAGATGATGACCTTCCTCGTCCGAAGGGAGGATATCGCGAAGTTCTTCGCCGCAAGGACCCGCGAGTTCCCGAAGCTCTTTCCGGACGGAAAGTACCCGCCGAACACGTTGCTTGTGGTGAGCGGGCTGGTCAGCGAAGAGATCGCGATCGAGATTCAGGCGATCGCAGCGATCTAGGTTAGGGTACTTGTGGCATGCATAAGCCTGCTCCGGAATCGTCTTTGAAGCCGCGCTCCACGGCGCGCGTGCTCGTTGATGCGCTTGCGGGCCATGGCCTAAAACACGCTTTCGGTGTCCCAGGCGAGAGCTTTCTCGCAGTGCTCGACGCGATGCGCGACAGCCCGGTCGATTTTCTCGTGTGCCGGCAGGAGGGCGGAGCGGCCATGATGGCGGAGGCCGTGGGTAAGCTTACCGGCAAGCCCGGCCTCTGTTTCGTCACGCGTGGTCCGGGCGCCACAAACGCGAGCAGCGGCGTGCACGTGGCGCAGCAGGATTCAACGCCGATGCTTCTGTTCGTCGGCAACATCAGCCGCGAATTTCGCGGCCGTGAGGCGTTTCAGGAGATCGACATCGAGGCCGTGTTCGGCACGCTCGCGAAATGGGCGGTCGAGATTACCGATGCCGAGCGCGTGCCGGAGGTGATTGCGCGCGCCATGCGTGTCGCGACGCAGGGAAGGCCCGGCCCGGTCGTCATCTCGCTTCCCGAAGATATGCAGACGGAGGAAGTGAGCGTTGCCGACGCTCCGCCGTTCGAGGCGGCGGAGACTTGGCCGGCGCTTGCGGAAATGGCGCAGTTGCAGAAATTGCTGGCCGCTGCCGCGCGTCCGATCGTCATCGTTGGCGGCAGCCGCTGGTCGGAGAAGGCGACCGCCTCGCTCAAGTGCTTCGCCGAGCGTTTCGATTTGCCGATGATCGCGAGTTTCCGCCGCCAGGCGCTGTTTCCCGGCGATCACGACTGCTACGCGGGCGAGTTGAACCTCGGCGCCAATCCAAAGCTTGGCGCGCGGGTGCGTGCCGCGGATCTTGTGCTGCTTTTCAATGCGCGTCTCGGCGAAATTCCGAGCCAGGGTTATTCGCTCCTCGGTATCCCCGATCCCGGCGTTCCGCTCGTGCATATCCATGCCGATGCGGCCGAGCTCGGCCGTGTCTATCAGCCGACGCTCGCGATCCATGCGAGTCCGAATGCGTTTGCTGCCTCGTTGGAGGGCGTTGAGCCGCCGCGTGAGATCAAGTGGGGCGAGTGGCGCAAGGCGGCGCGCGCAGAATACCTCGCCTGGTCCGAAGAGATTCCGAAACACCCGGGCTCGGTGCAGATGGGCACGATCATGCAGTTCCTGCGCGAGCGCTTTCCCGCGGACGGCATCATCACGACCGGTGCGGGAAATTTTGCGCAATGGTCGCAGCGCTTCCATCGCTACCGGAAGTTCGGCACACAATTGGGTCCCGTATCCGGCTCGATGGGTTATGGCGTGCCTGCGGCAATTGCTGCAAAACGCATTTTGCCCGAACGCCAGGTCATCGCTTTCGCCGGCGACGGAGACTTCCTGATGACGGGTCAGGAGCTGGCGACCGCCGTCCAGTATGGGATCGCAGTCAGGATCCTGGTGATCGACAACGGCACCTACGGCACGATCCGCGCGCACCAGGAGAGGCACTATCCCGGACGCGTGTTCGGAACCGATCTGAGGAATCCGGATTTCGCCGCGCTCGCACGCTCGTACGGTGCGGAGGGTTTTTCAGTGACCCGCGATGAGGAGACGGTTCCGGCGCTCGCGGCTGCGCTCGCGGCCAAGGGGCCGGCGCTCGTTCATTGCAAGATCGACGCCGAGGCGATTACGCCCTCAACGACGCTTTCGGAGATCCGCGCCCGCGCGTTGCGGCGCTGAAATTCTCAGCGGCAGATGCGGCCGGTGACGATCGCCTGCGGCAGCTCCTCGCGCGTGACGCCGCGCGCGGCGAGCGCTGCGTCCGACATGCGCGAAAGTTCTTCGTAGCGGCGCGCGATCTCGTGACCTTCGGCGATGCCGCCGAACAGGTCGGCGAAGAAGCGGCCGACGGCGCGCAGGCGCGGGGCGCTGCCTTTCAGGGTGAGAGCAAGAGCGGTCATGTTGATCCCATGTGATGATTTCGATGCGGACCATATATTGGTATTCCAACGCAAAAACCGATACTTACCGCATGACAGCAATGATTATGGTGCATAGCAATATGCTTGTTGGATCAAGCACTTCGATCCGGATGCGGAAATGTCGCGGCGCGCCGCCGGATATTGTCTCGCCGGAGTAGGTCGCCGGAGCGCGGCGAATGCCGTTGGCGGCGAACCGTGTGTCGCCCAGCGCCCCATGTTGAGCCGTCCCCTCGCATTGAAAACCACAACGCTGGTTCGCAGCTCTGAGTGAGATCAAGGCTTGTGCCAGATCAAACATCTGGTCGCCCTGACCGCATATTTTATTTTATGAATTTGGAAGTGCTTGCAGCTGTCCTTACGGGCTGGATCATTGCTCAGACGGGCTTTCTTCCGCCCCCTCCGCCCCAGATTGCATTAGTTAGAAAGGAAAGAATGGTCGAACTGGCCTTTGGAGCGCATGCAACCGAGGGTAATGTCCGCGCACTCTATGACCGGAACACCGAAACGATCTATTTGCGCGAAGGCTGGGATCCAAAGGATCTACGCAGCAGGAGCGAACTGCTGCACGAGCTTGTCCATCACGTGCAGAATTTCAATAAAGTGCCATCGCAGTGCGATGCCGCAAGGGAGCGAGATGCCTACCATCTGCAGTTCGCGTGGCTGATCGAGCAGGGCATCCAGGATCCGTATTCATTTCTCGAGATCAACGAGCTTATGGTCGTTCTGCTTTCTCTGTGCCGGGATCGCGATCTGGACTGACATCGAAGCAAGGAAGCAAAGAAGCAAAGAGGAAGGGCAATCCCCGTCGCGTTCGGCAGTTGCTGCGCGCGCTGGGCTCCGGCGTCAGAAACCCTATTACGTAGGACCTTGATCTGATTGAAAAACGAGAGCGCCAAGGCTATGTGATTTCGTCCCGAATTGGTGGGGGATAGTTCAACGGTAGAACATCGGACTCTGACTCCGAGAATCTAGGTTCGAATCCTAGTCCCCCAGCCAGCACTCGGACTGCGGCGTGACCGACGAACCGGCTCGCTTCCTCGTATTTTAGTTTGATCGATACTATCGGCCGGGCACCGCGATGCCATGGAATCCACCGCCCGGCGTTCCGCCGGTGCGCGGCCCGCTGCCGGCCCCGCCGGAGTCCTGCATGTCGAGGTCGGGCACGCAGCCGGTGCCGCGCGGGTTGGGGTGCGTGCGTGGCGGGCACTGAATCTTGGCGATCGTTCCCTTCACCGTCTCTCTGGTTGTCGTCTTCTTCGGCGGCAGCGCCGGTACGCTCTTCGCCGTGTGCGGCTGCTTGTCCGCCGGCAGGGACCTGGCAACGACAACGCACGTTGTATGCGCATCGTTGGGCTTGCTGCCCGGCTTGCATTCGATGCAGCGGTTCTTGTTGCCTGGATCGGTGATGTAGTTGACGGAAATGATATCGGTGCGCTTGCCGGCTACGGCGACTTTCGAGCAATCGGCGGCGCAGGTGAGGGCTCCTGCCAAGAGCTTGGCAACCTGTCCCTCGGCACAGGGCGTGCAGGTCTGCTTCGCTACGTTGACGACCCCCGCGGGCCCGCAGTCGTGACACTGGTTGTTCTCAACGTATGCATTCTGGCCGCAGGGAATGCACATCGGCTGCAGCGAGAGCTTTACACCGGGCGGCGGCTTAGCAGCGCCGGGCACGCCGGGTGCAAGGATTGCCCCACCTTTCCCGGGAGGAATCTTCGCACCACCAGGTATCGCAACGATGTTGTCCGGAGCCGACGAGCCCGGCGTACCTTGCCCCGGAATGCCCGCACCGGTGGCCGCCTGCGGTCCTGCGGAAGACTGGAGACTTACCGTCGGAGTAACCGGCGCGTTGGGATCGTAGTAGACGCCGTTCGGACAGATGTTGTGGCATCGGTTGAGGGACGCCGTCTGCCAACTCTTGCATGGGGCGCACTTGCCGTTGCTCTGCAGGCCTCCACCCTCACTGCAAACCGGTTCACATTTACCCCACTGAAACATGGCTTGGCCGTCAGCGCAGCAGGCACCCGCGCCACCTTTTTCACACACGCCCTTCGATGCCATCCAAACAGTTTGCG
>DATBJU010000154.1:0-2821 GCA_036556265.1 Xanthobacteraceae bacterium | reverse complement strand
CCGGTTGCGGTCGTCGCGGGCATACACCCCGCGCTGTTCATGGTGGGCGGCCTCGAAATTCCGTACGGCAAGAATGAATACGACGTCGCTGGCGGCCTGATCGGCGAGCCGATCGAGGTGCTCGACGGGCCGGCGACCGGGCTGCCCATACCCGCGCAGGCGGAGATCGCCTTCGAGGGCTTCGTGCATCCCGGTGATCTGATCGACGAGGGGCCTCTCGGCGAATGGACCGGCTATTACGCCGGCGGCACGAAGAAGGAGCCGGCGATCCGCATCGCGACTTTCATGCATCGCGACGACCCGATCCTGCTCGGCGCCATCCCGGGTGTGCCGCCGGACGACGACTCGTTCTATCGCGGCACCTATCGCTCCGGCGCCGTCTGGAACCAGCTCGAAGCAGCGGGCGTGCCCGAGGTGAAGGGCGTCTGGGCGCACCCGGCCGGCGGCAGCCGCCTGTGGCTCACGGTTTCGATCAAGCAGCAATACGGCGGCCACTCCAAGCAGGCCGGGCTGATCGCATCGCAATGCCACGCCGGCGCCTATGCCAATCGCGTCGTCGTGGTGGTCGACGACGACATCGATGCCGCCGACATGGACCAGGTGGTGTGGGCGATGTGCACGCGCTTCGACCCGCGCGACGGCTTGGAGGTTCTTCGCGGCTGCTGGAGCACGGCCCTCGATCCCATGGCCTACGGCAGCGATGACCCCCGCAATGCTCGCATCGTCATTGACGCCTGCAGGCCGTGGTCGCGCCGTGCCACGTTTCCGGTCGTGGCGCGCTCGAGCAAGGAGCTCGACGCCGCCATCCGCGCCAAGTGGGCGCATGTGCTACCGCTTGGGTGAGCGCTCGGGGCAGCGGGATTTCCGGTCTGCCCCGACGGCATCGATTGAGAGGAACGAGGACAAGGATGCAGCCGTGGTTTGCGCGCACTCTGATCATGCTGGGCGTTCTCGCCGCGGTTGTCGTGCAGGGGGCGGCGCGAGCCGAGAATCGAATCGCGCTCGTGATCGGCAACAATGCCTACGAGAACGTCCCTAAGCTCGAAAGGGCCGTCAATGACTCGACTGCGGTCGCACGTTCGTTGCGGTCGCTCGGCTTCGAAGTCATGCTGGCGACGGATGTGAGCCGCCGTGAGCTCGTGCGGCAACTTGCCCAGTTCAATGCCCGCATCCGCAACGGCGATCTCGCGCTCTTCTATTATGCGGGACATGGAATCGAAATACGCGGAGCCAATTACATTCTTCCCGTTGACGTGCCCGCAGTGCGCGACGGGCAGGAGACGCTCCTCACCGGCGAGGCGCTCCCGACCGAGAAAGTCGTGACCGATATCCAGGATCGCGGCGCTCGCGCCATAGTCGTGATTCTCGACGCCTGCCGCGACAACCCATTCAAGCGGCCGGGGACGCGCAGCGTCGGCGGGGTGCGCGGCCTCGCCATGGCATCGCCACCCGAAGGCGTGTTCGTGCTCTATTCCGCCGGAGTCGGCCAGGCGGCGCTCGACCGGCTTTCGAATGCCGATCCCGATCAGAATTCAGTTTTTACCCGCGTCTTTCTCAAAGAGATCGAGAAGCGCGACGTCACCATGATCGAAATCGCCAAAGCGACCCAAGTTCAGGTTCGAACGATCGCGCTTGGCGTCGATCACGTCCAGGTGCCGGCCTATTACGATCAGATCATCGGGCAGCTGAATCTAGGGTTCACGCAAACCGAGGCGATTGCCAGCCGTCCGGCATTGCCCGCTCCGTCGCACCGCCCGCCGCAGAGCGAAGGAGCGCCCTCCAATTCTGTCCCAGCCGAGCCGCCTGCGGCCCAACCAGCAGGGCGCGTCGGGGCCGTCGCACTGACGAACAAGGGCTTCGAGAGTTATTTGGCTCGGGCCTCGCGATCCATGTCGGTTCGCGACACGTTCATGATCAAGGCCGTGGAACGTTGTGATGTTCTTGCGAGCGCCGGTTCCGATGACCCGGATTCGCGCGCCCCCAGAGTGCCTCTCGAGAAGATCGATCTCCCAAACGCTACCAAGGCTTGCGTGACTGCGATCTTGCAGCAGCCGGGCATTCCTCGCCTGCGCGCGCAACTCGCCCGCGTGCTTCTGCGATCGGCCTCGCGCAGCGACAAGGCGGATGGCCTTAGCATTCTGATGGACCTTGCGAAGGACGGTTACGCTCTTGCGATGTGGAAGATCGCCATTGCCTATTCCGCAGGCACCGGTGTGAAGAAGGATATGGCTCGCGCCATGACCTGGTTTCGGAGCGCGGCGGACAAGGGCCTGGGAACGGCCATGTCCGATCTCGGATATTATCTCGCCGAAGGCGAGGGCGTTGCAAAAGACACGGCCGAAGCTGCTCGTTGGTTCGAACGCGCCGCGGCAGTGGGTCATCCCGGTGGAATGCGCAATTACGCGCTCGTCCTCGATCGCGGTGCTTGGGTGCCGGCCGATCCGATTCGGGCCGCCGACTATCTCCTGACCGCGTATCGAATGGGCTCGGATTCCGCCGAAGCGAGCCTGTTCACCAAACATGATTCGTGGAGAGCGGAGACCAAGAGTGAGGTGCAAAGACTGCTGCGGGATTATGGGTTCTACGATGGCCCAATCCACGGCGTGTTCGATGAGAACACCTTTGCGGCGCTTCGCGCGCTCGCTGCTGCCAATCCGATTCAGCCCAAACGCTGAAAACTCGAGGGCTGCGGTGTCTGTGCCTCCAATCTCGTTCCGTGGGCCGGACCGGAATGGATGGCGTTCCCCACCGCGCCGGACGCGCTCGCCACGAGCGGCGGCAGGATGGCGTAGTTTCAGCGTTTCACGCCGCTACGTAGCTT
>DATBJU010000153.1:0-13468 GCA_036556265.1 Xanthobacteraceae bacterium | reverse complement strand
AGATCGTGCCGAGATTGGCGTCGGCGTGGCCGCCGAGATACTTCGTGCCGGCTTGAATGGAGATGTCGACGCCGAAGTCGTGTGGCCGGAAATATATTGGCGTCGCCCACGTATTGTCGAGGAGGGTGATCGCGCGTCGCGCGCGCGCTACCGCGACGATCGCAGGAACGTCCTGCATTTCAAAGCTGAGTGAGCCGGGCGACTCGAGAAAAACCGCGCGTGTGTTCGGGCGGAAAAGCTCGACGATGCCGCCGCCGATGGTCGGATCGTAGTACTGGACCTTAACCCCCCATTTCGCGAGCAGCGTGTCGCAGAAGTATCGGTTCGGCCCGTAGACTGTGTCGGCAACCAGCACATGGTCGCCGGCCCGCGCGACGGCCGTCCACGCCGTTGTGATTGCGGAAAGCCCCGAGGACGTCAGTGCGGTACCGGCACCTCCCTCCAGTGCCGTGATTGCGTTGGCCAACGCCTCGGTGGTCGGTGTTCCCCGCCGTCCGTAGACGAAGCGTGCGTTCTTTCCGAGATAGTCGGCGACTGTAGGAGCGAGGACCGTCGAGCCGCGGTAGATCGGCGTGTTGACGAAGCCGTACTGCTCCGACGGGTTGCGACCGGCGACGACCACCTCGGTTGCGGGCTGGCGGCGCGCGCGTTCATCACCTTTTTTCTTGACCATTCAACACCTCCCGCCGCGCTGCGCGCGCCGGATTAGGCGTACCGTGGCGCTGTCGTCAAGGCTCGCCGGGCTGCAAGCACTTGACCGATTTTGGGGTTTGGCCTGTGATAACCTGCGGCGTTGCCGAGGAGAAGGGATCGGTCCGATGAAACGGGTGTTGTGTGTGCTGTTCGTGCTCGCGGGTTTCGGCGCTCCCGTAACCGTCGCCAACGCGGCGGTGCTCGATCAGGTGAAAAGCAAGGGTTTCGTCCAATGCGGCGTCAGCCAGGGCTTGCCCGGTTTCTCCAGCCCAGACGACAAGGGCAACTGGACCGGCATCGACGTCGACCTTTGTCGCGCGATTGCCGCTGCGATTTTCGATGACGCCACCAAGGTTCGCTATACGCCGCTCACCGCGAAGGATCGCTTTACCGCCCTGCAGTCGGGCGAGATCGACGTTCTGTCGCGCAACACGACCTGGACGAGCTCTCGCGATACATCGCTCGGTCTGAACTTCGCCGGTGTGAACTACTATGACGGCCAGGGCTTCCTTGTGCGCAAGGACAAGAAGGTGTCTTCCGCGCTTGAGCTGTCCGGCGCCTCGGTTTGCACGCAGACCGGCACTACCACAGAGCTGAACGTCGCCGACTTCTTTCGCTCCCGTAACATGAAATACGAAGTGGTCGCGTTCTCCACGGCGGACGAGACAGTAAAGGCCTACGAGGCGGGTCGCTGCGACGTATTCACGAGCGACGTTTCGCAGCTCTATGCCATGCGGCTGAAGCTCGCCAACACCGCCGACCACGTTGTGCTGCCCGAGATCATCTCCAAGGAGCCGCTCGGCCCGGTGGTGCGCCACGGCGATGATCAATGGCTCGACATCGTCAAGTGGGTGCTTTTCGCGATGCTGAACGCCGAGGAGCTCGGCATTGCAACCAAGAACGTCGACGAAATGATGAAGTCCGGCAACCCCGAGGTGAAGCGTCTGCTCGGCACCGAAGGCAACTTCGGTGAGCAGCTCGGCCTTACCAAGGATTGGGTCGCTCGCATCGTCAAGCACGTCGGTAATTACGGAGAATCATTCGACCGCAATGTGGGCGCGGGCTCCAAGCTCGGAATCGAGCGCGGCCTGAACCGGCTCTGGAACAAGGGCGGCATCCAGTACGCGCCGCCGATCCGCTGACGCCGCGCGCCAGCGCAGGAGCGGTGACCATGAAGGACCCGGCGGCGAGGGCGGGCGCTCTCGCCACAGGGGCATTTCTCCCAGTGCGGTGACGCGGCGCATGATGGACGTCAGTGACAGGGCGCGGCCAGGCCGCGCACGGACAATCGCGACCGATCCGCGCTTCCGTTCCCTCATCATCCAACTCGTACTCGCCCTCGGCGTCGCTTGGCTTGGATGGGCTTTTTTCCGCAACGTGCAGGCAAACCTCGCGGCGCAAAACATCGCCTCGGGCTTCGGCTTTCTCGAACAGACTGCGGGCTTCGGTATCGGCCAGACGCTGATCCCGTATTCCGAGAGTTCGACCTATGGCCGAGCCTTTCTCGTCGGGCTCCTGAACACGCTGCTCGTCGCCGCGCTCGGGATTTTCTTTGCGACGATACTCGGTTTTGCGGTCGGCATCGCCCGATTGTCGTCGAACGTGCTGCTTGCGCGGCTCGCCGGCGCCTACGTCGAGCTGTTGCGCAATCTGCCGCTGCTGTTTCAGATCCTGTTCTGGTATCTCGCGGTGCTTGGTGCGCTCCCCGGTCCGCGACAGAGCGAGCCGATCGTCGGTGCCGTTTACGTGACGAATCGCGGGCTTTTTCTCCCAAGTGTTGTGTTTGAGGAAGGCAGTGGAGTGGTCGTGGCGGCGCTGTTCGCCGGTGTTGCCGCCGTGCTCGCCATCCGTATCTGGGCGTACCGACATCTGCTCGCGACCGGGCGACGTGTTCCGACCGGCCGTCTCGTAATCGTACTGCTTGTCGGACTCCCCGCAATCGCGATGGCCGCGACGAAAATGCCGTTCTCGCTCGACCTGCCGGAGCTCCGCGGCTTCAATTTCGTCGGTGGGGTGCGCGTGATTCCGGAATTCCTGGCACTCCTGTTCGCGCTTTCCACCTATACGGCTGCCTTCATCGCCGAAGTCGTTCGTGCGGGCATTCTCGCGGTGCCGCGCGGGCAAACCGAAGCAGCCTCCTCCCTCGGGCTGCGTCGCGGTCTCACGCTCCGCCTCGTCGTCGCGCCGCAAGCAATGCGGCTGATCGTGCCGCCCCTCACGAACCAATATCTGAACCTGACTAAGAATTCCTCGCTCGCCGCCGCGATCGGCTACCCGGATTTCTTCTACGTTTTCGCCGGAACTACGCTGAACCAGACCGGGCAGGCGATTGAGATCATCGCGGTGACGATGGCCGTATATCTCGCGATCTCACTCATCACCGCCGCACTCATGAACTGGTACAACCGAACACTCGCGCTGCGGGGCGGCTGACCGATGGCGACCAGCTTCGTCCGAACAGCGTTTGCCCCGGCCGAACCGCCGCCGCTGCACGTTGGCAGTGCGTACAGCGCATTGGCGCGCAGTTTGTTCGCGACGCCACTGAACCTGGTCATGACGATCTTCAGCGTCGCCGTAATCGCCTGGGTGGTACCGCCGCTCATCCGTTTCCTCGCCCTCGACGCTGTCTGGGAGGGAACGAGCCGCGACGACTGCCTCGGCATCAGCGGCGCCTGCTGGCCCTTCGTGCGGGCCAAGTTCGGGCAGTTCATCTACGGTTTCTATCCGGTGGCCGAGCGCTGGCGGCCGAATATCGTCTTTGCAACGGGCGCGATCCTCTTGGCGCCTTTGATGGTTCCCGCTGCTCCATTCAAGCGCGTGAATGCGCTCTTGTTCTTTGGCCTGTATCCATTGGTTACGCTCGTACTGCTGACGGGCGGTAACCTTGATATGCGTGCGTTCGTGCTGGGCCACGTCGTCAGCTGGGGACCGTTGGCAGGATTTGGAATCGAAGCAGGGTTACGTTGGAGCTTCTGGAGCGATTTTCTCGTGACCGCAGCGGTCGTCACAGCGGTTGCCGCAGCCGTCGCCGCACTCCTTCGCGCGCATGTGCGGTCCGCCTTCATCGGGACCTTGATCGTGTTTGCGGTGCTTGGGCTCGTATTGCTCGCCATAGATCTGGATTTCGGCCTGGAGCCGGTTCAGACGCGGCTTTGGGGCGGGTTCCTGGTGACCCTGATCGTGGCGGTAACCGGAATCGTTTTCTCGCTCCCGATCGGCATCCTGCTTGCGTTGGGCCGTCGGTCGAACTTGGCGGTGGTACGCCTGCTCTCGATCGTCTTTATCGAGTTCTGGCGCGGCGTACCGCTGATCACGGTGCTGTTCTTCGCCGCCTACATGCTGCCGCTGTTCCTGCCGCGTAACTTCACCTTCGACACGCTCTTGCGCGCGCTGATCGGCGTCTCATTGTTTTCCGGCGCCTACATGGCGGAGATCATCCGCGGGGGGCTTCAATCCATTCCACGCGGCCAACACGAAGCCGCCTCCGCGCTCGGCCTCGGCTACTGGCGCACCATGGGCCTCATCGTCCTGCCGCAAGCGCTGGTTCTGGTGATACCGGGAATCGTCAATAATTTCATTGCGTTATTCAAAGACACGACCCTTGTTCTGATCATTGCGATCTTTGATCTGCTCGGACAGCTGCGTTCCGCGTTCTCGGATCCGAACTGGGCGACGCCAGTCACGCTGTACACGGGCTTCGCCTTCGCCGGCATCATCTATTTCACATTCTGTTTCGCGATGTCGCGTTACGCGTTGTTCGTCGAGCGCCGCGTCGCAACGCCCGGCCGCTGAAAGGGACTGCGATGACCAGCGCCAACCATGCCATCGCGGTCGAGATGGCCGGCGTGCACAAGTGGTTCGGTCAATTCCACGTGCTGAAGGACATCAATCTCACCGTCATGCGCGGCGAGCGTATCGTCGTTTGTGGTCCATCGGGCTCCGGCAAGTCCACGCTTATCCGCTGCATCAACGGGCTCGAAGCGCATCAACGCGGCCGTATCGTGGTCGACGGCATCGAGCTGACGGACGACGTGCGCGCGACTGAAGAGGTGCGGCGCGAGGTCGGCATGGTCTTTCAACAATTCAACCTGTTTCCGCACCTGACCGCGCTTGAGAACTGTACGCTCGCGCCGATCTGGGTACGCGGTCTTCCCAAACGCGAGGCCGATGAGATCGCGATGCACTATCTCAAGCGCGTGCGCATTCCCGAGCAGGCGAACAAGTATCCGGCGCAGCTTTCCGGCGGCCAGCAGCAACGGGTGGCGATCGCCCGCGCGCTCTGCATGAACCCGAAGGTGATGCTGTTCGACGAGCCCACCTCTGCTCTCGACCCGGAAATGATCAAGGAGGTGCTCGACGCGATCGTCGAGCTCGCCCATGACGGCATGACGATGATCGTCGTCAGTCATGAGATGGGATTCGCCCGCGAGGTCGCGAACCAGATGGTGTTCATGGATGGCGGGCAGATCGTCGAGAAGAACGAGCCGAAGGAGTTCTTCGAACGCCCGCAGCACGAGCGCACCCGGCTGTTCCTGAGCCAGATCTTGCGTTGACAGGTGTGTCGGAGCGTCAGCGCTCCACGGGCCCGCACGCCTTTTTCCAGGCGTCCATACCGCCCTGGACATGCGCGGCGGATTTCAACCCGGCGTCCTGCGCCGCTTGCACCGCCATGGCCGAGCGCTCGCCGAACGCGCAGTAGAACAGGATGCGTTTCTCGCCTCGGTTTGCGAGCCGATGCAGCAGACCGCCGGGCTGCACGTTCGCGACGAGGTCCGGGTAGGGAGCGTGCAGCGAGCCCGGTATGGTGCCATGCTTCTCGCGCTCGCTTTTCTCGCGCAGGTCGATGAACTCCACGTCGTCCCGTCCGACGAGCTTCACCGCCTGATCGGCTGAGAGCGCCCAACCCCGCTTTGCGACTTCATCCTGATGCAGCCCCACCCGCATGTTCGCGGGGACCACCACGTCCATCAGCTTCGGGTTCGGGAGCTTGAGATTGTTCATCAGGTCGACGTAGGCGTCGATCGATTGCACCTGAAGGCGCGGGTTGAAGCGCTTTTCTTCGCCGATCGTGGAAACCGTGTCGCCCTTGTAGTCATGCGCCGGGAAGACGAGCATCTGCTCCGGCAATTTCAAGAGCTTGTTGAATATCGAGTCATACTGCGCGCGCGGATCTCCGTTCTGGAAATCCGTTCGTCCGGTCCCGCGGATGAGCAGCGTGTCGCCGGTGAACACACGGTCTCCCATGAGATAGCTGTAGGAGTCGTCGGTATGGCCCGGCGTGTAGAGCACGTCGAGCGAGACGCCTTCGACCCTGAGTTTGTCGCCTTCGGTGACGCGCATCGAGACGACATCCGCCCGCGTCTGCTCGCCCATTACCGTGATGCACTGCGTGCGATCGCGTAGCGCGCCGAGCCCGGTTACATGGTCCGCGTGCAGGTGAGTGTCGACCGCCTTCACGAGCCGAAGGTCCAACTCCTTGATGAGTTGCAGGTAGCGGTCGACCTTCTCAATCACCGGGTCGATGATCAGTGCCTCGCCGCCGCGGCGACTGGCGAGGAGGTAGGTGTAGGTGCCGGAGACCTGATCGAAGAGCTGTCGAAAGATCATGGCATTCGCATTCTAGCAGATTGCTGGCTCGAGGCGCACTTCTGGCTGGCGCCACATAAGAGAAACGCCGGCTAGCTTTCTCCGGTCGCAACGGGCTTGTCGCTGCGCGAGCCCCAGTCGGCCCAGGAACCGTCATAGAGCGCCTGCGGCGACTTGCCGATCGAGTCGAGGGCTAGCCACAAGACGGCCGCTGAGACCCCGGATCCGCAACTCGCGATTACGGGCCTGTCCGGATCGACGCCACTTGCGGCAAGGGCGGCGCGAATCTTTTCCGGCGGCGCGAGCGTCCCGTCCTTGATCAGTTCCGTCGACGGCACGTTGCGGCTGCCGGGCATGTGGCCCGATCGCACGCCTGGACGCGGTTCCGCCGCTTCGCCGCGGAAGCGCGCAGCTGGACGAACGTCGACCACTTGCGCGGTTCCCAAGGCAAGCGCCTTTTCGACACGGTCGAGATCGGCCACAAGCGCCTGATCGAGCCGTGGCGTGAACCTGGCGGCAGGCCGACTCGTCATTCCTGCTTCGATGGGACGCCCCTCAGCGCGCCATTTCGGAAACCCGCCTTCGAGAATGAACACGTCCTTCGCGCCAAATACGCGGAACGTCCACCACACACGCGGCGCCGAAAACAGTCCCGCGCCGTCGTAGACCGCGATCTTCATTCCATCGCCGATACCGAGGCGTCGCATGTGCAACGCGAACGCATCGGGCGGCGGGAGCATGTGCGGCAGTCCCGCACCGTGGTCGGAGATCTCATCGATGTCAAAGTAGACCGCGCCGGGAATGTGTGCCCCTTGATATTCTTTGAACCCATCGCGGTTCATCGCCGGCAAATACCAGGAGCCGTCGACGACCACGAGGTCGCGTTCGCCCAGTCGCTCGGCGAGCCAGTCGGTGGAGATCAAATGCCGCGAAGTATCGTTTGGCATGCAAGTTCTCGCGTTGCGCGACGACCACTGAAAGATCGGTTCGACCGCGCCGGATCGCAAGTCCGTCACACGCGGACGTCCGGGACCTTGATCTTGCGCTCCAGCCACTCCGGCGCGGGAAGCCTCTTCGAGCGCAGGAACTCCGGATTGAACAATTTGGACAGGTACCGCGTACCGTAGTCTGCGAGGATCGTCACGATCGTGTGGCCGCGGCCGAGCTCTTTTGCGAGCCGGATTGCGCCCGCCACGTTGATGCCGGTCGAACCGCCCATGCACAGGCCTTCGTGCTGGAGCATGTCGAACACGACCTGCACCGCCTCCTCGTCTGGGATTAGATATGGCTTGTCGACCTTCAGGCCATCGATGATCGGTGTCACGCGCCCGAGGCCGATTCCTTCCGTGATGGAGTCGCCCGGCGTCGCCTTCGCCTCGCCGTTCTTGAATAAATTGTACATCGCGGCGCCATGCGGATCTGCGACGCCGATCACAACGTCCTTCTTCTTCTCGCGAAGATAGGCCGCGGTCCCTGCGATCGTCCCGCCTGTGCCGATCGAGCAGATAAACGCGTCGACTTTGCCTTCAGTCTGCTCCCAGATCTCGGGGCCGGTCGACAGATAGTGCGCTTTGCGATTGTCGAGGTTGTTCCACTGGTCGGCGAACAGGACGCCGTTCTTCTCAGTCTTACGCAATTCGTCCGCGAGCCGGCGCCCGATGTGCTGGTAGTTGTTCTTGTTGCTGTACGGGACGGCAGGTACTTCCACGAGGGATGCACCCGCAAGCCGCAGCATGTCTTTCTTTTCCTGGCTCTGCGTCTCCGGGATTACGATCAGTGTTCGGTAGCCGCGTGCGTTTGCGACTAGCGCGAGGCCGATACCAGTGTTTCCGGCAGTCGCCTCGACGACGAGGCCGCCCGGACGGAGCTCGCCGCGCTTTTCCGCCCCCAGGATCATCTGCCGTGCCGGGCGATCCTTCACCGACTGCCCGGGATTCATGAATTCGGCTTTGCCGAGAATGTTGCATCCGGTCGCTTGCGATGCGCGCCACAACTGGATGAGCGGAGTGTGGCCGATCGCCTCGACGACGTCCTTGCGCGTGTCCATGAAATTACACGAGGGGATTGGTGTTGCGAAAAATCAACATAGTGGAGGCACTTGGCTGGTGCAACGCCGCGCAAGTCGGTCCCAACCTGCCGTCGCGCCCGCCGACCGTGACCAGGGGAATGACCGACTTCGTCCGCCTGACGCACGGCGCATGGCCGCTGCCCACTGCCGCTTATCTTCCGGGGCTGCTTCTGCTATCGCAAAGCCAATGAACAAGCCGGTCACGAGCGAGGCGGGGATCAGCGGCCATTTCGAGCGCTCCTTGCGCGCGGGCCGTTTTGTCATGACGGCCGAGGTGACGCCGCCGGTTTCCTCCGACCGCAACGAGCTGCTCGCCAAGGCGATGCCACTGCGCGGCCTCGCGGACGCGGTGAACGTTACGGACGGCGCAGGCGCTCGGGCACATCTCGGCTCGCTGACGTCGGCCCTGATCCTCCAGGAAAACGGCGTCGAGCCGATCGTTCAGTTCACATGCCGCGACAGGAACCGCATCGCGTTGCAGAGCGATCTCTTGTCCGCGGCTGCGCTCGGCATCCGCAATATCCTCGTCCTGCGCGGTGATGACCCGAAGCAGGGCGATCAACCGGATGCAAAGCCTGTCTTCGATCTTGAATCGCGGACGCTGCTCGAGACTGCGGTATCCATCCGCGACCGCGGGATGCTGCCGCACGGGCGCAAAGTCGGCGGCAAGGCGTATTTCTTTCTCGGCGCGGCCGAGGCACCGGTCGATCCGAAGCCGGATTGGAAGCCATCCGGGCTGCAGGCGAAAATCGCGTCTGGCGCGCAATTCGCGCAGACGCAGTTCTGCATGGATGTGGGTGTCGTCGCGCGCTACACGCAGCGGCTCGCCGAGGCGGGCATCCCCGACGATTTCTTTCTGTTGATTGGCATCGCTCCGCTCCGTTCCGCCAAGTCCGGCCGCTGGATGAAGCACAATCTGTTCGGCACCGTCATCCCCGACCACATGATCGATCGCATGGAGAAGGCGGCCGACCCCATGAAGGAGGGCCGCAGGATCGCGGTCGAGCTCATGGAGGCGTTCGCTGAAATTCCTGGCGTCGCCGGCGTCCACATCATGGCGCCCAATCATGAGGAGGCGATTCCGGAAGTGATTGCTGCCTTCGGCCGCCGTCAGCGCGCGACGCGCAGACGGCCCGCCGAAGTCGTACCTGCCGTGGGCCAGTTCAGCTATCTCGGCTAGTCAAAGGGTAAGGCATGGCGGGGCACGAGAGCTTCGAAACGGTTACCGGATGCAAGATCCGGATGCTGCGCGGCGGAAAGGGAGCGCCGCTCCTGTATCTGCACGGCGCGGGCGGCGGCGGGATCTGGCTCCCGTTCATGGAGAAGCTCGCCGAACACTTCGAAGTGTTTGCGCCCGAGCACCCGGGCTACGGCGACTCCGACACACCTGAATGGCTCGATACAGTCGGCGACCTGGCCTACTTCTATTTGGATTTCATTCGCCGGTTCGGGCTCAAGGACGTGACGCTTGTCGGCAGTTCGCTCGGGGGCTGGACCGCGGCGGAGCTTGCGGTTCGTTCTTGTCACGATTTGAAGGCCCTCGTTCTGTCGTGCCCTGCCGGAATTCACTTGAAGGGCGTCGCCAAGGCGGACTTGTTTCTCTGGGCGCCAGAAGACACCATTCGCAACATGTATTTTGACCAGACCATCGCCGATCAATTGCTCGCAGTGCCACTTTCCGACGAACAACGCATGGTGATCGCAAAGAATCGCCTGACAACCGCGAAGCTCGCCTGGCAGCCGCGGCTCTACAATCCGCATCTGCACAAATGGCTGCATCGCATCTCGGTGCCGACGCTGATCCTCTGGGGCGACCACGACAAACTCATCCCGCCCGCGTACGGGCCGGCATACCAGCAACTCATCCCTGGATCGAAGCTCGACGTGTTCAAGAATTGCGGCCACGTCCCGCAGACCGAGCGGACCGACGAGTGGGTCAGGCGGATCGTCGCATTCGCCAGGGAGGCTGCGTGATGAGCCTGAAGTTCTTCTTCTTCCACCTGATGCCCTATGCGGCACTCGATCCCGACTACGACAAGAAATACAACGCCGCCTGGGTAACGCTACCGAACAGCTATTACGACCCGAAGATCGGTCACCAGCTCTACAATCGCTATCTGGACGAGATCGAATACGCCGATGCCCTTGGTTGGGATGGCGTGTGCGTGAACGAGCATCACCAGAATGCCTATGGCCTGATGCCGATCCCCGGCGTCATGGCCGGCGCACTTTCGCGCCGCACGAAGAACAGCAAGATCGCGGTGCTCGGCCGCGCACTGCCACTCCTGAATAACCCGCTGGTGGTCGCGGAGGAATTCGCGATGCTCGACAACATCACGGGCGGCCGGCTGGTTGCTGGTTTCGTGCGCGGCATTGGCGCCGAATATCACTCCTGGGGTGCGAACCCGGCGGAATCGCACGATCGCTTCCACGAGGCACACGACCTGATCGTCCAAGCATGGACCCAGCCCGGCCCGACGAAATTCGAGGGCAAATACTATCACTTCGAATACGTGAACTGTTGGCCGCGGCCCTACCAGCAACCGCATCCGCCGATCTGGATTCCTTCGCAGGGCAGCCGCGAGACGATCGAGTGGGCCTCGCATCCCGACCGCAAGTACACGTACTTGCAGACTTTTAGCCCGGTGAGCGCGCTCGCGCGCTTCGTGAAAATGTACCACGAGGCAGCAGCGAAGCAGGGCTACCAGGCGACAAACGAACAGATCGGCTGGTCGCTTCCGGCCTACGCCGCCGAGACCGACGAAATCGCCCGCCGCGAGGCAAAACCGCACATCGAATTCTTCCTGAACAAGCTCTTGCGCATGCCGCAGGAAATGCTGCTGCCGCCAGGCTACATCTCGCTCGCTTCCATGAAAGGCATCCTTGCCGCCAAGCGTGGAATTTCCGCCGGCGCGCGCACGATCGACGAGGTGATCGAGCAGGGCATCTTCCTCTGCGGCAGCGCCAAGACCATTTGCGAGCGATTGGAAAAGTATCGGGAGGAAATCGGTTTTGGCTACATTCTTCCGCAGATGCAGTTCGGCACGCTTCCGCACGAACTGGTGACCAAGAGCACCGAG
Source organism: Xanthobacteraceae bacterium (assembly GCA_036556265.1). GTDB lineage: Bacteria > Pseudomonadota > Alphaproteobacteria > Rhizobiales > Xanthobacteraceae > JAUSIF01. The sequence goes on along the minus strand of DATBJU010000153.1, from coordinate 2,041 downwards.
ATCTTCGCGAAAGAAATCATCCCGTACTTCCGTGCCAAGGCCGGCGCTGAAAAGAAGTCCGCACGCGCCCGCGCCTAGCGCGTCTCAATGTAGCCGAGCTGTTTTGACAGCTCGGCCGCCGCTGATGCGAGCGACCGCCGCACGTGCGCTTCGCTCCGTGCATTCATGCCCTCGAACCTGCCGACCGCGCACACCGCCGCGATAAGCTCACCGCGATAGTCGAATACTGGCGCGGCCATTGCGTCGACGCCCGGCATCAGCGCTCCGTACGTGATTGAAATGCGCTCCGCGCGGATCAGCTTGAGCAACTGTTCGAGCTGTTTCTCCGACGGAAGCTTCGCGGCCGGCATCGCGCGACGCTCGGCGGCAAGGAAGCGTTGGGTCACCGCCTGATGCAGGAATGCCAGGAACAGGCGGCCGATCGCGGTCGTCGACAACGGCAGCACGGTCCCGATCCGCACGTTCATCGTGACCACGCGGTCGCTTTCTTCCATGGCGATCACAGTGGGGCCGGTTTCACCCCAGATCGCCGCGGTCACCGTCTCATTGATCCGGTCGCGCAGCCGCGGGAGCGCCTCGACGAGCTGGCGCACCGGGCTCATGCGCCCCAGTCCGACGAGCCCGATCGTTACCGCCGCTGCGCCGATGCGGTACTCGCCGCTGTCCGGGTCCTGGCTGACGAGCCCCGCGCTTCGCAAGCTTGCCAGATACCGGTGGACTTTTGCGCGCGGCATCGCAGCAGCGATTGCGAGCCGCTTGAGCGGCAAAGCCCCGCCTTCGGCGGCGAGCGTCTTCAGAATTTTCGCCGCCACCGCAACAGACTGTACCAACGCGCGGTCTTGCTTTTCGGCGGCTGGAGCAGCGCGCTCGTCCGACGACGAGCTGTTCGCCTCCGCGGTGCTTCCGATCGTTCGATCCATCACGTGTGCTTGACGCTCCTCCGTCTCGCATTAGGATACACGTCTCGCATTTCGGAACAAGGCGCTCGCCCGCGTGCCGGCGAGGCGAAACGTGAGGAGGCGTCCATGGCAACAAACTTGAAGCGCGTGAAGGTTGCCCCCAAGGGCATGGGCCTCAACGACTTCGTCGCGAAGCGGGAAGGCTTCTTCGAGGCGGAAGGCATCGACGTCGAGTTCGATTGGAAGATCTTCCGCGGCACGCAGTCGAGCTGGAGGGGCATGGAGTATTTCCAGCGGCCGCAGGACAAGCCGTATACGGAAAGCAAGGAGGACGTGATCCAGGGCGCATGCGTCTGGGGCACGATCTGCAATGCGAGCGCCGGCATGGGCCGCGTCGTGGCGCAGGCGTACGGAGATTCACCCTGGGCGATCTACGTCCGCCCGGATTCGAAGATCCGCGAGCCGGAAGATCTCGCCGACGTGCCGGTGTCGGTCGGGCTGCGCGCCGGCAGCCATTTCAACGTACCGTATCGGCTGGAAAAATATCTGCCGCTCGAGCGTATCAAGATCGTGAATACGGGCGGCTTTGGTGCGCGTCTGAAGGCGCTGCTCGACGGCGAAGTGGAGGCGGCCAGTTTGCTCCCCCCGCAGATCGATATGGCCGACCAGATCGGCCTGCGTTGCATTATCGCCGATCGTTTCAAGACGCTTTGGTGGTCGCCGGCGAACGCCGCCCCTGATGTCGTGCGCGGCTACCTCAACGCTCTTCAGCGCGCCGAGGACGCGCTTGAGGCGGACCTCCCGAAGTATCTGCCGCTCTGGAAAATTTCCGTACCGGCGGAATTCGACGACTATCATCCTTGGGAATTTTCGAGGTTCAGCCGCGGTGAGAAGTTCGTCTATCAGCCGCTTCCGCGCGATGAGTTCGACGACACGCTTGCGCAAGTGGAGCGCTGGGGCCTCGACCAGCACCTTAAGGAGCGTGAGTTTGAACGGCTTGTGCAGCCGCTCGCATCCTAGCGCCGGCTAAGAGCGAGGCCGCGGACGATTGGTCCGCGGCTTCACCATCTTCTCGCGATGCTCAGCGCCGCTGAAACGTGAGCTCGGGATTGATCAGGCAGACGTCGCTCTGGCTGGTCTTC